>JBGPWS010000197.1:0-8799 GCA_041492345.1 Pyrinomonadaceae bacterium | reverse complement strand
GAACTGTGCACGTCGGTAACTCCGCTCGATCCCTCAGTCGAATAAGGATCTTCGCCGGTCACTACCGTCCACTCCTTGTTGTCGGTAATCGGATCTTTCGGGATGTCGCGCAAGTAGTGCTCAGTGACGAGATCATCGAGCGATTGCGGTAGTTTGCCTTTGTCTGCCGCGTACTGATCGAGTAGCGACCGCATCTTAAAAAGGTCGTCGCGCAAAACCGTCTCGCGCGCATGCATGATCGTCTTTTGATATTGCGGCAACGCTACGGACGCCAGAATGATGATGATCGAAATGACGATCATCAGTTCGAGCAAGGTGAAACCTCGGGAATTAGAAGGCAGTAGGCAGGCGGCAGTAGGCAGCAGACTGCGGCCGCGGACTTTCTGCTTACTGCTTACTGCCTTCTGCCTTCTGTTCTTACCAGTCACTGTACTTCTCTCCATTCAATGCCTTGCCTTCCGACTTCGAGTGGACGTCGAAAATGTTTTCACCACCCCAGGAAGTTGAATCCGAAGAATCGTAACAAGAGCGAAACTCCCACTCGGCTTTGCCGGTCATTGGATCGACCGGGATCCGGCGAAGATAAACTTTTGTCTTCGGAATCGTTGACTCTTCAGTGGACGCCTCAAGCGCGGTGACGTTCTGATTGCCGCGTCTGCCCAGGCCCCCGGCGGTTATCGGCAGTACGCTGACGCCTTTGACGAGCGTGTCCAGATCAGGCGGATAGCGATCAAGATTTTCAGTCGTAAAAATTGTCTGGTCGGTGATAGCGACCCGGACGCGCGGATCGGCGAATATATTCGCCGGCTGATTTTGCTGGTTTGGATTGGGTTGATTGGGCGTTGTCGTCTGGCCGGGCTGTTGATTAGCTTGCATTTGCGCTCCGGCCAAAGCCTCCCGGTGAAACTGATCGATCGCCTCGCGCATTCCGCGCAAAGCCTCGCGCAGTTCCTGCTCTTTCTGTCGCTTGACCGTTACCTGGGCGAGAGGAACTGTGCCAAGCGTGAGAATCGCGAGCACAGTTATCGTGATCACCAACTCGATCAGCGAGAAGCCCTGATGAGACGCGGAGACGCAGAGACGCGGAGACGCAGAGAAAAAGATTTCACCGCGTCTCCGAGTCTCCATGTCTCCGCCTCTCTTCCTCTTCACTACTTCACCGTCAACTTAACTGGCTCGACCTGAAGCAGAATATTACGGCCATCGCTCGCTACCAGGTGCACGTTCGCCAGATCAAAAGCCAGCAAGCTGTCACCGGCTGCGATGGCTTCGAATTCAATGTTGAGCAGGGCGCCTTCGCCATTAACGGGCGAGCCAGCGGCCGGCGCTAATGAAACCAGCAACATCCCGTTCTGATCTATCGACTGTGTCAAAGCCGGCGCGGTCTTCGCATTCGCGAAGATGCTGCCCGCGGTAACAGAGTTGACTTTGATCACGTGCGGATCGAAACGAAGGGTCACTACCGCGAGTCCCAGCGGCGCGCCCGTTCTTACCGCCAACGCGAGTTGCCGCTTCTCGCCCACCCGCATTTCGCTTTGCTCAGGAGAAAGACTCAACTCGACAATGCCAGATGCTGACTCGTTAGCCTTGGCGCTCGTGTCGGTCTTATCGCTCTTTGGAGCAAGTTGTTCGATGGCCGGGCTCACCGTTACGTCCTGCTTCGTGCTGGCTGCAGTTCCGGTGACGGCAGTGGTTGGCGACACGATACTCTTGAGCGCGCCGGCCACATCCATCTTCTGTGGCACCGCCGCCTCACTTTGAGAGGTGGTAGTCAACGCTTTTGGCTGAGGCATTGCCGGATCGGTTGGGCCGGCAACTTCGTCTTGTTTGGCTGGCGCTGTTAAAGCGGCGGTCTGTGTTTGCGGCGGCGCCACGCTATTACTCTGCGAGACCGACGCGACTTGCGCGGCCACGGTATTACCTGCCTTACTGGCATCAGCGCTCGACTGATCGGAGGCGAGCGCCTTCGGCGCTGGCTCATAAGTTGCCGGCGCATCGGGCAATTGCAGCGTGACATCCTTTGGAATTCTCCGCGCGGCAGCAATCTGCTCTTCGCGTTCGGTTTCTTGCAGCATCAGGGCGATCGATCCCGTGGTGGGCGAGGTCAGCGTCCCGCTGGGTCTCATCTCTTCGTCGCGCGGCGTCACGGCCGGCGCGCGCAGTACCCGCGGTGTCACGGCGATGACAATGTCTACTTGCCGGTTATCCCTGGTCGGCGAAGTGAAGAGTCGACCAAGAATAGGAATCCCGCTGAGGATCGGCAGCCCCTGGCGTCCATTCGATTGCACGTCTTGCGTCACGCTCGCCAGCATCATCGTGCGGTTGTTCTGGATCCGCGCGGTGCCAGTGATAGTGCGTTCGGTGAAGGTCGGCGTCAGCGAGCTGGCTCCGCTTACATCCTTCGACTCAATCTTCATCTTGACCTGCACGTCGAGATTGGGAAAAACCTGCGGCGTAAAGTTCAGAGTCAGACCCGTGGGCTCGTAGTTGATTACCGGAAAGCCACCCGAAGGAAATCCAGTGTTGGGAGTGGTTGTCGTTCCGGTTTGGACGCCAAACGGATACTGTTGCGCCGTCTGCACTGGTACTCGCTGGCCGATGCGGGCAGTGGACTCTTCGTTGTTGAACGCGTGAATCTGGGTCGAAGCGAGCAACTTGGAGTTGTTCTTGCTCTGAAAAGCAGTGAGTACCGAGGGCGGAATCAACAGGGCCGCCGCTGCCCCGGTAGGAGTGAGGCCCACTATGCTCCTCAAATCCACGCCCGGGCTCCCCGTACTCGTCGTTCCGTTTGATGTGAGAACCGCCAACCCGGGCGACCCACCCAGATTGAATGTGCCGCTTCCCATCTGATTTCCCAATTGCAGCAAGCTGGATCGGGACACTTCGTAGATGTTCACATCCATCACGACTTCGGCGCGATCCTTATCGATGCTTTGCAGCAGATCACCGATCAACTTTACGTTTTCAGCCGTATCGCGGACCGTCAAACTGTTCGTGTCTTTGTCAGAAACCACGATCGATTGCGGCCGTCCTACGGATGCCGGCAAGGCCTGACTAATCAGCGCCTTTGCCTTGTCAGGATCCGAGTTTGAAATATAGAACGTGCGCACGACCAGTTGCTGGTACTGCTGGCGGCGACCCTGATCGGCGACCAGAATGGTGCGACGATCCAGTTTTTGAAAGAACAGATTCTCCTGCAAAAAGATGTAGTCCATCGCCTTTGCAGTCGTCACGTCGCGCAGACTGACATCGATATTTCGGGGCGTGGCGAAGGACTGCCGATCAAAGATCACGTTGAGATTCAATTGGTCGGCCATCATGCGAATGAATTGCTTTAGATCGCCATTGAAAAGAATCACGCGTGGTATCTCTTGTGGTGTCGAGATGGCGGTGTCTTGAGGGCGTGCCGTCGAAGTCGCGGCCGGAGTTCCGGCGCCGTCAGGTTGCGCCGGTTTCAAGGCTCCGTCACCTCGACCAGCCGGCGATGTCTTCCCTTCTTTGACTTCCTGAAGGCGCACCATCCGTTCCATTTCTGAAACCGCCAACTGGTTTACCGGATCGTAACCGAAGGCCTGGCGAAACGCGTTGTAAGCACCGACATAGTCGCGTTGCTCCGCCAGCGAGCGCCCCTGCTGCATGAACGTCTGCGAAGCATTGAAGATGGCGCGACGATAGTGGAGTTGATAATCCACGTTCGATGGATCCGCGGCGACTGCCAGAATGAACTCCTGCGCGGCTTTCTCCCATTGCTGCGCCAGCTCGTACTTCATCCCGCGATTGAAGTTGTCTTTTCCCTTTTTCCCAAGAGCGCTCACCGGCACGGCCAGCAAGCAGGTGACGATGACCAGCGCGACGATCGAGTGCCAACGGTTTCTTGATTTCATAATTGAACCCTTTCGGAACGAACAGCCCTGAAAAGTGGCCCGAAAAGTCCGGGCGTCTTGCTCATTACACGCGAACAGCCTGAACCAGTTCCGCAATGCCAAAAACTCAAGCAGTCTAACAGAAAAGCAGGCCTATTTTAAGGGGGGCAGGAGACCGAAAGACCAGTGCAGCATCTTACCCTTAGAGGAGGTCTCTTGCCTAGCGCCGGCCGCTTAGATTCACTTCCTCGACAAAGGTGACGCGATTAATTTCATGCAGGGTCGAAACGCCGGAAAAGACCTTCTTCAGGGCGGATTCGCGCAAGCTGGTCAGGCCTTCGGCCTCGGCTGCGCGCCGCACTTCTGAGCCAGGCCGTCGCTCGACGATCATCTCGCGAATGTTGTCGCTGAGATCGAGCAGTTCATGAATCGCGGTGCGGCCGCGATAGCCCGTGTGATTACACGCATCGCAACCCACGTTTCCATAAAAGACACTTCCGCGGTGCTCTTCCGGTCGCAGGCCGGATTCAAGCAGTTCGGTGTCGGAAGGATGGAAAGCACGGCGGCAAATCGGACAAAGTATCCGGATCAAACGCTGAGCCAGCACGCAATTCAAAGACGAAACAAAGTTGTAGGGCTCGACGCCCATGTTCAGGAAGCGACCAATGACGTCGATGACGTTGTTCGCGTGCACGGTCGTGAAAACGAGGTGTCCCGTCAGGGCAGACTGAATAGCGATCTGCGCCGTCTCTTCGTCGCGAATCTCACCGACCATGATCTTGTCCGGGTCGTGGCGCAGAATTGAACGCAACCCGCGCGCGAACGTCAACCCTTTCTTCTCGTTCACCGGAATCTGCGTGATGCCGTGCAACTGATATTCGACCGGGTCTTCGATCGTAATGATCTTGTCTTCTTCGTTTCGGATTTCGTTGAGGGCAGCATATAGCGTGGTCGTTTTTCCCGAACCGGTCGGACCGGTCACGAGCACCATGCCGTAAGGCTCGGCGATGTAGCGGCGAAACTTTCTTAGATCATCCGGATCGAATCCGACTACGTTTAGATCCAGATTGCGAAACTCTTCGTTGATTTGTTCCTTGTCAAGAATACGAATCACCGCGTCTTCGCCGTGCACGGTCGGCATGATCGAAACGCGGAAATCAACATTGCGTCCTTTGTAGCGCACCCGAAAACGGCCATCCTGCGGCACGCGGCGCTCGGCGATGTCGAGTTCCGACATGACCTTGATGCGCGAGATTAGCGTCTGGTGATAAGCGAGATCGATCGGATCTACCTTCGCGTACAGCGCGCCATCGATGCGGTACTTTACCTGCACCTCAGTATCGCGGGTTTCGATGTGAATGTCAGAGGCGCGCGACTCCATCGCATTGTAGATGATCGTGTCGACCAGTTTGATGATCGGCGACATCTCGCTGTCAGTCGCCAACCGGTCGAGATCGAGAACTTCCTCGCCGGTCTCGGTTTCGCGCACCAGCGAAATGCGAAAACCGGAAGCTGCTTCCTGCAACACGCGCTGCGTGGCGTCGCCCTTACGCAACACAACATCGATCGCGCCGGCGGTGGCCACATGCGGCACCAAACGCATGCGCAATGCTCCGGCTAAATCATCCAGCAGATCCAGGTCAGTTGGATCGGCCATCGCAATGTGCAGCTTTCCGTTTTCGCGCCGCAGCGGCACAAACTGATGCCGCACCATCAAATCGACCGGAAGCTCGCTCAGCAACGAATAGTCGATTGGAGATTCACCATCCGGTGGCAACAGATTGACGAAAGGCAGCCGGTAACGACTCGCTAATTCTCTGGCTTGTAGCATCTCCGGCGGCTCAGTCGCCGCCGGCAGTGGCGCCAGGTTATCGCCTGACGGCGGAGCGGCACCCTTGATCGCATCAGCGGCCGGGGTGTCAACCTGTTCTTCGGTGAATTGCTTCATCTTGTAGCGCAAGTTGTTAACTTGCTTTCCTTCGGGTTTGCCCTAACTCAACGCGCAAGTTGCCAACTTGCGCCACACTAATGTTTCATCATCGGCCCGTTCGAAATCGACTGAATGATGGGCAAATAGATCGCCAGCAGAATTATTACGACCAGGCCACCCATCACCACCAGAATCGCAGGCTCAAGCGTAGTCGTCAACTGCTCTAACCGCACCTCTGACTCAGCGTCGTAGAAGGTAGCCACCTCGTCGAGCATTTCGCGCAAACTGCCTGAGCGTTCGCCGATCCCGATCATGTCAATGGCCAGCTCAGGCATCCAATTGGCCGTCTCCAGGCTTTCGGTGAACGATCGACCTTCGCGAATCAACGGCAGTATCGCCGAACTGCGCCGGCGTAATTCCAGGTTCGTGACCGATTCGGCCGCAATCTCCCACGACTCGACCAGCGTGATGCCGCCGGCCAGGAGCGTCGCCAGCGAGCGCGCCGCCTGCGCCGTCGACATCTGAATCAAAAGCTTTCCCACCAGTGGCACCCTCAGCAGAAAAGCGTCAATCGTCAGCCGGCCTGAAGGCGTCCGCGACCAGATGAAAATAGCCGCGGAGCCAATAATCACCAATGGTGCAAACCAAAACACGTTGCCGGTTAACCAATTAGAGAGTCCGAGGACGATCTGCGTTACGGTCGGCAGATCGTTGCCAAAGCCTGCGAACAAATCGGACATTCTCGGTATGACGAATGTCGTCAGAAAGATCACCATGCCCAGACAAGCCACGAGCAGAAACGCCGGATACGCCAGGGCGCCGCGAATCTTTCGTCGCAGACCAACTGAGCGCCGCATGTAAGTCACATATCGCGAAAGCACTTCGTCAAGCGCGCCCGAACGCTCACCGGCTAAAATCGAAGCTGTGTACATCCGCGGAAACGTTGCGCCCTGGGCAGCAAAAGCTTGCGAGAGCGCCGCGCCGCCACGAATCGCCGCCTCGACTTCTTCCAGCACGGTTCGCAAACGCACCGACGTGGCCCGCCGGCTTAGCATGGTTATCGCCTGCAGAATGGGAATGCCCGCCCGCAGCAACGCCGCGAGCTGCTGATTGAAAAGCAGGAAGTCGTTCGGCTTGACCCGGGCGCGCGCCTGTCCGGTGGCTCTGGTGAACGCGGTCAGGCCTTCGGCTTTTGGCGGCGTGATCGCAAAAACTTTGAAGCCTTCGCGCTCCAGTCGCGCACGCGCTTCGTTCGCGGCCATCGCCTCGACCGTGCGCGTCACAATCTCGCCCGCCGGCGTTCCTAAACGACAAATAAACTCAGCCATAATTTCGAATTGGAGTATATCACGCGCTGATCAGTCAACAGGACTGGTTAGAACTCGTTGAAGGACCCGAGGTTGCCAACACGCTCATTGACTCCCTCTCCCCTTGGGAGAGGGTTGGGGAGAGGGCGTTAGTGTCGAAGGCAGTTCGCGCTACTTCCCTCTTCCCCGGCCCTTCTCCCAGAGGGAGAAGGGAGACAATCAACACGCTGACCGTAACCCGCGGTTGCAGAAAGCGTCGTTCGGCTGCTTATTTTTTTTGATTGATCTTTCGGATTGATTGACATATCGTCCGCGCGTTTTGAAGGTGGACTGAAGGCTCTGCGACCGAAATCAATGAAGGGATGACGCCTTATGGACTCGACTGAGCAGACATCCAGCGAACCTGTGCGGCTGGTCCGCGGCCTCAGTCTTCTCGATGCGACGATGATCGTAATCGGGTCGATGATTGGCTCGGGCATCTTCATCGTCTCCGCGAAATCCGCGGCACTGGTGGGGGCGCCCGGATGGTTGCTGGCCGCCTGGGCAATCGCGGGAGTGCTAACCATCACCGGCGCGCTTTGCTGTGCGGAATTAGCAGCCATGATGCCGCGCGCGGGTGGCCAATACGTGTTTCTGCGTGAAGCCTATGGTCCTGCGACCGGCTTTCTCTTCGGCTGGTCGCTGTTCTTCGTCGTGCAAACCGGCACCATCGCGGCAGTCGCAGTCGCCTTCGCCAACTTCATGGGCGTACTGACAGGCCGCGTATCCGAGAACATATATCTTATTCGTCCCATCCACCTCGGGAGTTACGCTCTGAGTCTTTCGACCCAGCAATTCGTGGCGATCCTCCTGGTACTGCTTCTCACTTTCACGAACACGCGCGGATTGAAGACAGGCAAACTCATCCAAAATACTTTTACGTTCACCAAGACGGCTGCTCTCATCGGCTTGATTCTGGTTGGCCTCCTGCTTGGGTGGAACGACGGCAGCGCCGCGCATGCGTCTTCGTGGTGGAACCCCTGGGCCAATGCTGGATGGAATCCCAGTTCCGTGCAACCTGGACTTGCGACGACTAACGGATTGTGGCTGGTGATGCTGTTGGGACTTGCCATGGTCGGCCCACTGTTCGCTCAGTCGGCATGGAACAATGTTACGTTCACCGGCAGCGAAGTACGCGAGCCGGGACGCAACTTACCGCGCGCTCTTTTGATCGGTTGTGGCGCAGTCGTCGCGCTTTACTTGCTCGCGAATCTTGCGTACATCGTCACTTTGCCTCTCGGCGCTCTTCCTGGTTTGCAAAAACCTCCCAACACCGTCGCTACCGAGACGATGAAGGCAGCTTTTGGTCAACCCGGTATGATCTTGATGGCCATCGCAATCATGATCTCAACTTTCGGATGCAATAACGGATTGATTTTGGCGGGGGCGCGCATTTACTACGCCATGGCTCGTGATGGTCTGTTCTTCAAGCGTGCCGGCACTCTCAGCGCGCGCCACGTTCCGGTGGTCGCGCTCATAGCACAGGGGCTGTGGGCCTCGTTTCTCACCTTGCCGCGAACGGTGACGGCCGGCGCGAAACCGGGGGAGTTCAAGTACGGAAACGTCTATGGTCAACTGCTCGATTATGTCATCTCGGCGGATCTCGTTTTTTATGCGTTGATGGTCGGAGCAGTGATCGTGATGCGCCGCAAAGCGCCGG
>JBGPWS010000046.1:0-17694 GCA_041492345.1 Pyrinomonadaceae bacterium | reverse complement strand
CGGCATGCTGGCCGATTCACATTAAGCAGGCACGCTTTACATGAGCAGCCAAACAACCGAGCGAAGAGAAAAGTCGAATACTCCGGCGGGAGGTGCAACCGGAGTTCTCGACGCGCCTTCAGACGCTGAAACCCTCGCCCCACGGCAATCTCCGGCAATTGAAGAAGATCGCGAGACACTGGTGAAGATCTTTCATCAGATGCTGCTGATCCGGCGCTTTGAAGAGAAGTGCGCCGAGTCTTACAGCCTCGGAAAGATCGGCGGGTTCTGTCATTTGTACATCGGCCAGGAAGCAGTCGGGGTGGGCGCCATCTCTGCGCTTCGCGATGATGACTATGTGATTACCAGCTATCGAGAGCATGGGCAGGCCATCGCTAAGGGGATCTCGCCGGAGGCCGTGATGGCTGAGTTGTATGGCAAAGCCAGCGGCTGTTCACACGGCAAGGGCGGATCGATGCACCTGTTTGATAAGCGGGTGAACTTTCTCGGCGGCCATGCAATCGTCGGCGCACAGATTCCCCTCGCCACGGGCGTGGCATTCGCGAGCAAGTACAAGGAAACCGATCATGTCACGCTTTGCTTCTTTGGCGAGGCCGCGGTTAATCAAGGCGCCTTCCACGAATCGATGAACCTGGCGCAACTGTGGAGACTGCCATGCATATACATTTGCGAGAACAACCAGTACGGCATGGGGACTTCCCTGGCCCGCGCAATGTCACTTCAGAATGTGGCTGAGAAAGCTAGTGCTTATGAAATGGCTTCCGAGTTCGTCGATGGGATGGACGTGCTGGCGATGCGCCGGGCGACCCAGCGCGCGATTAAGCGAGCGAGAGAGAATTACCTGCCCACTCTGATTGAGGCGCGCACGTATCGTTACATGGGGCACTCTATGTCCGATCCGGGCAACTATCGAACGCGCGCCGAAATTGAGAAGTACCAGAAACGCGATCCGATCAAGACTTTCACTGCGACTTTGAAAGAGAACGGCATTCTGAGCGATAAGGACGTTGCGGAAATCGAAGCGCAAGTCAAAGCAGAGATCGAGCGCGCCGTGCGCTTTGCCGAGGAGAGTCCGGAACCTGATCCTGGCGAGTTGTACACCAACGTCTACGCAAATCCAATCGAGAATTAACGGATGGCTCTAATGACCATGCGCGAAGCTCTGAACCAGGCCCTCCGCGAGGAGCTGGCCCGCGATGGCAGCGTCTTTCTGATGGGTGAAGAAGTGGCCGAGTACCAGGGCGCTTACAAAGTGACTCGGGGCTTGCTCGAGGAGTTTGGACCCAAGCGGGTTATCGATACGCCGATCACTGAGCTTGGGTTCACCGGGCTCGGTGTGGGAGCGGCCATGGTTGGCCTGCGTCCAATCGTCGAGTTCATGACGTTCAACTTCTCGATTCTGGCGACCGATCAGATCATCAATTCCGCCGCCAAGATGCTTTACATGTCAGGCGGCCAGTTCAAGATTCCGATCGTGTTTCGTGGACCGGGCGGTTCGGCTTATCAGGTTTCTTCGCAGCATTCGCAGGCGATCGAATCCTGGTACGCCTACTTCCCTGGCCTGAAAGTCGTAATGCCTTCGACGGCGGCAGACGCCAAAGGACTCTTGAAGAGCGCGATTCGCGACGACGATCCCGTAATCTTCATCGAGCAGGAGCGCATGTACGGGATGAAGGGCGAAGTGCCGGAAGACGAAGACTTCACGATCCCGCTCGGCGTCGCCGAAGTGAAACGCGAAGGCACGGATGCTACGATCGTCGCGCGGTCGTTGATGGTGCCGGTGGCCCTCAAGGCCGCCGAAGAACTCGCGAAGGACGGCCTGTCGTGCGAGGTAATCGATCCGCGGACGATTCGACCGCTCGACATTAACACCATCGTTGAGTCAGTGAAGAAAACCAATCGGGTAGTTATTGCTGAAGAGTCACATCCGTTCGCCGGCGTAGGCGCTGAAATCAGCGCCGAGATCAATGAACGAGCTTTTGACTATCTCGACGCGCCGGTAAAGCGTGTCTCGGGCGTCGATGTGCCGATGCCCTACGCTAAGAACCTCGAGCGGCTAGCCGTTCCAGACGTGAAAGAAGTCATAGCCGCCGTGCGAGCAGTTGCTTATTTGTAGTCAGTGGTTAGTTGTCAGTAGTCAGTTGTTCCGCACTAATCGAGAGTTGATGACCTGCGATTGAAAACATGAACCAGCAGATGCCACTAACAACTGACGACTAACAACTGACAACTGACAACTAACCGCTGACCACTAACAAATATGGCCACACAAGTCGTAATGCCGAAGCTGTCGCCCACTATGGAAGAGGGGCAGCTTTCCCGCTGGTTGAAAAAAGAGGGCGATAAGGTTTCGATGGGCGAACCGCTCGCCGAAATCGACACCGACAAAGCGACCATGGAAATGCAGGCGTTGTCGAACGGTGTGCTGCGCAAGATTCTGATTAATGAAGGCGAAAGCGCGCCGCTCGGACAGCCAATCGCGATCATTGGCGAACCTGACGAAGACATCTCTGCTCTGCTGAAAGCGGCCGAGGCCGCATCAGCAGCGCCGGCGAAAGAGTCTCAGCCAGCCGCGCAGGAAGCGGCAAGCCCAGCTTCCAAGCCCTCAGTTTCCGTCAAGGAGAGCGAGCCGGCAACCCAACCCTCAAGAGATGATGGCCGGCAATTGATCTCGCCAATCGCCGCGCGGATGGCCGCCGAAGCCGGCATCAATCTCAAATCTTTGCAAGGCAGCGGTCCGGGCGGCCGCATCGTCAAACGCGACATTGAAGCCGCGGTAACGAGCAACCAAGCGAGCGCATCGACTGCGCCACGATTGCGCGCCATTAGTTTACCTCAGCCAGCAGAAAAAGGCGCCGTCTATGGTCCGTCAACTTATCGTGACGAACCGCTGAGCGAGATGCGTCGCACAATCGCGCGACGCCTGGTGACTTCGTTGGGCCCCGTGCCGCATTTCTTTCTGACTAGCGAAATCGACATGGATCGCGCCGCGGACATGCGACGCTCCATTAACGAGCTATATCCCGATATTAAACTTAGCGTCAACGACATCATCATCAAGGTCGCCGCGGCCGCTTTGATCCAGCACCCGCAGGTCAACGCCTCGTTTCAGGATAAGACCATCCGATACTACGAACATGCAGACATCGGGGTGGCCGTTGCCACGGAAAACGGTTTGATTACGCCAGTGGTGCGCGCGGCCGATGCGAAATCGCTGCTGGAAATAGCCGGTGAAGTGAGGGAGCTGGCCGAACGTGCGCGGGCCCGCAAGCTCAAACCTGACGAATATACCGGGGCGACTTTCTCAATCAGTAACCTCGGAATGTTTGGGATCGACGAGTTCACCGCCGTCATCAATCCGCCTGAGGGCGCGATTCTGGCCGTGGGAGCCATGACGCCGCGACCAGTCGCCAGGGACAACACAATCGTGATCAGGCAGACGATGCGCGTGACGATGTCCTGCGATCACCGCGCCATTGATGGCGCCATCGGCGCGCAGTTCCTGCGCACCTTCAAACAGATTATGGAGAACCCGCTGTATCTTTTCTTAAGCTAGCGACTGACAGAGTAACTTGCGCTTATTCCAGATCGGGATGATTCCCGATCTTTTTTGTGGCTGAAGTTCTGTAACCGTGCTGTGCAACCTCAAATCCAAAAGCGCGGCGGCCCCGCATCTGGCGCTGATCGCGGTACAACTCCTGTTCGCGACCTGGCCCATCGTCGGCAAGATCGCCCTGCGCACGATTCCGGCAGTCGCCCTCGTAGGCTTTCGGGTCGCGGGAGCTTCGCTGGCGCTCCTGTTCCTCGCGAGAATGAGTGGCAGCCTGCAAACGATCAAGTCTGCCGATTGGCCTTTGCTCATCGCCTCGAGCATGCTCGGCCTGGTCTTGAATCAATTATTGTTCACCAAAGGCCTTTCGCTAACCACGGCAATCAACTCGACTCTACTGAGCACTACCATTCCAGTCTTTACCTTGCTGGTAGGCGTCATTCTGGGAACAGATCGCGCCACGCTGCGGCGCCTGCTGGGAATAGCGCTCGCAGCCAGCGGAGTGCTTTACCTCATCGGCCCGGGCCGGGCCCAGTTTTCTTCCGCCACTCGCGCCGGGGATTTGCTGATCGTTTCGAACTCGCTTTGCTACGGGGCCTATATTGCCGTGTCAAAGGATCTGGTCAAGCGATACAACGCGCTTACCGTGATTACCTGGATTTTTCTCGTCGGTTGCGTGGTCACGGTTCCCGCCGCCGCCATCAGCCTGACGCACATTTCGCTAAGTAGTATTTCGTGGAGAGTGTGGCTCGCGATTCTATACATCGCCCTGCTGCCAACTGCGGGCGCCTACTACTTGAACGCGTGGGCCCTGGCGCGCGTTGCGCCGAGTACCGTCGCGGTTTACATTTACTTGCAGCCGCTGATTGCGTTCGCGCTGGCGCCGCTGATTCTCGGCGAATCGCTGAGTCCACGTAGCGTGATTGCGTCGCTACTAATCTTTTCCGGCGTTTTGGTGGTCACTCGGCGCAGGCAGAGGGCGGCCAAAGAAGTGTCCGATAACTTGAAGGCAGCCTGACAATTGGATAATACCGGCCACCGGAGTTAATAATGAGAGCGAACTGATAAGAGAAACTGAGTAAATCGGAGCCCGATAAATATGGCCTGGATAATTTCTGTAACGCTACTGCTTTTCTACGTCCTGGGTCTTTTCGTATTTCACGCGACGGGACCAGTTCACATTATTCCTTTCGTTGCCGTCGCAATACCGCTAATTGATCAGGTCCTGATGCGAAGATCCAAAACTCCCGCCATTGATCGATCTTAGTTCACTTAAGCTGCTGCCCGCACTCGCGACAATTTCTTCGCCGTCTGGCGTTCAGAGTTGCGCATGACCCGCAGCGCACATACATTGCGCGCGCGAACCAGTGAGTGATGGCATAGCTACCACCGAGAATCGCGACAGCTATGCCAATGTTGAGCAGCGTCTCTTTCAGGTTGTGTTCTTCCTGCGACCTTGAGCCTACTACGCCCTCCCTATCGACAACCGGGCTGCCCGCGCCGGGGAACCCCGGTTGGTCGGGTTACTGCACCGTACGCATTGGACGTCTCCGCGGCAAGTTCGGCGCAAGCATTCTCCGCTATTGGTTCATCGTCCGCAAAGGCGACGACGGTTTTATTAGTCGTTGAGTGAAGCCGAGACCGTGTGCTAAGGTGTGAGCGATCGGTATCTAGCAACTCAGGGATCGGGAGCGAGACTCAATAGTGTTCGACATTGTAGAAAAGGAATGGCCGATGTCAGTCGGCGACGGTAAAGCGCAGCGCAAGAAGAGGCCGCGGATACTCGCCATTACCACCGATTGCTGCACCGGATGCGCCGGCTCACCGGCTTGCATCGAATACTGCCCGATTGATGCCTGCATGTTCTGGATCGCGGACGAGGATCACCCACCGTTCGGCCGTATCGAAGTCGATCCCTATCTCTGTATCGGGTGTCAGAAGTGTACGAGTAAAGGACCCGATGGAGCATTCCTGGACGGCTGTCCATGGGATGCGATTGAGATGATTCCTACCGATGATTGGGAAGCAGTGCACGGAATTGTGTTGCCGGACTTGCCTCCTGAGCCGCCCGCAGCCGCCGCAGCAGGCTAATTCCCGCGACTCTTAATCGCTTTGACCGCCGCTGCTGCCTGCTGGCTCGTTTCCGCACTGGCGTCTGCTTGGGCGCACGACTCTAGTGCCGGCAAATCATCTTTTGTACCAACGTAGGCAAGCGCCTGTAGCGCGTCGGTCACAGTTGCCCGGTCGGGCGTTAACCAGGCGATGGTCTGACCCGCGGCAACTGTTTCTCCTTCCTTAACCGCCAATTTGCCAATCGCCCCGTCCACCGATGAACGAAACTCCTGCACCGCATTCGACGGGTCACGAATTCTCGCCAGCAAACCTCCGGCCTTGATCCTCGAGCCCTGAGACAAGAGACTTACCACGCTGCCACCGATCGGTGCTTTTGCTTCGAACGATTGCAGCATCGCACGCAACTCTGGCCTACCGGAAGCATCGCCAAACCGCACCAGTTGCAAGGCGGCGTTGCGGCGCACGAGTGGCTCGGTGTCATTGAGTAGATTAATTAACGCCTGGTGAAACTCTTCTGACTTGTTGTCCTGACCCATGACCCAGGCGGTGGTCTTGCGAATTTCGCCGGTCGGACTTTTGGTGAGCGCGATTATCTGCGGATAAAACCTCTTCGCGGTGGGATCTCCTCGCTCAATCTTCTGTTCGACCCGAGACAACGCATGCTGTATGTGTCGCGGATTCTTTTCGTCAGCCAGATAGGCAGCGATGTCTTCGTCCGAAAGATCTCGACCAAACCAGGTGCCGTACCAGGTCAGGAACGGCACCACAATAAATAGCACCGCCACAATAATCAGCGGCAGAGATGCGCGGCGAGGCTTTGGTGGAGATGAAACTCCCGCGTTGAAACTGTCTCCGTTACCGTTCATGCGTATGAAATTGCTATCAGGACTATGGTGAAGGATAAAGGTGATACAGCATCAAGTAAACCAGGACGCCGGTGATCGACACGTACAACCACATGGGCAAGGTCCAGCGGGCAATCGCCTTGTGCCGCAGAAAGTCGCCACGCTTGGCCCGTCGCACCGTGATTATTACGAAGGGTACAATCACCACCGCCAGGACCGTGTGGGTAGTCAGGATCGTGAAATAGATCGGCCGCGCAATTCCCTGCCCTGCAAATCTGGTCGTCCCATGGTGGGCGTGATAGACGATATAAGAAACTAAAAACAGCACTGACGCCGTCAACGCAGCCAACTGGCAGTTGCGATGAGCCAGTACTCTCTTTCGCCGAATGAAGTAATAGCCGCTTGATAAGAGGATAAAGCTCGAAGCGTTCAGGGTTGCATTAAGATGCGGGAGAACCGAGTAGTAGTCTGTCATTAATTAGAAATGCTCCTCGAGCCTCGTTATCATCGCGTCGAAACAAACCGAGACCTCTGAGGTTGCTAATCTTTGTCCTTCCCAGCGGACCCTTTCATTTGAGCGACCATGCGATTTACGTCCGGCGGCATCGCTCTTCCTCTAGCATCTTTCAGGGCCGGAATGTTATGACCGCCGCCCGCAGCCAAGCGCGACGCCGAGCCACCACCTGCCGCGGCCAATTGAGGCCCGGAGCCGCCGCCGGCCGAGGCTCTCTTTTCCAGCCGGCGCGACAAAAACTCCATGCCCGGAACGGCGAGGAATGAAAGGGCAAACACGAGCGGGACGACGACAAAAAACAGTCCATCGGTGCTGATGATACTGCCGCCGGCGAAGAGATCGTACGCGATGAGAGCGAAAAAACCCGCCGCGCCGATGACGCAAATAAGATTCAGTAGTGATTCTTCGCGCTTCATTTTTGTGTCCGACAAACTTCAGTTTGTCGGGCTACCTTAATGTTTCTTTGCGGCCGGCTTTGGGCGTTCGACCAATTCTTCGTACCCGCAGCGTTCGCACTGCCACACCGGATACACGGCGTTTGGATCAGCGGCGTTCTGGTACACTGCTCGTTCCGACGGAATTATTTTCCCGCCACAGCGCGGACAAGCGCGTCCGCGGGTGGTGCGCTTTTCGACGTCGATATTCAGCAACTGGCTTTGATCGTCCACTTCTGTCTCCGGTCCTGCCACGTCGTCGTTTGTCTATCAGCCGGATCTGCGATGACGATAAGCCAGAACAAAGATCGTGCAAAACATTGAAACCGGCGGCACCAGCAATACCAGTACCCCAATGTTCAGGTTTCGGGCGAAGGCGCTGTTTGATCCGATCGAGGCCCGGCACATTACACACTGGGCCGGCGCCGATTCCGAGCACAACGCGAACAATGCCGCGACGGCTAACACCGTCACAACCGAGCGGATCAACGATTTGTGCGCTTTGCCCATTCTTAAGATCCTAATGCTTTTCAGCAGCCGGTTGCGGTGGTCCCGGAGAACGCAGTTGCCGGGCGCGAAAACTGTCCGGAAAAAAGACCAGGAACAAGCAGATACAGATCACCAGCGCCGGTACGATGGTCAGGACCAGGGGCAGGCGTTCGAAACGCAGGTGCATGAAGTAAGCCACGATTAGCGCCGCTTTGATGATCGAAGCGCCCATCAAAATCACCAGCATGTAAATGACCGGCAGATGTAGGTAGCCAAGAAACACCTCAAAGCCGGTCAACAACAACAACCAGCCCCAAACAGAAAAGAACAGCCTGTTGCTGCCGGCAAAATGCTCTTCGGTTTCCATCGCATGTCCAGTCATTTCAGATCCTCCAACAGTGCCACAGACTCGCGATCTGTGTAGGCGATCTCCCGTTAGGCCGCAGACCAAAGTCTCCGGCCCTTACTTGGTGATGTCAATTGACAGCAGGTAAATCATCGGGAACACGAACATCCAGACCAGATCTACAAAGTGCCAGTACAGTCCGCTGATCTCAACATCTTCATGTTTCAGTTTGTTGACCCGGCCGGCAACTACCAGCAGGTAAATACAGCCGCTGAAAACGTGGAACATGTGCATGCCGGTGATGCCAAAGAAAGTCGCGCCGAACAGCGGCGTCGCGCCCGGCCACTTCTCGGCCCACTCAGCGGGCAATTGAAACGGCGTCAACCCTTCAGAGATCAAATGGCGCCATTCGATCATGTGCAACACAATAAAGGTCGCGCCCAACAACGCAGTGGCGAGAATCCACTTGCGCGCCTTAGACCGTTGGCCGCGCGAAGAAGCGGACACCGCCATGACCATCGTCAAGCTGGACGACAAAAGCACCAGCGTCATGACTGACGAGAATATGATGCTGGGGTAAAACTTGAATGGGGTCGGCCAGACATTGGACGCGCGCACATACGCGTAGCCGATCAGCAGCGCGGAAAACGTGAGCGAATCGGACATGATGAAGAGCCACATGCCCAGCTTTCTGTGGCCCACGCGATACGGCAGCGCACCACCGCCCCAATCGCTCGAAATAGCCTGTGCTTCAGTTGCCACCGGTCACCTCCAAAAGTGTTTGTAGCGCAAACTGTCAGTTTGCGGGCCTCGCAAAACAAACAACCGAGGTATCATCACTCAAACACGCAAACTAACAGTTTGCGTTACGTCTTACTTCCAAAAGGACAAAAGGAAAAACAGAGCGACCCAAAGTCCATCCATGAAATGCCAGTAGATCGTGGCCGCGTCGGCCGCGCCCGCGCGTCGAAGCTCACCTTCGACCGTGCTGCGCTTGCTGGTCGTGCGCAGCAGTAAGTAACCCAAAGCCAGAATCCCGCCGAGCAAGTGCAGACCGTGCGCCGCCGTGAACAGATAGAAGAAAGAGTTGTACGGATTGCTGGCCATGTAAACTCCCTGGCGCACGAGTTGTCGCCAGGCGAGAATCTGCGACGCCAAAAATGCCAGCCCCAAAGCGACCGTAATCATCAACCAACGGCCATAACCCGCATCACGCTGCTGTTTCAAAGACCGCCGCGAGACTTCCATCGTAACGCTGCTGATCAAAATCAGCGCGGTGCTCAGCCAAAGCACCTTTGGCATCGCGATCCGCTGCCAGTCATTCGACGACGCTGAGCGCACGATGTACGCGCTGGTCAGCGCTACAAACAGCATCAGAATGCTGGCGATGGCTACCCAAACGCCGATGCGATAACGATCGGCTGAGAAGCGCAGAGACTCGCCACCCGGACCATGTCGCCCGCCGCCGTTCTTGGGAAAGCCGTCGCCCCCGCGAAAACGCGGCCCGCCGCCGACAGTGGTGTCGATTACTCGCTCAGTGCCTGTCACCGTTACCGCCATTCCCACTTGCGTCTCCTAAACCTGGAGCAACTCCGTCTCCTTCAGGTTCTGTTTGCATGATGAAATCTTTCGCCGCGCCGGGCACCGAGAACTCGTATGGTCCGCGATAAACCTCAGGCACGACTCCGGCGAAGTTATCGTGCGGGGGCGGCGTGGCCGTACTCCATTCGAGCGTCGTCGCATCCCAGGGATTGTCACTGGCCTTCTTGCCCTTGAACATGCTCCAGAAAAAGTTGAAGTAGAACACGATCTGGATGGCCGCTGTAATGATCGCCGCGATGGTCACGAACTGAACCAGCGAGTGCGTACTCTTTAAGAACTCGTACTCGCCAAAATTCGCGTAGCGACGCGGCATGCCGACCATGCCCATGGCGTGGAACGGAACGAAGATGGCATAGACGCCAATGAAAGTGACCCAGAAATGGAGTTTACCCAGGCTCTCGCTCATCATGCGGCCAAACATTTTCGGGAACCAGAAATACGTGGCTGCGAACATTCCGAAGATTGACGCGACGCCCATCACCAAATGGAAGTGCGCCGTCACGAAGTAGGTGTCGTGAAAGAAAAAGTCCAGCGAAGTCTGACCCAACACGAGTCCGGTGATTCCGCCGGCCACGAACAGCGAGACGAAACCGATCGCGAACAGCATCGGCGTGGTAAAGCGAATCTTCGCGCCCCAGAGGGTGCCCAACCAATTAAAAGTCTTAATGGCCGAAGGCACGCCAATCGAAAGCGTTAAGACTGAAAACGCAATGGCTGAGTATGGACTCATGCCGCTGATGAACATGTGATGGCCCCAGACAAAAAAACCCAGCATGCCGATCGCAAAGATCGCAAACACCATCGCGCGATAACCAAAGACCGGCTTGCGCGCAAAGGTCGAAAGAATGTGCGACGTCGCGCCCATGCCCGGCAGAATCGCGATGTAAACTTCGGGGTGGCCAAAGAACCAGAACAAGTGCTGCCACAAAAGCGGTGAGCCGCCGGTGTGTAGCGGCACCAGCGAGCCGCTGACGTACAAGCCGCCCGGAATGAAGAAGCTCGTGCCGGCCACGCGATCCAGCAACAGAAGAATGCCGCCAGCCAACAACACCGGAAACGAAAGCAACGCCAGTATCGCTGTGGTAAACCAGGCCCAGCAGGTCAACGGCATGCGCATCAGGGTCATGCCCTTCGTGCGCATATTGATTAAGGTAGTGATGAAGTTTAGAGCGCCCAGCAAAGACCCGACACAGAAGATGGCGATACTAATAATCCAAAGGTTCACGCCGGCGCCCTGCCCAGGCCCGGCGACTTTACCCAGCGCACTCAACGGCGGATACCCGGTCCATCCGCCAATCGGCCCGACCGTCCCGCTACCCGCTGCAAAAGACTCACCCAGCTTAGAGAACCATGCGCCAATCGTGACGTTACCTTCAGCGAAAATCGCCAAAAGCAAGACCACAAAGCCGACGAACGTTATCCAGAACGACATCATGTTCAGCACGGGAAACGCCATGTCGTCGGCGCCTATTTGAATCGGCAGAAAGTAGTTGCCGAAGCCGCCCTGTGGCGCGGTGGTGAGCACGAAGAAAACCATTATGGTTCCGTGCATCGTGACTAACGAGAGGTAAAACTCGGGGCTCATGATCCCACCGGGCGCGCCCGTCGGAAACAGCGTGCCCATGATGGGCCAATGCGTTCCCGGCCAGCTCAAGTTCATGCGCATCAATATCGACATGACCAGTCCGACCACAACCGCGGTCAGCGCCAGCAGAATGTACTGGATGCCGATCACTTTGTGATCGAGACTGAAGATATATTTGCGAATGAAACTCGTCGGCGGTTCGTGCCGATGCACTACTTCGTGAGTTGCTTCTGCCATCAATGTTCTCCTCTAGCTGAAAAGAAGCAAAATCAAAACTCAGTACTGCGGTAGTTGATACTTGTTCAGCAGTTCGTCCTTACGGGCCTGGAACTTGTCCTGGGGCAGCGCCACGAGTTCGCTGAACTCGTTTTCCGGCAAAACGAGCATGTAGGATTTCATCTTGTAGTGATTCATTCCGCACAGCTCGGCGCAGGCTAACTCATACTTGCCCGTTTTGGTGACCGTAAAGTGGACGGGAATGGCCATGCCCGGAACCAAGTCCTGCTTGAACCGGAGTTGCGGCACAAAGAAGCTGTGCGTTACGTCCTTCGATTTCAGGATCAGTTCAACCGGACGGTTTACCGGGACCACCAGAGTCGAGACGACGGAATCGTCCTTGGCATTTGGATCAGTATCATCCAGACCGACATAGTTCAGAGCAGAGTCATCTATCAACTTTGGATCGGTGCGGCCGAAAGCGCCGTCCTTACCATGGTAGTGAAAATTCCAACTGAATTGCTGGGCAACAACTTCGATCGTATAGGACCCGACCGGCGCTGCGTGCAGGTGAAGCGACGCCCAGACTCTCTGTCCCATGACGGCGAGGCTGATGAAGATAACCGCGGTCACCACGGTCCAAACGACTTCGAGCCGGTTGTTTCCATGCGAATACGTGGCGCGAAGCGCGCTGCTTGTATCGCGATACTTCCACACCACCCAACCCAGTCCGACCTGCGCCGCGGTGAACGCGATGCCGCACACCACGATCGTGATCGTGAACTGGCGGTCGACGAGCGGGCCATGCTCAGAGATGGATTCGGGAAACCACCAGTGCTTGGTAACAAACATCCCCACCGAGGCGAGCGTTATGATCCAGATGGCTAGTCCAAGAACACGTCCCATCGAATATCTCCTTTAAAGAAAGTGTATAGGTCACATAAGTCCTATAGGACCTATCGCCTATTCACCTATTCAAGACCATCACCCCGAACAACAACGGCAAGTACAGCACTGAAGCCAGCAATAATTGGCGGGCATGCTGATTCGATTTTGAAAGCGCGGCGCGAATACTGGTGCCAAGGAACAACAGACCGAGCGTCAGGGCGGCGATGAGATAGAACCTGCCCGAGATTCCCAGGAAAGCCGGCAGCAAACTCACCGGCAGGAGCATCAACGCGTAGAGAATGATTTGCTGTCCCGTCACCCGGCCATCGGGTTCGACCACGGGCAACATGCGAATACCTGCACGCCCGTAGTCTTCACGATACATCCACGCGATGGCGAGAAAATGCGGAAACTGCCACAGGAACAAAATCGCAAACAACACCAGGGCCGCGACGTCGATTTCGCCGCGAGCTGCCGTCCAACCCATCAGCGGCGGCATCGCACCCGGAAAGGCGCCGACGGCCGTACAAAGCGAGGTCCGCGTCTTCAAAGGCGTGTACAAAAAGAGGTAGCCGGTGATGACGGTCAAGCCCAGCACCGCCGTCAGGATATTCACCGACAAAGCGAGATACAACTCGGCAGCCAGGGTCAGCGCGATCCCGAAACACAGCGCCTCGAAGGGGAAAAGCCGGCCCGTCGGCAGCGGCCGCTCGGCAGTGCGGCGCATCAGACCATCGAGGTCGCGCTCCATAAATTGGTTCAGCGTCGCCAGGCCGGATGAAAGCAAAGCGATCCCGATCATCGCGTGAGTGAAGGTCAGGTAGTTGACTGCCCCGCGCGAGCCGAGGCAGAAACCGGCGGCCGAAGTCAGCACGATCAGGAAAGTGATCCGCGGCTTGGTCAGTTCAATGTAGGCAGCTACGCGGGCCATCGCGCTCGGCGGCGCGACGGCTTCGGCAGCAGCGTTCGGATGCAGCTCTATCGCAACAGTCTTCATGAAAAACCCTACTTCTTACTTATGGTGTCGAAAGCTTGGAAAAACTTTGAGAACCACTTGCTCCGATCGCCTATGCCGGAGCGAGGACATACTCCCGGCGATCTACTCGCAGCACCCGGAATACTCTCAGCGTCAAAACGATCGTCGTTGCAAAAACCAGCGCCCCGCAGGCGACGTGTGCCACCGTCACCGAAATCATTGGAGTAAGCGGCTGCGGATCGTAGGGCGATGCCGCGCGCGTAATGTATGCAGCCAGACCCAGGAGCAACTGAATAAACAGGAACGTTGCAGCGACCAAGGCCGGCCTGGCTAAATATTTCTCAGTCCGGTGCCGCAACCAGACAATTGCCGCAGTGGCTCCCAGCACCAGTGTTACTACGATTGCGCCTCCCACATGAGCGAGCAGCAAACCTGTCGGCAGATCCTGGTCCCACGTCGCTGAGTGGCGCAGCGTTGCACCAAGCACCAGTTGGGTAAGAATCACCGCCAAAGCCACCACGCACAACGAGCGAATCGAAACGCCTTCGCCGTTTTCAGCGACGCTGGAATCCGGAGTTATCCAGCTCCGCGAGGTAAACACCGCCAGACTGACAGTAATGAGAAAGAACAACTGTGCCAGGGTGGCGTGCGCCGCTGAGACAACCAACGGCAAATTCATCTTCACTGTCAGACCGCCGAGCAATCCCTGGGCGATTACTCCGCCCAGCGCGATCCACCCGAGACGCTTCACCCACGAACGTCTTTCGCAAATCTGCAGATAGATCGCCAGCGCAATCGTCAACACCCCGACGGCCGTGGCCACCATGCGGTGGCCGTGCTCCCAAAAAAGATTGCCGACCATCTTGGGAAAGAATGTCCCGTTTGATCGCGGCCAGTCAGACGTAGAGAGTCCAGCGTCGCGACTGGTGACATTCGCACCCGCAATTATGAGAAAGAACGTCGCGCACGCTACGAGCAACGCGAAGCGATGGACACACTTAGACATTTTCGATTTGCAATTGCCGATTGCCGATTGTCTCCGCTTGCCAGGGTCAAAAACCAATCGGCAATTGGAAATCGGCAATCGACAATTATCTTAGTGCTTGCTGAGCATCGGGAATTCGATCGCCGGCAACATTTGCAGAGAACTGGGCTGTCCCAGAGCGCTGGCGCCGAACGAGAAGTCCGCCGTAGCCGCGCCCTTGGCCGGGACGGTCACTTCCATTGTCTTCTCAGTCCCGTTCGCTCCGCCTTCGTGCCAGGCAACCACGGTGTACTTGCCGGGCGGCACGCCCTTGATCGTGAAGCTGCCGTCCTCGCCGCTGACGGCAAAGAACGGGTGCTTGGTCACGCCCACATAGGACTTCATCCACGGATGCTGATTACACTTCACGGGTACCAGAACCTCTGCAACCGCCAGCTTGTGCGTCAATGGCGCAGCGCCGTTAGGCTGCGATTGGTTCCAGTCAGGATTGTTCTTTGGCGTGAAGTGAATGTTGTGCGTAGTCGGATCGCTGTTCGTAATCGTGATTGGCTGATTCACCATCACACCCAGGACGTGCGGCTTATAGTGACAGCCGTTCTGGTCCAAAGCGGCCGGCGTTGCGGGCGTGGGAAAGGTGTAATCACCAATCTTCGTTCCATCCGCCAACGTTCCGCTCTTGATGTACACATATGTGTTGGCAAGCTTGCCGTCCTTAATAGCCCAATCCTCTGTCGTCAGGTTGGGGCTCTTTGACGTGCAAGCCGAATCAGCGGACGTGTCGATCTTCTTCGCTTCAGGCGCGGCGCCCGTGTACGAGACTTTGCCGGACACGGTGCCTTCGTCGCCCTTCGACGTGTAGGCCTTCCCCGTATCGCCCGTGTTGGTGTTGTCGTCGGTCTTGGGGCCACCGCATGATGATGCCAGAGATAACAGGCTAAGCGTGGCGATCAATCCCAGCCACAATCGTGCGCGTTTGCTAAACATAGATTCCTTTACTCCTCCAGATTGAAAATGACCTCTGATTTTGGACGACCAAGCATACCCTAGTTAGTAACGCGAGGGATAGCTTGGAATGCTCGACTAATACTGGTTCCGTCCTCTGGATCAACGCTGCCGGTCTATTCGATGGGCGTGGCGCAGTTGCGCCAAAGTCCGTGGTCCTCGGTCGGATCGTGCGCGGCCAGCGATCACCCGGTCGCTCTGACACGGTTGCGGCCCGTTTTCTGTGGCGTCTGGGGCGCAACCGCTGCCGGCGTCTTTGGCGGCGCGGGTGTCGCAGACAGCAGGCGTCTCTGCTCATCGGGCGTCATCAGAAACATGTAACGCACCAATAGTCGCGCGTGATCGTTGTGGTAATTAACGACATCCGATGGCGGATTCGGCAGGTTGACCACCCAGCGATCCTGTTCCTTCTTGAACAAGCCTGACGGCATCGCGGTGCCCGGGGCAATCTGTGCCGGATCGAGCAGCCAACGGAACGTCCACTCCGGTTTCAACCTTTGGGAAGCCAGCAGGAAGTTTGGGGCGATAGCTCTCGCGTCGTGCGTTGGCTCGCCGGTGATGTGACACTTCAGACAGGGCGTGCCGGAAACGAAAATGTTCCGCGCGATCGACTTCTCAGACTCCGTCATTGGATCCATCGGCTCTTTAATGTAAGGATCGTTCTGCGACGAAACGGCCATAAAGAAGCGCACCAGGACTCGCAATTCGTTCGGCGAGAAGTTGAACGTCGGCATATGAACTTGCAGATAAGGTCGCACGCCGTTGCGATTCGCTCCGGGCTGCGGCATTAGCTTGCCGCCACTTTGATCGTTCGTGGCGCCGGCCGGTTTTGCTCCCGCGGCGGCCGGCGATGATGCCGGCGCGGCAGATGCTGGTGACGGCTGGGCCGGCTTCTCGCCTGCCTGCATCAACGAAGGATCCTTCAAGAACTTCATCAACCAGTCAGGATCGACCCGCGCGCCTTCGCTGGTGAGCTGCGGCGGCAGAAACTCCTTCTGACTTTGGTAGAACGGCAGCGAATAGAGCCCGGCGCCACTTATCACCGTCGGTTCCGCGGAATTGTTATAGACGCTGACGTGTTGGCCCGGTTGCAGCACATGGCAACCCATGCAGTTATATTTCTTGATTACCCACCAACCGTTTTGGATGTCCTGACGACGCTGATCCGGCGGATTATAGAAGAGCGAGGCCGGCACGTTCGCGCCTTCTGCGCCCAGACTGCCTAGCAAAAGCGTCGTCAAACCCGTCCGCCATTCCTCGGTAAGATACGGCTTCGGCATCCGCAGACGATCTTTCGGCTCGAGGTATTGCGACTTGCCGGTGTCATAGATCTTGGGATCGGACAGCTTGTGCTCGAAGAAACCGCGGTGGTTGAACCACTCCTGTTCTTTGTCCTTCGGATGCAGCTTAAGCGGGTCGCGGCCATACTCGGCGTCCTGAGTCAGCAAAGCAAAGTCGAGACGCTCAAGCGGCGTCGCGCCTTCGGTCGTCAACTCTTTGCCAATCCGCTGTTCTTCCTCGAAGCCTTTGATTTCGTGGCAACCGGCGCAGCCGTATTGCTTGATCTCGGCCTTCCCTTCCTCGGCCAGTTTCGGGTCGTCCATGTACGAAGTATCAGCGGCCGCACCCAGAGACGACAGCGAAAACAGATAGGTCGCGACGTCGCGCGCATCCTGTTCAGAGAGCCGCAGGTTCGGCATCACCGTCATGTTCTGTACTTGCAACTCGGCGCCGTCGTTCGGACACTTCGAATGAAGTTCGGTATCAAAGAGGAACGGCAGACCATGTTTCGAGTAATCTTCCGGTGTCAGGTCGCGATGTTCTTTCGGGCAATACGGGGCCCAACGCTCGCGCGGGTTAAAAATCCACCGCACGAGGTAATCATAGTTGTCCTTCTCGCCGACCCTGGTCAGGTTCGCGGCAAACGTGCCGCCCATTTTGTTGTCTTCTTCACCAATTGAGTGACAGGCGAGACAGCCGCGAGATTCGAACAACTCCTTGCCATGGTTCTTGTCTCCCTGCTGTTGGGCTGGAACTTTGCCATCGAAACTCTGCTGCCACAGATAAGCCGCGACTGCCTTGAGATCATCGTCGCCATCTTCATCGACTGTGAAGCGCCAGAACGTCGGCATCTTCGTGCCCGGACGAAATGCCTGCGGCTCCTTCAGCCAGACCGGAATCCATTCCTT
>JBGPWS010000333.1:0-4915 GCA_041492345.1 Pyrinomonadaceae bacterium | reverse complement strand
GGTACATCATGAAGAACAAACAGCCGCTTTGCTTTGGGGGCGTGCGGCTGGGCAAGGCTTATGTCAGCTTCTATCTGATGTCGGTTTACGCCTGCCCGGATTTACTGAAAACGATGTCGCCGGAGTTGAAGAAGCGCATGCAGGGCAAGTCATGCTTTAACTTCAAAGAGGTGGACGAAAAGTTGTTCAAGGAACTGGCAAAGCTGACAAAGGCGGGAGCCGCGAAATTCAGCGATCAAAAGTTCATTGACGCTATTCGAAAGAAGCAAGGGTGATGGGGCAGTGAGCAGTGAGCAGTGAGCAGTGAGCAGAATACGGCTTAGCTTCCTTCAGGTTTCATGGTCAGGGCCCCCTGGCTTTATTCGTTCAAAGGCAAGTCGACAGTAAACGTACTTCCACGACCAACCGAACTCGAAACCGAAAGCGATCCGCCGTGAGCTTCAACGATCCAGCGCGCAATCGAGAGACCCAGGCCGGCGCCGCCCAGAGCGCGTGAACGCGCCTTATCGACTCGGTAGAAGCGATCGAAGATGTGCGGGAGAGCTTCGGCCGGAATGCCGATGCCCGTGTCGATAACGACAATGCGGGCATTGCCGTTTTGGGAACTTAGCGCAACGCTGATCTCGCCGCCTGCCGGCGTGTATTTCACTGCGTTGTCCAGCAAATTAAGGAGCATTCGCTTCAGCATCTCGTCGTCGCCATTCATGCTCAGCTTTGGGAGCGAGGCCTGGATCTTGAGCCGCAATCCCTTTTGCTTGGCCAAAACCTGGGCCGCACGGGCGCAGTCGGCAACCACTTCATTCAGGTACACCGGCTCTTTGACCAGCGACGGCCCATCGATTGGTTCGCGCGCGAGGATGAAAAGATTTTCGACGATACGCGATAACCGTTCAGCTTCGTCCTTAATCAGCTCCAAAGACTCTTTGTATTCCGCGGTTGCGCGCTCATGCTCCAGCGCAACTTCCGTTTCACCGCGAAGCACGGCAAGCGGTGTCCTCAATTCATGCGAAGCGTCGGCGATGAAACGTTTCTGCTCCTGGAAAGCTGCGTCTATCCGCGCCAGCAGCGCGTTGATGGTCACTGCCAGCCGCCCGACTTCATCCCGCGGGTTTGCCACATCAAGCTGCGCCGAAAGATTCTCTGCCGTAATGCGCTGCGTCTGTTGATTCATGAGCGCGATCGGCGAAAGACTCTTGCGCGCGAGAAAGTAACCTCCCAGGGAAGCAAGCAGCAGAATCAAAGGGACACCCGCATAGAAATCGCGCCGCAAACGACGGAGACCCTCGTCGATGACGCTTAGCGGCTCGGCGACAATGGCAAACCCGAGCTGCTTGCTTCGATCCAGCGACAGCGGCACCACGGCAACTCGCAAGTTATTCAGCACCACAAAGCTGCTGCCGCGCTGACTTGCTTCGCTGAGCGTCTGCGCTGGAACTGTCAACAGGTGATCAGCGAGATTGCTCGACCAGGCGACTACACGCCCTTCGGCATCGGCAACTTCGACGTAGCGATTCGGAAAGACAATCTGGGCCAACACGACGTCGTTGGCTTTCGCCACGGATTCTTCCTCCTCCAACTCCTGCACACATGCGCTCGCGACCGTTTCGGCGGTCGAGCGCAACAACTCGTCCTGACGCGCATAGAAAATGCCCGCCGCCGCGTAGTAAACGAGTACCGCGAAGGCGATCAGCGACAGCGCCAGCACGCCGGCGTACCAAAGGGTCAATCGTGTGCGAACCGAATCGAACATCTTCAGGTATCACAGGCTGCCAGCCTGTGATGAGCGTCCGAAAATTTTCTTTTCCAAGGTCCGCAAGCTGGCAGCTTGCGGTACTTAGAAGCTCCAGGCGAGAGCGACGCCGTACTCACGCGCATGACGGTCATACTGAGGAGCGATCAGCGGCCACCCGCGCGACCGCCCGCGCGATTCCTCTTCATCGCCGCCTGAATCAGAACTCTTGCGGTGATGCGCGTGATAGACGTAACGGCCAATGCCGTAACCCAAAGCGCTGCCAACCACGACATCAGAGAGGTAGTGCTTCTGACCAGTGAAGCGAGCGAGGCTGACTGCGCCGGCAATCCCGTAGGCGGTAATCTGCACCAGCCGACGATCGTGGTATTCGTTGGCTATCACCGTAGCCAGCGACCAGGCCTCGATGCTGTGTCCAGATGGAAAAGAAGATCCGCCATCAAAGAAATCACTGCGACCTTTGGTGGCCAGCGGGCGACGACGCTGAGTGATCTCTTTGAGCACGGTTACGACGATCGCACTGTCGATCAACGCTTCAGCGCCCAGGAGGCCGGTCTCCCGCGCGCGATCGTCATGCTTCGCCCGTCCGAACAGATAAAAGGTTAAGGCAACGCCGCCAACTCCATAACCCGAACCGGCATAACTCACAATGCGACTGGCATTCAACTGTTGGCGAGACTCGGCGATCTCATCTCCCGTGCTTCGATCAGTGGCGATGAGGGCCGCGGTCCCCAAACCAAGCGGCGCCAGCCAGCGCGCGTCGCGACCGCGAAGATGAAACGGAGCAGTCCAGATCGCTTTCTGATCGCGCAAAATGTTTTTGAAGAACTGTTTTTCCAGCGTCGGTGTCGCTGATGGTTGCGGCACCGGTGAAGGACTCGCCAGTGGTGTTTGTGCTTGAGTGCTGAACGCGGCCGAAAAAAGGATCGCAGAAAAGACCATGCCGAAGAGGCAATTCGATGTTCTGTTACTTCTCATGTTTGTACTCCTGGTTTGGTTTGCGGTCACGATGGATTGCGTCTGATTAGAGTATAGACAGTCGGCGTCACGATCAGAGAGAGCAAGAGGGCCACGGCCAATCCACTGATGACGCCAATGGCCAGGGGCTGCAAGAGCTCGGAGCCCGCGCCGAGTGCGAGTGCCAGCGGTAGCATCCCGAGCATGGCCGCGAGCGAAGTCATCAGCACGGGCCGAAAACGGCGGCGACCCGATCGCAGCAGCGCCTCGCGCACCGTGTCTCCCGCGGCGAGGTGGCCCTCAACGGCGTCGAGCATCAGGATGCCGTTCTTCGCCACAATGCCGACGATCATGATCATTCCCATCAGTGAAACTACATTGAACGTAGTTCCGGTAATGAAAAGACCCAACAAAACGCCACCAAGGGCCAGCACCGCGCCGGTGACAATCGCGATCGGGTGCGCGAAGGAACGAAACTCGATTAGGAGAGTCAGAAAGACGAGCACGATAGCCAGGACCAGCGAAATCACCAGTTCCCGGAAACTTGACTGCTGCTCCTGATACAGACCACCGTATTCGATTGTCATGCCGGGCGGAAGTCTCGCTTCCCTGGCCAACAGATTCTTGATCTCGGCGATCGCCGTCCCGAGATCCTTACCTTCCAGCCTGCCCGTAACGGCAACTGTCCGCCGCAATCCGTCCCGCGCGATCTCGGGCTGCCCCTTGTCATACTCGATGTCGGCAACTTGATCGAGACGGAACAGGGCGCCGGACGAGGAACGAACTTGTAAGGCACGCACTTTGTCGAGCGAGTTCCGCACTTCCGGAGGAAATATTACGCGCACTGCGATCAGCCGGCCCTGCTGAAGAATCGATGAAGCCGCGTCGCCCGACATTGCCGTCGTTACGGTGTTCGCGATGTCGGTAGCTGTCACGCCGAAACGCGAGGCGCGCTGCGGATCGATGTTGAAAGTGATTGCCGGCCCGCTGACGATGACGCCATTCTTGGTGTCAACGACACCCTGGACCTTCTTGATGGCCGCTTCAACTTCGTCAGCCTTTGCCTGGAGCGCTGCGGCGTCCTCGCTGAAGAGCTTGATCTCGATTGGTTCCGGCGAGCCGGTTAGATCGCCAATCATGTCAGGCAGAATGGCAACGAACTCGATCGTCAAAGAAGGTTCAGACTCTGCAACTTGTTTACGCAGATCGGCTATCACTTCGTCACTCGGGCGCTTGTGCCCCGGCTTCAGCTTGATGGCAAAGTCCCCCCTGTTGGGCTCAGTTATGAAAAGTCCCAACTCCAGCCCCGTGCGTCGCGAATATCCTTCCACCTCGGGCGTCTGTCGCAGCAGATCTTCAACATGATGAAGCATGCGATCGGTTTCCGTGAGGGACGCGCCCGGTGGCGCCCAATAATCGAGAATGAAAGCGCTCTCATCGAATTCCGGAAGGAACTCAGAGCCCAATGATCGATAAAGCAGATACGAGCCGCCGAGAACGGCGGCCACAATAATGAGAATGAGCCAGCGATGATCAAGCGCGTGGCCCAGTACCCAGTCATACCGTCGGATGATCGCGCCGAGAATCCGCCCCTGCTGTTCTTCTTCCTCTTCACGCTCGTCGGCCAGCGCTTCGTGATCACGCCTCCGGTCGGGTTTTTCTTTCCAGCCGTGGCGTCGTTTGCCTCTGACAAATCGTTCGGCCAGTACGGGAGTGAACGACAGCGCCAGCACCAAAGAAGTAAGTAACGCCACCGCCATGGTGAGCGCGAGCGAACGAAAGAAGCTGCCGGTGACGCCGGTCAGCAACGTGAGCGGCAGAAACACTACGACGGGAGTAATCGTCGAGCCGATGAGCGGCACGGTGATTTCTGAGACCGCTCTCTGCACTGCTTCACGGCGCGACAGTCCGCGAGCCACATGCGTGTAGATATTCTCGACGACGACAATCGCGTTATCGATAACTAACCCTATGGATGCCGCAACGCCTCCCAACGTCATGAGATCGAAGCTGAGCCGAGCGAGGTACATCGCCAGAAACGTCGCCAGCACCGTCACCGGAATCACCAGAATCGCGACGAAGGTTGTTCCCCAGTTCCGCAGAAAGGCGAAAAGAATCACCACGGAAAGGAGTAAACCAATCACGATCGAGTCGCGGACTGAGTTCATTGATTCGCGCACCAACAGCGACTGATCGTAATAGGGAGCG
>JBGPWS010000247.1:0-6987 GCA_041492345.1 Pyrinomonadaceae bacterium | reverse complement strand
CAAGCCGGCGGCTTCGGCAGCCTGGGCTGCAATCAGGGCATGTTCGTGAGGTGGTACCAGCGGCCGCTCGCGGAAGATAACGCGCAGGCCATCCCCAAATTCGGTTTCGATCTTTTTGAGTTCGGGATAATACGAGCCGCACGCGCCGCATTGAAAGTCACCAAACTCTTCCAGGGTCACGGGCGCATTGGCTTTGCCGCGCACGTGTTGAGGTTCAGCGCCTGGCGGTACAGAACCCGGACTGGCGGTGTTTGCATTCGCGTTTGCATTCGCCGCCTGGCGCGACGATCGAAGCAGCATCCAGGCCAGGCCCAGCGCGGCAACCAACACCACGAGGATAATCACAATCGGCAAGTAACGTTTCATATAGTTTTCATCTACCCGAATGTCCGACGAGCTAAGCTTGTCGCGTTACATCTCCCCTCCCCCATCAGGGAGAGGGGAACTGCTTGAGCGGCAAACTGAAGTTTGTCGGACATTCAGGACAAGTCCTGCACTAACACGAGAGACTGGCGCTATTCGATCGTGTACTCAATGATCTTGTCGAGCGCGCCGTTTATGTAAACGTCGACCTCGTACTTGCCCTTGGGCCAATCGTAAGGCAGGCTCAGATGGCCGTGCACTTTGTTCTCGAAAGACCTGGTCGTGTAGTCGATCGTTTTGATCTCTTCGTTTTTTGACCCTTCGACATCGACCGCTTTCCACACAAATTTGACCCGGGTGCCGGCTTTGGCCTTGTTCAGATCTGCGATGCAGTGAATCGTGCGATCGCCCGGCTCGAAGGTAGTAGTCGTTGCGCCCGGATCGCCATTCTTGTCCTTCGCCATGCTGATTTCGTCGATATAGATGTCGGCGTTCGCCGGTCGGTTGGTGGTTGCAGTATTCGAATTCTTATTATTCGAATTCGAGTTGTTCGAGTTATTGCCGTTCTTGCTGGTATTGCACGCAAGCACCGCAAACAGCAGCAGCCCGGCGGCGAGCCATCCTGAGTGACTTTTCATTGAATTATCCTTTCCTTTCTGGGGGTGGATGAAGTAACAAAAGCTGTAAGCCTGCGCGCAAACCCGGGGTCCCCGCCGGGCCAGCCCCGGTGGGGTGGCCTTACAGTTTGCGCTACATTCTCACGCCGCGGCTGCCAGCGTTCCGGCCAGCGAGCGAAAGACGTCCCGACCGTCGCTCGATCCAAGCAGGTCTTCGCAGGCGCGTTCGGGATGCGGCATCAATCCCATGATGTTCCGCTCGCGGTTGCAGATGCCGGCAATGTTGTCGCGCGAGCCGTTCGGGTTCGCGGCGTCAGTAGGTTGCCCTTCCCGGTCACAATAGCGGAAGACGATCCTGTCCTCGCGGCGCAATTCGTCCAGGGTCGCGTCGTCACAGACAAAGTTTCCATCGGCGTGCGCGATCGGCATCCGCAGCACGCTGCCGGCTTTTAATTCATGCGTAAACGGTGTGTTGATGCTTTCCACGCGCACGTTTACATGGTCGCAAATAAAATGCAAATCCCGGTTGCGGATCAGGGCGCCCGGTAGCAATCCCGCCTCGCACAGGATTTGAAAACCGTTGCAGATGCCCAGCACCAGATTACCCTTCGCGGCGAACTCTTTGACTGAGGTCATGACCGGCGAAAAGCGCGCCAGCGCTCCGGCGCGCAAGTAGTCGCCGTAAGAAAAGCCACCGGGGATAATGACGGCATCGTAACTGCTCAGGTCGGTATCGCGGTGCCAGATAAAATCCACCGGCTGGCCCACGTGTTTCGAGATCACGTGATAAGCGTCGTGATCGCAGTTCGAACCGGGAAAAACAACAACGCCGAATTTCACTCTTCAATCTCCACGCGAAAGTCCTCGATGATCGGGTTCGAGAGCACGTCGTGAGCCATGCGCACCGCTTCCTCGCGCGCTTGCTCGGCGTTGAGCGGGCCCTCAATCGCGATCTCGAAGTATTTACCCTGGCGGATATCGCTAATGCCGTCAAAGCCGAGCAACTCGACTGAATGCTTAATTGCTTTGCCCTGTGGATCGAGCACGCTTGGCTTCAATGTGACGTAGACTTTGGCTTTCATTTAATCAGGTTTTCCGCGGCCCCCAGCCGGTCGAATGGCCTTTGCCTCAAGAGTCGGATTGCGGAACGCGGAATATTACGCCAAAACATTGCGTTAGCGTAGTCAATATCATAGTATTTCCGCCGGTCGCGAAAACAATCTGAGGAATTACTGAGGAGGAGTACACCGAATGGCAACTCCATATGAACCACCGGTCGCGCTACCATCAGACGCCCCTGGCGGCAAGACAAGTGTCGGCATCGATGCAAATCTGGCATCGATGCTTTGTTACCTGACGATGATTTGCTGCGGCCTCGGCATTATCATCAGCCTGGTATTCTTTATCATTGAAAAGACGAACCGGCTGCTTCGTTTTCACGCAATGCAAGCGCTGCTGTTCGGTGGCGTCTGGATCGTTATCGGAGTGGCTTTCAGAATACTATCTGTGCTTCTTAGCATCGGCGACTTGGACTTGGGCCTGTTTATTTTCTGGGGTCTGCTTCTAGTGAGGATACTAGTAGCACTGTTCCTGCTCATTTTCTTGATCCTGGCGGCGATTAAGGCCTATCAGGGTCAGTACTACAAGCTACCAATAATCGGAGACATCGCCTGGAACATCGTTAATAAATAACGGTGGTCGATCATTTGACTGAACCTGACAAGAGCGCGTGAGCGTGCGCACACTCAACTTCGGAGACTGGAGAAAGCATCATGGAGAACACTGGTAAATCAGCGCTGGGTTTGGATGGAAACCTTGCCGCGGCCCTCGGTTATCCCATCGGCATCATCGCGATCATTTGCCTCATCATGGAGAAGGAAAACCGCTTTGTGAAGTTTCATGCGCTGCAGTCGATCCTGCTGCATGTTGCCTTTATCATAATCATAATTGCGGTTTGGATAATTGGGATCATCCTGCTGTTCGCCGGCATCGCCGCCAGCGCCGCAACGAATAGCGGCGCGATCGGCGGGTTAATGAGCATGCTGTTTGGCCTGATCTGGCTGGTTGTGATCGTGGCCTACCTGGGCGGGCTTATCTTCGCGGCTGTGAAATCCTATGGGGGCGCTTATTTCAAGCTTCCAGTGATTGGAAATATCGCGGAGAAGTTCGCTAATAAGTAACCATCCATCGACCATGGACGGTGGCAGCGCTGATTAAGGCGGCCATCGTCCATGGCTCCCTTTCATCCTTACCGAAACACTCGCGCAAAGACGGCGTCGACGTTCCGCAAGTAAGTATCCAGGGAAAAAACTCGATCGATTTGCTCCGTGGACAAGTGCGCAGAAATATTTTTGTCCGCTGAAGAGAGTGACTGAAGATCGCCGCTTTCGTCCCAGGCCTTCATTGCATTGCGCTGCACCCATTCGTAAGCGTCTTCGCGCGAGACGCCCGCCTGTGTCAGCGCGAGCAACAACTGTCCACTGAAAATTGATCCGCGCGTGGCTCTCAGATTTTCCAACATGCGCTCGGGATAAACGACCAGACCCTCAACGAGCGAAGCCATCTTTTGCAGCATGTAATCCGTTGCGATGCTCGAGTCAGGCAGCACGACGCGTTCAGCGGACGAATGTGAAATATCACGTTCATGCCAGAGCGCCACGTCCTCTAATCCCACGATGCTGTTCGCGCGCACCACGCGCGCCATCCCGCAAATGCGTTCGGAAAGGATCGGGTTGCGCTTGTGGGGCATGGCGCTCGATCCCTTCTGGCCTTGCTTGAATTTTTCCTGGGCCTCGCGCACCTCGGTTCTCTGCCAATGACGAATCTGCAAAGCGAACTTCTCCAGCGACGACGCGATGATGGCCAACGTGCAAAGGTATTCCGCGTAGTTATCGCGTTGGACAATCTGGGTCGAAACCGGGGCCGGTTTTAGGCCCAGCCTGGCACAAACTTTTTCCTCGACCTGCGGATCAAGGTGCGCAAAAGTCCCGACTGCTCCGCTGATTTTGCCGACTGCTACCGTTGCGCGCGCTTTTGTCAGGCGCTCGCGGTTGCGGCGCATCTCGTCGTACCAAAGCGCGAAGGTCAGACCGAATGAGGTGGGCTCAGCGTGAATACCGTGGGTGCGCCCGACTTGCGGTGTGTCTTTGAATTCAAGCGCGCGGTGTTTAAGCACGTCCAGCAGCACATCGATCTTCTTTAGCAGGATGTCGCACGCCTCACGGAGCAAAAGCGCATTGGCCGTGTCTACCACGTCCGAAGAAGTAAGACCGTAGTGAACGAAGCGCGCAGCTGCTCCGATTGATTCGGCCAGGTTGGTGGTGAACGCGATCACGTCGTGGTCGGTAGTCTTCTCGATTTCGTTGATGCGTTGGACGGAGAATTTCGCGCGGCCCTTGATCTGTTCGAGCGCCTCACGCGGAATCGTGCCCATCTCGGCGTGGACTTCGCAGACTGCGATCTCCACGTCCAGCCATTTCTGGAACCTGGTCTCTTCAGACCAGAGGGCGCCCATCTCGGGCAGTGTGTAGCGATCAATCATAGGTTAGCTTAGTCCACAGATTACGCAGATTTCACAGATTCGAGAAATAGCAAAGACGAGGTGTCGTGCATAAGTAGCTGGACGCAACAACTACTTACTGATTGCTGTTTCATAATCGTTGTAATCTGCGTAATCTGTGGATGCTCATTTCAGTTGGCTTGAGGAAACGTAGTACCTCGCCAGGTACCACGTCCCGCCGCGTTCCAGCAGCGTGAATGTTTCCATGCCGCTACCCTGCTCGAAAGAGGTTTGATAAACCGCGACGACCGAGTGTCCCGCGATCGGGGCAGTTGCAGTTTGCTCTTCCCGAGCGCTTTGCAGATTGCGCGTGCGCACGCGGCCGAGCTTTTCGCGAAGCCTTTGAAAGGTAGCCTTCGATTCGTCGAGCGTGGCGTCGTTGCGCCATTCATCTGCGGCTTCATGATAAAGCTTTTCGTAGCGCCCCGCGTCGATGTCTTCGATCGATGTATCCAGTACCGTCTGTGCTCCCGCCGGAATGCCGCTGTGGCGGACGCCCTGACTGCAGGCGAAGCAGCAAAGCAAGATGCAAAGCGCCAGCGCAGTTAGGGAGGCCGTGCGGTTTGGCCGCCGCACTGTGCGGTAAGGCTTTGCCTTACCGGAGCCTCCTAATACTTTGAAACCCAGGAGGCTCTGCCTCATCTCGCTTTGGTCGAGGCGTAGCCTCTCTATTCTTATCATGAGCATCTTCCGGAAAGGCGGAGCCTTTCCGCACTGTGCGGCGGCAAAGCCGCATCTCCATTCCTCATCAAACCTCGATCCACGCCGTCGGCTCTTTTGGAAATGAAAGCCTGATCTCGGTGTCGCTGGCGAACAATGGTGAGCGTTCCTGCAACGCACTCTCGGCAGTAATCTTTGCCAGATAGGGATTGTTCGCGCGCTGCGAAAGATGCGCCAGAACGATATGCCGCGCCTGGCCGTCAAAGCCGTCCAGCAGCCATTCGGCGATATCTTCATTCGACAGATGACCGAGCCGTGAGAGAATGCGCTGCTTCAATTCCCACGGGTAATGCTCTACGGTCTTAAGCATGTCGCGGCTGTGATTCGATTCGATGACGATCGCCGCGCAGCCACGCAATCGGTCGGTAATCAAGGTCGTGATGTCACCGAAATCCATCAGGGTGGCGACCTTGACGCCGCCGTGCGTCGCCGTGAAGCCGAAATTGTCCACCGCATCGTGCGGCACGGTAAAAGGATGAAAATCGATGTCACCGATGCGAAAATCGTAGCCGGAATCGATCTCAACCATGCGGTCGCGCAATGCATCCGAGCGGCGGCGTGGCTCGTCGCTCGTGACGTTCCGGCGTTCACCGACATAAGCGTCGCGCGTCTTGGCTGACATGTAGACCGGGCAATCGAGATCCTTCATCAGCACGCGCAAGCCACCGGCATGATCGCCGTGCTCATGCGTGATCAGAATACCGTCGAGCGAATTCGGATCCTCGCCAAGCATGGACATCCGGCGCGCGGTTTCACGAGCGCTGAGGCCGGCGTCAACCAGCACGCGGGTCCCGTTTGCGACCAGCAGTACGGCGTTACCGGTCGAGCCGCTACCGAGTACCGAGATTTTCATAGGTCAATTCAAAAGAAAATCGTTGGGCCAAACGACCGTGATTTTCCATTCGCCATTTGCAGGCTTCTTGTTCGTCTACTTCGTGTGGTTTCGTGGATCGTTCTTCATTACTCAGCCAAGCGAACGATCCACGAAATCACACGAAGCAATGCGAAATAAATCCAGCAAATGGAAAATGGCTAGATTTCTAAACGCGTGCGCTCGACTGAGAATCCGTCCAAGTTACCCAGCGCTCCCAGCGCCAGGGTAGTCGTGTTAAAGCAACTCTGCGCGACCCGCTGCGCGGCTTCCGGCGTCACTGCTTCAATCCATCTAATGATCTCATCGGGCGGAATTCGTCGCCCGTGAATAATCTCCTGGCGCGCCAGGGCCCCGACGCGCGAACTGGAAGATTCGAGGCTCAACAACACTGAGGCAGTCGCCTGTTCCTTTGCCAGTTGTAACTCGTCCGCGGAGACGGGCTCGCGAACGGCGCGGCGCAATTCCTGCAGCGACAAATCAAGGACCTGATCGAGATGCGACGGCGACGTGCCCGCGTAGATCGTGAACATACCTACGTCCGTGAAGGTATTTCCGCCCGCGCCGATCGAGTAGGCCAGCCCGCGCTCTTCACGAATTGACTGCCACAAGCGGCTGGAAGTGCCGCCGCCGATTATCGTTCCCAGCATACTGGCGGCATAACGATCTTCACTTCTCGCCGAAGGCCAGGGCGATGCAATGATCAAATGCGCTTGCTCCAGTTCGTGCTTGCGCTCGATCAGAATCGGCGCGGCGGTTTCCGGTGAAAAGGTGGCCGGCGAGGCTTCTTCCGATTCATTACTGCCGTCGCCAAAAGTTTGGGCAGCCAGCTCCGCGAGTTGGGCATGCATAACGTT
>JBGPWS010000291.1:0-5821 GCA_041492345.1 Pyrinomonadaceae bacterium | reverse complement strand
GCCCAGCACCACAAAGATGTTAAAGAAGGTGAGAATCGCAAACACGGTCCTCAAATCTTTGATGATTAAGCCGAAAGCCAGCAACAGAAACTGGAGATGAAAAAGCAGCAGGCAAACTGCTGCGAAAGAAAACCATCGGGCCGACGCGCCGAAAGCACGCGCCCGCGCGAAACCAAGCACCGCAGCCACCAACCAAAAGATGGCCCCAAAAACCAACGAACCTAAAACCACGGGAAAGAAATAAGACGGCTCGTTGAAAGTGGTTTCAACCTGATCGGCAGCCTGGAAAAGAAAGAGCAAAGCAAAAGTCATCAGCTACTCCTGTGTCATTATCACCTGCACCGGGGATCCAGGCGAAGCAGAGCGGGATTCTAGCCGAGCATCTCGGCTGGTGTGCCAACTCCGTCGCGGTCGATAGCGTATTGGTTAAGCAAAACTCGCTCGTTGGAAATACAACGTGATGCTCGCAAGCTTAAAAACAAAAACGGCCGTTTGCGCGGGCGAATGGCCGCAGACGCAAACGGCGTCGCTTTGTAATGCCTTCATCGCCGGTGCTGGGCCGCGAAGCTCATGCCGGCGATCAGCGGTGCTGGTTTCTACAAATCTGTCGCAAGCAATCATCCGGGTCGCGCAGTGATACTTGCAGCCCTTCTACTGGGTAATGTGAATTTCCTCTTCTTTGTTCACATGGCGCAGGAACAACAACAGCGCGCAGGCACAGAAGACAACGGCCAGCCCGAGCGCAATCCAGCCGTTCATGTGCCCACCTACGAGGTTCTTGTCAGTTACGAACTTGTAGAATTCAAAAATCGCACCACCCAAAGCGGCCAAACCTACAATTGACAGCAGAAAGTCAACCATAACTAACCTCCGGCGTTCGCTAAGCTCTTCGAATGAAGGTTACAGATAAAGCCACCGGGCCGATCCGGATATATGAATGAATCTTTATTAGACGGCTGCATGTTAACGCCAGCGCGACGGATAAGGCAAGCCCTTCCCAGGAAAAATCCCGGCTCAAAGAATTACCACGAGGGGCACAATCCGAAATCAAGTCCTTCCTGTACTCCAGCATTAAACCACCAGAAGTCGGAAGGTCATTTAAGGATCAATTGTCAGCGCGCCGGGAAGATATGCCAATTCGCCGCTGATCGATTGCAAGCGAATACTGTAATCGCCGGGCGGAGCATTCGGCGCTATGGTGATTTCGAAACTGATGACCGGGTAAGGTGTATCGAACTGTTCTTCCATCAACGTGGCCGGGTCGACGCTGATGAAAGGTGAGCTTATGGAAATCCCGTCAGCGGCAATTTGATCCAGACCCTCGCCGCCTACATAAATCGTGAACTTTTTGCCGGCTTCCAATGGCAGGGCTACGGTCGATAGCTCGCCGTTCATTCCGATCAACTGCGGCTTGAGCGTCGCCGGCGAATTTAGAGATACGAACCGGCCCAGCGAGGATGCAACATCGGCGGTGATGCTGATCGACTGAGAAGCAGAGCGGCCGGCGAAAATGAAGGTGCTGAATGAAGGTTTCGTTTCCAGCAGGCCGGCATACGATCCGCCCGCAGGTGCGATGTCGGCGGCGCCGATTGGTCCGTCCAGGCTCTGTCCGATCAAACGATAGTTACCGGGAGGGAGGGCGTCGAGGCGATATTCTCCGGAAGGCAAGGTAACGCTGCCGGCGACCACTCTGCCGGTCAACACATCTTCCGCGAATACGTGGCCGCCAAATATCGGTTGCGATAGTCCCGCGAAGGCATTGCCGATCAACTTCCCGGAAACTGAGCCGGTGCCAACTCTGGATCCGTAAAGAGCCCGCGCGCCCGCCGCGTCATCCGCGGACAAGGTCCGCTGGGTAAAGGCCGGCAGTCCATAGACTCCGTTCTGTGCCTGGCGCGGCTGCATGGTCGCGCCAATGATGGCGGAGTGCTCGAGGCCGAGAAGATGTCCGACTTCGTGCGTGAACGTCGATTCAAGATCGTACGTGCCGGGCGTGCCATCGCTCGAGAAAAGCTCGTTCGGATTCAGGGCTATGTCAGCTTCCACAATCGCGCCGCCGGAATCTGAGAAGACCCGCGTGCGGCCCGGGTTTTCCGATGAGCCGAACAACGCGGCATTCTCGGCAGAGACGGTAATGAGATTAATACGATCACCGGCATTCGGCGGACTGATCGTCTGCGCGGTAGATCTGGTTTCGAGAAATTGAATCTCGGCAACGCTCGCCCAGTGTTCCAGCGCACGACGCGCGGCGCCAATCACATCACTGCCGGTTTTGATGTTCGCGGGTGGCGAACTGAGCGAACTCGAGAAAGCGACGATGATGGGGCGGGAGAGCCAGCGCCGGGCAACTATCCCGGAGTTGTCGCGGTATTGCAGCGTGTACGCGCGAACCGGCGCCTGTGCGCTAATGAGCGCGAACAAGGCAAGAATGGCGCTTAGTCCTTTTCGACTCATCTTTCTTCCGTCGATGAAAAGCAGCAACTGGACTGCTAATAGCCGCGACGGGGGACGGCGCCGCGCTACCAATCTTATCACGCCTGATATCACGCCGCGGAAGGTTATTCGTTGCTTTTTCGCCCCCCCCGCTGGGGAGGCGCCAGCCAAGGGGCCGATCCGGGCAACGCCGGGAGGAATACTGTAATCTCAACGCGGCCTGATGTATATTGATCGCCGCATTAGTAAGGGCGGTCGAATGTGCGACCTAACCGTCGGTTAGCATCCACTTAGCAGTTATCGTTAGCAGTTATCCAGGGCGGACTCAACACACATCAGAGATTTTCAGCAGTGATCATTCCCATGCAATCTGGCTCATTACCCCACGGCAGGTTTATTTCAAAGCCACTGATCTTTGGTTTTCTCCTGCTGCTTCTGGCTACGTCGATGCTGTTCGCGCCGCGCTCGGAAGCAACGCGGCAAATGAAAGCTCCGCTCGACCCTGAGAATCAGGCCATAGCGAGCGAGAAACGCCGGCGTCCTGAAATTGTGCCCGGCGAGGCGCTGGTGCGGTTCAAGAAGAATCGGGCCTTTGAGGGCGCGGAACATTTAGTGGTGCCGAATAACGATGCTTCAGTTCAAGCCTATCAGAAGACTGGTTCGCGAGGCCTGGCCGCATCGACAGAGCAGGTGCTGGTGAACGTGGAGCGCTTTGAAGGATCGGATATAGTCGACGGCTTAAGGATCGCTCGCATGGCGCCGGAAGACACTATTAAAGCAGTGGCTGCGTTCCAGGCCCGCGACGATGTTCTTTATGCTGAGCCGAATTACATTCTTCACTCCGAAAGGACGCCCCTAGATACATTTTTCGGACAGCTTTACGGCATGACGAAGATTGGCGCGCCGCAAGCCTGGGATATCACCACCGGAAACACCAGCGTCGTAGTCGGAGTGATCGACGAAGGCATCGACATAAGCCATCCCGATCTTCAAGCGAACATCTGGACCAATCCGAGCCCGGGTTCAATCTCGGGGATCACCGGCGATCTGCACGGCTATGACTTTCGCGACAATACGGGAACCATTACCGCAGAAAGCCATGCGACGCACGTCGCCGGCACGATTGGGGCGGTAGGCGACAACAATCGAGGCGTCGTCGGAGTCAACTGGCAGGTCAGCCTGATGTCCCTGAGGTTCATCTCGCAGGCAACTAATTCGGGTACGGACGCCGACGCGATTAAGGCCTACAACTACGCTAAGCAAATGCGCGACTTGTGGGTAAGCAACCCGCCGGGAACAAAGGGCGCTAACATTCGGGTCCTGAACGCGAGCTACGGTGGCGGTGGCTATTCACAGGCCACCGCCGATGCCCTCAACGCTGTCGGCCAATCAGGGATTCTTTTCGTGGCAGCTGCGGGCAATGAAACATCAGATACCGACCTGCACCCGCACTATCCGTCAAACTACTCGCTTTCGAACGTTATCTCGGTGGCGGCGACCGATCAAAACGATAGTCTCGCCGGATTCTCGAACTTTGGCGCGCGGTCCGTGTTGTTGGGCGCGCCGGGCGTGAGCATACTGAGCACTACTCCAAACGATACCTACACCTCCTTCAGCGGAACTTCGATGGCCACGCCTCACGTAACCGGCGCTGCTGCTTTGCTGTGCGCGGCTAATCCGAACTTGTCAGTCAACCAACTGCGCGCACTGCTATCGTTCAATGGCGACATCGTTCCGGCGCTTCAAGGCAAGACGCTTAGCGGCCGGAGGCTGAACGTTTTCAAGTCGCTGCAAGCAATGAACGAGGGCGACACGACTCCGCCCGGCACCGTCGGCAACTTTGGTATCGCGTCACAAAACGGCCGCACCGCGAATCTTTCCTGGACAGCATCCGGCGATGACGGAACTGTGGGGCAGGCTTCGTTGTATGACATGAGTTTTGTCGATCAGACAACGAATGCGGTGGTTCCGTTGACAAGCTTGGCACCGACCGCCTCAGGTAGTCCGCAAAATATCAGCATCAACATTCCCTATCGCCATTTGTCGGGGACGATCCGGCTGCGTGAGTTTGACAACGCTGGCAATGAGGGGACACCCGCGACTGTTTCAATCAATGTACCGCCCGACTTTGCCGATCCCTACACGACCACGCTGAACTCTGCTGCGGCACTTTCAACCGGCGGAACGGCCCTGGGCCTGACTTTCGACGATCGTTACCGAGAAAACTATCCGCTCCCATTTGCTTTCGTGTTTTTTGGCCAGCTTTACAACACCGTCACGATTTCAACCAACGGTAACCTGTATTTTTCGACGCCACCCAAGCGAACGAATGGCGATGCCGATGACGTGCCGAGCTCCATCGCGGATCTATCCCAATTCAAAATGATCGCCGGAATGTGGGACGATCTGGATCTCAGCACGAGCAGAAGAGCAGACGCCGACGTATACGTCGTGCAACCGAATGCTGCGACCATTATCTTCCGCTGGCAGGGGGTGCCATGCAACGACCAGGGCAGTGGCTGCACGGGAGGCGCCCCGATCAATTTCGAGATCGAACTGCGCAACGATGGCACGATTACTACTCGCTACGGTTCTGGAAACATCAACCTCTTACCCGTGGTTGGCATATCCGCGGGCGAGCCTGACGCGTACGTCATGGACGCGCTGACTTCCGAACTGAGCCCGAAGACTTTGACGAACGCGCAGAGCGCAGTCTTTGCTCCTAAATCTGTTTGTGGCTTCTCTCTCTCTCCCACAAGCCAAATTTTTGGCGCCAGCGGTGGCAGTGGAAGTTTGAGTGTGTCGACCCAAGGCGGGTGCAACTGGAGCGCGACGAGCAACGCATCCTGGATAACAATCACGGCGGGCGCCAGCGGTACGGGGAATGGATCGGTGAATTATTCGGTTGCGCCTAACTTGGTAAGTTTGTCGCGCTCCGGCACCGTAACTATCGCTGGCCAATTTTTCACGGTGAATCAGGACGCGGCGCCGACACCCACACCTACGCCGACACCAACTCCGACTATCATTCAGTTCAGCGCTGCACTCTACGTTGTGGGCGAAGGGGATCAGCGAGTGACTCTGACGGTGACGCGTTCCGGTGATGCGTCGGCAGCATCGAGCGTCGGCTTTGTCACCAGCGACAGTGCCGGCTCGCAGAATTGCAGTGTCTTCACTGGCAATGCATCGTCGCGGTGCGATTACCTGACCAGCATCGGCACCGTGCAGTTCGCTGCCGGTGAGACTTCCAAGACCTTCTCGATCCCAATCATCGACGACTCTTACTTTGAAGGTAACGAGACTTTTACTGTCAGTCTGAATAATGCTGCGGGCGCATCTCTGGGCACGCAGTCAGCCACGACGGTGATGATCGTGGACAACGACAGCG
>JBGPWS010000059.1:0-16230 GCA_041492345.1 Pyrinomonadaceae bacterium | reverse complement strand
TGCTTCGCTCAAGACACTCTCGATCGCATGCATGTCATTTGCCAGGCCGGTAATCGGCAGCAGGTCCCATGTGTGGCTGCCCGGAACGTAATGCACACAACCATTCTCGCGCGTGGAATCGTCCAGACCAATCCAGCACGACAGATGTGCCATGGGCTGAGTTCGCGTCCAGTAGGAATAGTCCTGATGCCAGGCTACGACGCCGCCATGATGCGCAGGTTTGCAGAAAAGTTGATCGTGCCAGAAGCGCACGGCGCCACCGAGTAGTTGCGAAGCCGGCACCAGGAACGCAGGGTTCCATAGCAGGTCATGAAAGCCCGATGCGATGCGCCACGCGCCCAAAGCATGAAACAGTGCGGTCGATGGGTCCGTTGATTCATTGGTATGGAATTCGTAGAAGAGATTGTTGCCCGGCTGATTTGGATCGGAGAGGTCCGCCAGTTCAGCGCGCAGCGCGTCGATCTGTTCATCATTCAGCAGGCGAATGCCGGCGAGATAACCGTTGGTTTGGAAGAATTCAATTTGGTATTCGGTGAGGCGATACTGTTGCCACTCTTCCATAGTCTTTGGGGCTATGAAGAGATCACCGATGGGACCGTGGTGATTTGAGAGATCCTCGATCATTTCTTAAGCGCCGCCAGGTGCGCAATGTTTATAGTTCGCGATTCCTAAGGTTAGTCAGCTCCTTTAGCAGGCTGCTGAAGAACTGTTGAGCATCGGTAAAGACCACTGGAACGATCCACGAAATCACACGAAATAAGCCGAACTGAACCTCTTCTTCGTGCTGGTTTCGTGTGGGTTCGTGGATCGTATTAGTTTTTCAGCAGCCTGTTAGGAGCGCGATGCATATTTCGCTCCTACGGAGCTCGAAGTATTCAGACCGACATCTCGAGCTATAAATATCACACTCCTACGGAGCTCTGATTCTTCCGACCGCGGTGATCACCTACTTTACAGAATTAATCCCATCGATCACCACTCGCGCCACGGTCGGGATAATCTCACGCTCGTTCGCGTGATCGGTGGTGAAAGTCACCAGCACGAACTTCGCTCCGTTTGGTAATTCGACATAAGCCGCATCGTGACGCGTCGTGCTGGTCCAGCCCGCTTTCGACCAGAACCTGGCGCCGGTCATTCCCTGCAAAGCGATGCCGGTAAAGCCGTGGCCTTGATCGTCCGCGTCTTTCGACGTGCCGGAAAAATCTCGTTTTAACAATTCCATCATTTGCGAGCCGCGCGCTGGACTAATGGCGCGCCCCGTGACGATCTCTGAGAGCAGACGTGCGGTCGCATCCGTTGTCAGCTTGTTTCGATTCTCGCCGTTCGTACCGCGCGAGATCCTTTCGCGGCCGTACGCGTCTTCACAAAACGTTTTTTGATTGACGTTGATGTTCTTGAAGCCGAGCGACGCATAGTAACGATTCACGACGTTACGTTTGTACTGCCACGCGGCCATCTCTTTGAGCGGCAACTCGTAACCGCCGGTTGTCTGCGTAAGCACATCGAGGACGTACTGCGTCGCTTCATTCGACGAGTCCACGATCATGTCTCGCACAGCGCGCTTTAGCTCATCTGTTTCCTGGATCTTCTTGTCCTCAAGCCAGCGATGCACCGCGACAAAATAGAAAAGTTTGACCACGCTGGCCGGATACACGCGTTCGTTGCCACGAAAGCTCGCCGTCGATGGGTGTTGCGGATCGCGCAAATCAATCAAGGTTATGGAAAGCTGCTCTTGGGTGAGTTTCTTGTCTGCGAATTTCTCGAGTGCAGTATGCGCAGCTTGATTGACCAGTTCCTGAAGACTATTTGGCTTCGATTCCCCGGCTGATTGAGCGCGCAACGAAACCGAAAGAAGAAGAAAGGCCGTGAGGCTGAGAAAGATTTTTACTCGATTCATAGTCATTTTCCGTTCAGCAAATCGCTTTCATAAACCAGTTATGTCCGCGAAGCGGACGGCTGAAAATAGCCCAGCACTCCAGTGCTGGGGACAAAGCGAAGCTAATTAAGTTGAGCCCGTGAAGCGGGCGACTGAAGCTACCGAGCGACCGGATCCCATCGCCAACCTGTGAAGATGAACAAAACAGAGCAGTGATTCGACTTGAATGCTGCGTCCTCTCGCTAACACTCGCGCTTCTCTACCAAGGCTATGTCTGCCGTCCGCTTCGCGGCCTTGATGCAAATTATGGTGACGAGTTCCCAGCGATAGATCGCCGGGCTATTTTCGTTCGTCCGCTACGCTGACTGAAATTGCTTTAGTACCAGCAGCTCTATGCTCGCCCCGACGTTTCATTGGACTCTTTTGGATTCGGTTTCGGCCAGATCCAATAGACGGGAAGGCCCAGCGCGATCAGACCGATGCCCGCGAGTGGAGGATTACGCGCCAGGACTCCGAAACCTGTCAGCAGATGACCGTGCGCCATTAGCGCCACGCCGTTCACCGCATCATCCCGCACACCCCACAAAGTCATTCCCAGGATCAGGGCCGTAGCCAGCAGGAAAAAGATCGGGACGACCGGATATCCCCAGGCACGATACGGCCGTTCGAGGTCCGGCATCTTACGGCGCAGGATGAAGACCGCCGCGGTCACCAGTCCATAGAAAATCCACAAGCCAAAGATGGCGTAGTCGGTCAAGATATCGAACGATGACGAAAACGCAATCACCAGGATGCAGGCCCAAACGGCCTGGACTATCAAAGCGCCCGTGGGCACCCGCGTGCGAGGCGAGACACGCGAAAGACGGGGCGGAAACAGACCATCGTGGGCCATCGCATAGGGGACCCTCGCGCCCGTGAGAATTGAAGTATGAAGTGTGCCGAAGGTCGATGACAGCAGGGCCGCGGCAATGAACGTTATGGCCAGTGGGCCGAGAAATCTTTGCGCAACCTCCGTCGCGACCGATGACGTCGTCGAGACACTGGCGATTTCAGTCGGCGACATCGCGTAGAAGTAAGACAAGTTCACAAAGAGATACAGCGCCATGATAAGCAGCATCCCGCCAATCAGCGCGCGCGGCAGATTGCGATGGGGATTCTGCACTTCACCCGCGACCAGCGTGACATTGTTCCAACCGTCATAAGCCCATAACGCTCCGAGCATAGCCGCGATGAATCCGCCAAAGCCAAATCGGGCCGCAGCCGAAACTCCTTCACAAGTACCGCCGACATTCGCCATCCAAAGATGTGACCAGTCAGCGCCGCGGGCCAACAGGAATGCACCGACGCCCACTACTAAAACCAGAGCGATCTTGATCCCGGACAGCACCGTGGCGACGCCGCCGCTGACTCTGACTGCAAGGCAATTGATTCCCGTCACGATCAGGATCGACGCCAGCGCAACGACCTGGATTTTGCCAAACGGAACCGAATGGCCGAACACGTTGGTGGAGAAGAACTCGCCATCGAGCTTTCTCTTTAGCATGGTGTTCAGGAACAAGGCGAATTGAACGCCGAGCGCTGCCTGCGATCCCGCTTTGCCAATGAAGAAGGACATCCAACCGAACAGAAATCCCGACGCCCGGCCGTAGGCCTCGCGCATGAACACGTACTCGCCACCGGCGCGCGGCATCATCGCCGCCAGCTCCGCATAACTGAGTGCGCCGGCCAGCGACAGCAACCCCGCGATAACGTATACGGCCAGGACCTTGCCGGGGGTGCCGACGTTGCAGGTCATCACGCGCGCTTTCAGGAAGACGCCCGTGCCGATCACGTTGCCGACCACAACCGACATCGCCGCGATCAGCGTCAGGCCGCGAACTAACTCTGCCTTTGACGTTTCAGGTTTCAACTAGTGATTGAGTTCTCCCTTCTCCCATTGGGAGAAGGGCCGGGGAAGAGGGGCGTAGCTGGGCGTGGCTTGGCACTCAAGCCCTCTCCCCAACCCTCTCCCAAAGGGAGAGGGAGTCAGAATTGCATAAACTCGCCCGTACCGCTTCTCCCAGCCTCAGCGATGCTTTCCTACCACACATCGTTTGTCAAAAGATCGTCGTACGTATCTCTTTTTCGAATTAGATCAGCTTTGCCGTTCTCGCGAATCATCACCGCCGCGGGTAAAGGCCTTCCGTTGTATGGAAACATTTGCGCCAGCGAATACGCTCCCGAGTTCAAGAGCGCCAGGACCTCACCGGGCTTCACATCGAGCGGCAACCGGCGATAGTCCGGCAGGCGTCCGTGGCGTTCGATATCAAAGTAAACGTCACCCGAATCGCACAGCGGACCCGCAACTTTATATTCAGCGTCGGACGGTTCGGCAGCCCTCGATGCGGAAATCAGATGGTAGTACCACTTGTAATTGTTCATCGAGAGCAGAAGGTTATAACCGGCGTCAGTCAACAGCCACACGTCGTTCGTTTCGGGGCGGCGCTTGATATTGCGCACCGTCGTCAGCACGATGCCGGCGTCGGCAATGATGCTGCGACCAGGTTCCAACAGGATTGTCACACCCTCGAGTAAGTGTTCAGCTTCCGCATCGCGCGCCGATTCGCGCGCAACGCGCAGGGCTTCGGTGAGCACAACCGACGGCTCGAGATCAGCGCCGAGCATGTCGCGTTCGTGCTCGGGAAGCTCATCCGCCTGCGAGCGATCGCGCAGATAGTTTACCGGAATCCCACCACCGAGATTGATGTGCTCCAGCGTCAGGCCCGTCTCGCGATGAATCGTCATCAGATGGTTCCACATGCTCTTGAACGCTTCGGCAAATGGTTCGACGTCGGGTGTCTGCGAACCGACGTGAATATGTATGCCGCACACGTGGATCAGATCGGGGTTTTGCAAGCCACGTCGAAATGCCTCCAGGACTTCCGATGAAGAGATGCCGAACTTTGAAGTCAGCAGCGCCGTCTGCAAACCAAGATGAGAACGCGTACCAATCTCAGGAACCAGACGCAAGGCTATGCGCGCCGGCGGTAATCCAGAGTTGAGTTCAGCACGGGCCCGGCGCACCGCATCTTCGACCAGCTCGATTTCATAGATCGAATCGACGTTGATGGAATAGATGCCCGCGCGGACTGCTTCATCCAGCTCTGCATCCGTTTTGCTGGTGCCGTTAAAGATAATCTGGTCAGGACGAAAGCCGACGCGCAGGGCCTTGTACAGTTCGCCGCCGCTGTTGACTTCGATGTCGATGCCCGCATCGCGCACGACCTTCAGCACGGACATGTTGGAATTTGCTTTTGAGGCATAGCAAAACTTGATCGGGCGATTGACTTGCTTTGCTGCCGCCTGTAGCCGAACGATGTTGGCGCGGATACGTGGTTCGGAAAAGACGAACAATGGCGTCCCGTATTTGTAGGAAAGCGCGGTCGCGTCGGCGCCGCTAATGAAGAGATGGTTGTTGCTGCGCGCTTCGAGGAATCCGGGAATAGTCCATGCGGGCGCGGCGGTCATGACTGGTGACATTTGAAAATAAGACCTTCTTCGAGTGATTGCAGAAACGCTGAGATTAGAGTGCCGGGCGAAACGCGTCAAGACACAACCGCCAATGGTGGTGCTCTAAATCTGGTTTCGTGCTTTCTTTCGGTTTAAGATCTGTAGGCCCTCCGGAGCCGGTCCGGCGATGAAGTCAGTACCGGGAGCGGTAGCGACCGGGTCTCAACGCTCCACACGGCGAGATGGCAAGGACGAGACCCGGTCGCTACCGCTCCCGGTACTGACCTCATTCTTCATTACAACTGCGCAATCATCTCCGCCGGGTTCCAGTAAGCATGGATAGTCTGAATCTTGCCGTCGTCATTCACCTCAATGACGTCGATACCTTCAAACTTCACTTCGCGTCCAGCGAGGCTGGTTCCCTTGCCCGTCCACTTCACTGCCGCGCCGTTGCCGGCGACGAAAACCGACTCTTCCGCCAAAGAGACGCTCTTGAAGTTCTTGCAGATGGATTGAAAGAATTCGCGCAATCCATCGCGACCCGTGATCCCAGGCGAGCCCACGGGATCGAACGTCGTTCCGTCTTCAGCAAAGGTGTTGGCGAAAGCATCGGCGTCCATCGCGCGGATGGCTAAGAAGTAAGCGCGCACGGCGCGCGAGATCTTGTCAGGTGAAACCTGTTCGCTCATTTGCTCAACCTCGGTGCAAAAATGTCCGACAAACTAAAGTTTGGCAGCCTGCTTGGCCTTCGCGCGTTCTTTCTCAACCAGAACGCGGCGCAGAATTTTGCCGGAAGCAGACTTGGGAATCTGTGGAATAAACTCAACGAACCGAATTTTCTTATGTGGCGCCAGGCGCTCGGCGACAAAGTCCATGATCTCTTCCGCCGACGCTTCGCCTTTCAGAACCACGAAAGCCTTCGGCACTTCGCCGGCCTCTTCATCCGCGCAGGGAATCACCGCCGCGTCAGCGATGGCCGGATGCAAAAGCAGAACGGCTTCCAGCTCCGCCGGCGCGACCTGGAAACCTTTGTACTTAATCAACTCTTTCACGCGATCGACGATGAAAAAGTGCCCGTCTTCATCCGCGTAACCGATGTCGCCGGTGTGCAGCCACCGTTCGGAATCGATGGTGCGCGCGGTCGCTTCCGGATTGTTGAGATAGCCTTTCATGACCTGTGGCCCGCGCACCCACAGCTCACCTTCCTGTTTCGGACCCAACTCACAGCCCGTCGCCAGGTCGATCAGCTTGCACTCGGTATTCGGTGCGGCCGTGCCGACCGCTCCGAGTTTCATGTCGTCCGGATTCGGCGGACTGCTGTGCGTGACCGGACTGGTTTCCGTCATGCCATAGCACTGGCGAATACTACAGCCGACCCGCTTCATACATTCGCGGGAAAGATCTTCGCCCAGCGGCGCCGCGCCTGAGAAGATCATCTTCAAGCTCGACAGATCATAGTTGTCGACGATGGGATTCCTTGCCAGTTGCAATACGATCGGCGGCACGATGTGCGACAGGGTGACGCGATATTTTTGAATCAAAGTCAGAAACTGTTCCAGGTCGAAGCGAGGCATCGTTACAACCGTCGCACCTTGATGCAGTCCCATATTAAGCACGACGACCAGACCATAGATGTGAAACAGCGGCAGCACGCACAGCAGCGTGTCTTCAGCATGAAAATATTCCAGCCCGTCCATCTGCCGCATGTTCGCGACCAGGTTGTAGTGAGTAAGCATCACTCCCTTGGGCAAACCGGTTGTGCCGCTGGAATACGGCAGGGCCACCAGATCTTCACGCGCGTTGATCTCGACCCGCGGAACATCGCCGTCACTTTCCAGCAGTGAATCAAATGGCGTAGCGTCTTCAGCTTCACCAAAGACGAACAGCTCTTCGATCTCTGATAGCTCTGCGGCCTTACGCGCTTTCTCTACGAACTGCGGCGAGGTGACGAGAAACTTCGCGCCCGAATTCTTCAGTTGGAACGCCGCCTCTTCGGCGGTGTAGAGCGGATTCACCGGGGTATTAATACCGCCGAGCATGGCTACGGCGTGGAAAGCCACTCCGTACTCGGGACAATTCGTGCTGAAGATTCCGAAGACGTCGCCTTTGCGAAATCCTTTGCGGGCCAGGCTGGCAGCCGTGCGTCGCACTGCGTCTTCGAATTGGCTATAGGTTAGACTGCGGCCGCTCGGCCCATCGATGAGCGCCGGCTTGTCTTTGAATTCACCCGTTGTTTGCAGAATGAAGTCGGTGAGTGAGACTTCAGGGATCGCAACGTCCGGATATGGTCCGCGAAAGATCATGGTTGAAATTTGGAGTGCGGCGGCAAGCGCAGCGCGACGCCGCTTTCAACGGCCTTTGCCGAGAATCAAGGTGGCAATCCAAAGCGCCGTCGCCGCTTCGCTCTGCCGGCGCACTCCAAAAAGAGCGGCCAGTTTACACGATTGCTGACCAAATGCCAGCAAAGTTGTATATTGACGCGGTTCAGAGTTCAAGCTTCAGCTTGCCGTTTCGGATATCCACAGCCTGAAGGCTGAACTCTGAACTTCGCGCGTCATGCAACCAAAGCCTCTCAACATCATCTGCTTCGCCACCTTCTTCAAAGGCGGCGATTTCATGCGCGAATGCCAGGCGCAGGGCTGCAACGTCATCCTCATCACCAGGGAGAAGATGCTCCACGAAGATTGGCCGCGCGACGTGATTGATGAGATATTTGGCGTCCTTAACGACGCGCCGGTAGAGCTTTTCCTCGATCTGGTAAGTCATATTGCAAAGACCAGGAAACCGGATCGCATCGTGGCCCTGGAAGAGTTCGACGTCGTCGTTGCTGCGCTGGCGCGAGAACATCTATGCATGCCGGGCATGAGCAGCAGCACAGCCAAGACCTTTCGCGACAAGCTGTCGATGAGCATCAAGGCGCGCGACGCGGGGATCCTCGTTCCCGATTTCGTGCCGGCCATCAACCACGAAGAAATCAAAGAGTACCTGGATCGCATTCCGCCACCGTGGCTGCTGAAGCCGCGTTCGGATGTTTCCGCGATTGGCATACGAAAGCTGGACAGCGCCGAAGAGGCCTGGTCAACGATTGAAGAATTGAACAACCGCGAAAGTCTGCGCGAGCGCGCCTCGTATCATTTGATTTCGCGTTTTGTGCCCGGCGAAGTCTTCCATGTCGATTCGCTGGTCGATCAAGGCAAAGTTGTCTTCGCGGGCGTCAACAAATATGGACGACCGCCTTTGCAGGTGGCGCATGGAGGCGGCGCGTACATCTCGCAAACGATCGCGCACGGCTCCGCCGATCAGCGCCAGCTGAAAGATATTAATCGCCGCCTGATCAAAGCGATGAAATTGGACACCGGCGCCACGCATGCTGAGTTTATCAAGCGCGAAGCCGACGGCGAGTTCTACTTTCTCGAGATCGCGTCGCGCGTCGGCGGCGCATATATCGCTGATGTCCTGGAAGCCGCGTCGGGAATCAATCTCTGGAGAGAGTGGGCGCGACTGGAAGTGGCCGCAGGCTCGGGCGCCCGAATCAGATTGAAGCCGCGCAAGGAATATGCGGGAATTATCCTTTCGCTGGCGCGACAGGAATATCCCGACACCTCCGCTTACGATGATCCGGAAATCTTCTATCGCGCGAAGAAACGTCATCACGCAGGCTTGATCGTGCGCTCGCCAAAAATCGAGCGCGTCAGCGAGTTGCTTGATGATTACGGACGTCGCTTTGCCGATGACTTCATCGCGGTGCTGCCGCCACTGGAGCGGCCGGAGTAGTCCGGCTCCCTTCTCCCGCTGGGAGAAGGGTTGGGGATGAGGGGCTTTAGCGAGGAGAGATGCCATCTGCTCAAGCAGCATCCGCTGACAATGAAAGGATAACGTCGAGCACATGTCGGTTCCATCCAACTGGTACGAAAACTTCTTTCACGGCGTCTCGCTTGATCTCTGGCGGAAAGCTATTTCGCCGGAGCAAACCAAACGCGAAGCTGATTTTTTGGTTAAGGCGATTGAGTATGAAGCGGGTTCACACCTGCTGGATGTGCCATGTGGGAACGGGAGATTATCTCTGGAGCTGGCGAGCCTCGGTTACCGCGTAACTGGAATGGATATCTCGGAAGAGTTTATTGAAGAGGCCAGGAGTGTTGTGTTGGGCCCACCCGCTGACGCAGGTGGTACTGACTCGTTACCGCGCGTCGAATTTCTCCTCGGCGACATGCGCAACATCAAAGGCGAAGCAATCTATGATGGCGGATACTGCTTCGGAAACAGCTTTGGCTTTCTCGAGTACTCGGACATGGAAAGTTTTCTTGGCGGCGTGGCGCGCGCGTTAAAGCCCGGCGCGCGATTCGTTATCGAAACCGGAATGGCCGCGGAATCCGTCCTGAGGAAATTCGAGGAAGAAACGTCGCACCAGATCGAAGACATTCTCTTGACGATTAAGGAGCGGTATCTGGCGGAAGAGAGCTGCATCGATACCGACTATATCTTCGAGCGCGATGGTAAAACTGAAAGTCGAAAGGCGAAGCATTGGATCTACACGGCCGGAGAGATACGAAGAATGCTGGAGCGAGCGGAGTTTGAGGTCTTGAACCTTTATGGCTCGCTGAAGCTCGAGCCTTTTGTGTTGGGCTCAGATGATCTCTTTGTGATTGCGCAGAAGGTCAGAACCGGGAGCGGTAGCGACCGGGTTGATTTAACCGGTTAACGATCCTTCTTGCGAACAGCTACCCGGTCGCTACCGCTCCCGGTTCTGACTCTCTTCAGCGGCCAAATCTCTACACCAATCGATTCCGCATAATGCAATAACGGTTCGCCTTCTGGTGATCGAAGCCCGAAGGACTCGATCATCGTCGATTGATAAGAATCGAGAGTCGCGCTCTGCAGCGGCCACGGCTGATGAAAGATGCGCGAGCGATAGAGCTGTTCGCGATGATGAGAGTACAAACAGTAGCGTTCAGTCAGGAAGAATTCGATCGAGCCGGGGCGCGCTTGAGCCAGGGGCTCGCCAGTCGTCCACGTGGCGTTGAGTTCAGCCGATGCGCCGCGCGCATCGTGGCGCGTCGAGCTGTATCTGATCGTGTTTCCCTGCTGCGCCAGAGACATCTCTGCGTTGAAGTACGGCAGGTAGTAAAACTGTCGCGCGCCCCACACCGCTAAGCTATTCGCCGCATCCAGCGAGAAAAACCAAACACCCGGCACGCCATTGAAGTGAACGTAAGTGCGGACGTTGAGTTCATGAAACGCGCTGGTGCCGGGAATCGGTGGCAGGAACGACGCGCGAATGCCCCACATCGTGAACGGAACCACACCGATCCACGCCTTCCCATCGAAAGTGTCGACTGAAAGTTGTGAAGGAAGCAGCGGGACGAGAAGCTCGGCATCTATCGCCCAATGCATGAACAAAAGCTTTCCCCAGTACTGATGCATCAGGCTCGGACCGGAGGGCCGAGTCCGCAGGACAAGACGATCTATGGTGGGTTCAGAACTCAACGGTTGCCGGATTCAATTAGCAAATAAGATTACTCGCCAGGCGGCGGATCGTTGGCGCCGGCCGGCTGATTTGGATTGACATGGATCGTCGAGCTGGTCGAGTCGATGTAGAAATGGTTCTTGCCCGTGGCGGCGCTCTGCGGATCGGCGTTCAGCGTGTACGAACTTGGCTGGCCTAATGTCCTAGGCACGATGCTCAACCTGAAGATATAACCGTCAGCGGCTGGTGGATTTCCCGAAAACTTGGAGGTCAGCATTTGTTCCTCGATCAACTGATCTATCGTTCCAAACGTCCGACTGTGCGTGTTGTAATACTGGGCCTCCACCGCCGCGATCGTCTTCAGGTTCTGCTGTGCCGCGGCCTCGTTGCCCGCACGCTGCGCGGCCTTCCATCCAACCACAGCCGCGCCCACCACGAATCCGATCACAAAGAGACCAAGCACGGCCACCAAGACAACGCCGATGATGATTCTTTGCGCAAGGGCGGTCATGATGAGGTTCTCCCGACACAGATACTCTTTGGAAACAGGTTGCGTTTCCAACGCACTTGAGCCGCTGCGAACACCTTGTCCACGCCCCCGAACCGACAAAGTTCAATACTTATTGGCGTTGCTATTTTCGGAAGATTTGCGCGGCCCTCTTTCGCAGAACTCCTGCACCGGCTGGAACAGTTGCTGGCAATAACTGTCGGACCCAAGATCGACGCGGCTGCATTGAGATTTGCGCCATTCGGCACTCTTCATGAACTCAGTCGGTTTCGGCACGTCACTGCAAAACCCGGGAGTTGGGCGGCTGGCATCGAGACATGCCCTGGTAAAGAGGCTGGTCGAGATCGCACTGCCGAAGCCGGGTTCTTTTTTGTAGCGCGACACAGATTCGTCAACGCATCCCTGGTTGTCGGTGTTGCGCCCGTACTCGCGGCCTTCGGTCATCACCTCTTTGGCCCGGCCGATCAGTTTGTCTTTGTTACGAGACCACCAAACAACTCCGCCGACTACAACTCCAACTACCAGCAGCACGACAACGATAGCAACGGCGAGTAAAGCTTTAAGCCAACCGGGCATGGTAGGTCCTCCGTTCTCAAACAGAGCCACAAATTCAGACTGATTACGCGGATCGAAGACCAACAAACGACAGTCAGTCAGTTTGTCTTATCTGTGAAGATCTGCGTTAATCTGTGGCTCATTCCTCTTCACTTCAAATGCTTATCAAGCCAACCAATCACTGTGTTGTACCAGAAAGCCGAGTTCGCCGGCTTCCCTACCCAGTGACCTTCGTCAGGAAAATCGACCAGCTTTGATTCTACTCCCATCCGCTGCACGGCGGTGAACATTTGCAGGCCTTCGCCCTCGGGCACGCGATAGTCGAGTCCGTTGGTAATGATCAGAATCGGAGTCTTGAAGTTGGGAACGAAATTGTGCGGCGACCAACGCTCGTACATTGGCTTATTGGTCCATGGCGTTCCTTTGAATTCCCAGTCGGTAAACCAAAGTTCCTCTGTGGCGCCGGTCATGCTGGTGAGATTGTAAACGCCATCATGCGACACGAGCACTTTAAACCGGAACCGTGGATCGTCGTTGTGTCCTTCGATCCAGTCGATCATGTAACCGCCATAGCTCGCGCCGGCGCCACCAATGCGATTCTTGTCGATATAGGGTAAGGCCGCTGTTTGCGCCACCCCGTTTTTGATATCGATGAAAACCTTACCGCCCCAGTCGCCGGAAATTTCCCTGACAAACTGTTGGCCATAGCCGGTCGAACCCCGCGGGTTCGGCATGAAGACGACGTAACCCGCGTTGGCAAAAATCTGGGGATTCCAGCGAAAGCCCCAGTTGTCGTTCCACGCGCCCTGCGGTCCACCATGAATCAGCACCGCGAGCGGGTACTTCTTCTTCGCATTGAAGTTCGCGGGCTTGACGATCCAGCCGGCGATCTTCGTTCCCATTGCGCCGGTCCACGTCACCTCTTCGGCCGGCTTCAGACCGAACGATGACATCATCGCGTCGTTCGTTTTGGTCAAGGCCATCGCCCCACTGCCGTCAGCCGCGGCTGTAAAGATCTCGCTGGGACGCGTCATAGTGCTATGCGAGAAAACCAGCGTCCTGCCGTCATTCGTCACATTGATATCACTATTGAAACCTTCACCCAGGACTTTCTTCACCGGCCCGCCGTTGACCGATACTGAGTAGACGCCCCCTCGGGCACGGTCTTCCGCACCGAGGTAGATCCATTTGCTATCCGCGGTGAAGGTAAATTCGTCCACATTGGAATCCAGCGTCTCGGTGATTGATTTCGCGCTGCTCGTCTTGCGATCGTAAAGCATCAAGCGAAAGCGATCGCTTTCATAACCCGGTGTAATTTGCGAGCGATAGGCGATGAAGCGGCCATCGGCTGAGAACTTTGGCGAACCGTCATAGCCGTGATTGGCGGCGGTGATGTTTCGCGCCGCACCGCCGCGAACTGAAACCAACCAGACGTCCGCGTTAGTCGAAATCGCTTCGACTTTGTCGTGATTGCTAACGTAAGCAAGCTCTTTCGAGTCAGGCGAAAACGCATAGTCCATCGGCCCCCCCAAACTGAACGGCGGCGCGTCGTAATCGCCCGGCGTCAGATCGCGCGCTTCACCACCAGATGACGAGACGACAAACACGTGACTTCTGATTCCGTCCAGCCAGAATTTCCAATGACGATAAAGCAGACGCTCAGCGACGTGTGCTTTCACTTTGCTTTGCGCAACTTCTTCGGCGCGCTTCTTGTTGCACGCGTCGTCTTTGCATTCCGGATAAACGTCAGAGGCAAAGGCGAGCCACTTGCCATCCGGAGACCACACTGGATCGCCGGCGCCGGTCGAAAGGGTCGTAATTTTTTTCAGCGTCCCACTCGAAACATCAATCGTCCAAATCTGACCTTCGCCATCGCGCGCCGAGATGAACGCGAGCTTCTCTCCGTCCGGCGACCAGCGCGGCGACGCTGAAGAATGTTCGTCATTCGTCAGTTGGCGCGTCTCTCCGCCGCCCAGCGGAACCACGTAAATCTGCGTCGTGCCTTTGTTCGCAGTCTGGTCCACGTCGGTGATGGTGAATGCCACCAGATCGCCCTTAGGCGACACCTGCGGGTCTCCGACACGACGGACTTTTAGCAGATCATCGACGGTGAACCGGCGTTCCTGCCCGAACGCGACCGATGCGAAGGCAAGCAAGCTGATGACCGACACAGCAAAGAAGCGCTTCATAAATAACCTCTCCGGATTTCGTTCAAGTTGTTTGGGAAAGCGCGCGCATTATTGCACCTTTGCGCCGGATTAGCGACTGGACATTCCCTGTGGTGTGTCCGATCCGTGAGAGGTTTCTTTGGCCGGTGAAACGATCCACGAATACACACGAAGCAAAGCCAGGTTTAGTTCGTGCTATTTCGTGTGATTTCGTGGATCGTTCTCGTGCAACCTGAAAGAAAGCACGAAGCCATTAGAACAATGCCCTTCACGGTTTCGCGTATCCAAAACCAGAGTGGTTCGATTAGAATCTCTCGCTATGACAGACGCCGACAGCGCAAACTCGATTAGCGTCCGACCGGTTACCGCCGGCGATGAAGAGATTCTCCTTGAAATCTACAAAAGCAGCCGTGGCGACGATCTGCGCGGACTCGGCTGGGAGGAGGATCGCATCAGCGAGTTTCTCGGGATGCAATACGAGGCACAACAGAATTTCTATGAGAGTGAATACAAACGAGCGACCGACGAGATGATTTTGTGGGAAGGCAAACCTGCCGGCCGGCTGATTGTGGAGCGTCACGAGCACGAGATTCGCTGCATCGATGTGGCGCTGCTGCCGGAACATCGGAATGGCGGGATCGGCGCCTTCCTGATTCGTAAATTGCAGGACGAAGCCAGGCGCGAAAGTAAGCCACTGCGTTTGCGGGTCATCAGGTTCAACCGTGCCGTCAATCTGTTCGAGCGTTCAGGCTTTGTGCGTACCAGCGAAACCGGCACGCATTTTCAGATGGAGTGGACACCACGCGACTAGTGCCGCTCGCTTGAGGAAGGGTTCAAGTAACGACTGGCGACTGGGAACAGAAAGGCGATCCACGAACCTACACGAAATAACTCGAAAAGAATCCTGTGTTCGTGCCGTTTCGTGTGGTTTAGTGGATCGCATTGCTGCGCATCTCCTGCTAGCCCGTTTACCGAACATGGCCAGAGCGCTTTTTTGTTCGGCTAGCTAAACAACATATGATCAGGCGAATTATTTGCGCTGTCTTAAGAGTGGCTTTGCGGGTTTATTTTCGTCGCATTGAGGTGACCGGTCTCGAGAATGTGCCGCGTGATAGCGCGGTTATCTTTGTCCTTAATCATCCGAACGCGCTGGTTGATCCGGCGTTCCTGCTTTGCCTGGCGCCGCGACGGGTCGCCTTTGTCGCGAAAGCGCCGTTGTTTCGCATGCCGGTGATTGGCTCCCTGGTGCGCGCGCTCGATTCCCTGCCCGCATACCGGCGACAGGATGAGGGCCAGGACGTTTCCCGCAACATCGAAACTTTCACCGCGGCTCGCCAACTGCTGGCACGCGGCGTCACGATCGGCATTTGCCCCGAGGGCGTGTCGCACGACGAGCCGCGTTTGAAAACTTTGAAGACTGGCGCGGCGCGCATCGCGCTGGCGGCCGCATCTTCGGGCGAAGCAATCGATCTGAAAATCGTCCCGGTCGGACTTTACTACACTGAGAAAACGACGTTCCGCAGCTCAGCTCTGCTGTACTTTGCGGAAGGTTTGCCGGTTGCACCCGTCACGCTCGAACCCGATGGCACGCCGCCGCGCGAGGCCGTGCGCGAGCTTTCAGATAAGATCGAAAAAGCTTTGCGCGAAGTGATGCTCCACGCCGAACAGGAAGAGGCCCTGTCCCTGATCGGAAGAGCGGAGCAAATCTTTTCCGCGGCGGAAGTCGGCGAACACGATGAAGAACAGCTCCTGGCGCGGTCGCTTGAGCTGCGCCAAAGGTTCCTGGAAGGCTATGCGTTTTATCGTACTCATTCTCCCAGGCGACTGGATGCTATCGAAGCGCGCATTGCTCGCTTTGAATATGAAATGAAGCAGGCGAGAATCGATCCTTCCGATCTTTCGCTGCCGCCGACCGCTGCCCACACAATCTTCAGGCTAATGGCGCAGGTGCTTACTTGCGCCCTGCTGGCGCCCCTGGCTTTGTTCGGCACGGTCGTTCACTACCCCGCTTACCGGTTCGCCGGTTATCTTTCCCGCCGGTTGGCGCGTCATGAGCAGGACGTAGTTTCGACCTTCAAGATCCTCTCTGCGATGCTCTTTTTTCCGTTAACGTGGATCGTGATCGCGGTGGTTTCGTGGAGGCTGGCGGGCTGGTTCGCCGGCGTGG
>JBGPWS010000056.1:0-16803 GCA_041492345.1 Pyrinomonadaceae bacterium | reverse complement strand
CGGCAGACTTGCCGGTGGCGAACATCTCGACCAAAACGTCCTTGCCCTGCTTGCCGCTGATCTTGCCTTCATCGATCATGCGCACCAGCGCTCCGAGTTCCGCGGCCGGAACGGGCGATTTCTCAGCCGTAAGACCTGCGTTCTCCAGCTCGCGCGACAACTCTGAGCGAATCCAGTTAGCCGCGGCGCGCGCGTTGCCACTGGCCTCGACCGCCTTTTCATAGTAGTCGGCCAGCGAGCGTTCAGCGGTCAGTTGTGAAGCATCGGCGAAGGACAGTCCGTATTGTTCACTGAAGCGCCGGGCGCGCCGCCCTGGTAGCTCAGGCAAAGTCGCGCGCACCCCCTCGATGAATTCATCCGTTACTACGAGCGGCGGTAGATCCGGCTCAGGGAAGTAACGATAGTCGTGCGCTTCTTCCTTCGAACGCATCGGCCTGGTCTCGGCAGTCTTTTCGTCCCACAGAAGCGTTTCCTGAACCAGGCGCCCTCCGGACTCCAGGGTCTTGATGTGCCGCTCGACTTCAAATTCGATCGCGCGCTGCATGAAACGAACGGAGTTCAGGTTCTTTAACTCGACCTTGGTGCCAAGAGTCGTGTCGCCGACGCGGCGCACGGACACATTCGCTTCACAACGCAGATTCCCTTTTTCCATGTCGGCTTCGGAAGCGCCGACCCACTGCAAAGCGCGGCGCACGTGATTGACGTAATCGTAGGCTTGCCAGGAAGAACGAAAGTCGGGTTCAGTAACTATTTCTGCCAGCGGCGTGCCCGCGCGATTCAAATCGATGTAGGAATAGCGATCGACCTCGGGCAAGCCTTCATGCACGTTCTTGCCGGCATCTTCTTCCAGATGCAGGCGGGTGACGTTTACGGTCATCGGACGCCAGTCGTGCGCGTGCCCTGCTTCATCACGATCGGCGGTCATGATTTCCAGCACACCGTTGGCTGAGAACGGCTGATCGTATTGCGAGATTTGATAACCCTTCGGCAGGTCCGGATAGAAATAATTTTTGCGCGAGAAGATCGAACGGTGGTTGATGTTCAGTCCAAGCGCGAGCGCGGCCCGCGCGCCCAGCTCAACTGCGCGCCAGTTCAAAACGGGCAGCGCACCCGGCAAGCCGAGACACACCGGGCACGTATTCGAGTTTGGTTCGTCGCCAAAGCGCGTCGAGCAACCGCAAAAGATTTTCGACTCTGTGTTCAATTGCGCGTGAACTTCAAGGCCGATAATTGTTTCCCAGGGATTCATAGTTTCGGGTTTCGAGTTTAGAGTTTCGAGTTAACAGCTTTGGAGTCGTCATGATGCTCGCTTCTCCAAGGTCCTACAACGTTTTGGTTGTGCTTGCCGGGTGACGAGTGAACTCGAAACTCGAAACCCGAAACTCGAAACTTCCTTAAGGCGCCAGCCAAACTTGCGGCGCCCTGGCGATGCGCGCCTGGCTTTCCAGTTCGAGCCAAAGCGCTTCGAGCCCTGCCCGTGTTACCAGCAGACTGTTTAGTCTCACGCTCAGATCCCCACGCTCGTAGGAATTCTCGCCGTAACCAAACGGCAGGACCGGAAAACCAAATGCTGATCCAATCGCGGCCCGCGGAAGGCCGAAGCCGGCAGTTGGCCGCGACGGTCTCAGCGCTAACGACCCCATATTAGTGAGACCCTGCGACCCCAACGGGGCTGCGGCCATGGTACCCATGCGGCCGGCGCCGGGCGTAGGAAATCTACCCGCGAAGGGACGTACGCCCGTGACAAAACTCTGCGTGACCAACGGAAACTGACTAACCGGGCCGAGGCGCGCGCGCAAATAGTTAATCTCCGCATCGACAGTCACGATTTCATTTCGCAGCGCGCCGGCCCGGCCGCGCCAGTAAGCTTCATCGTTTGCTTCAGCCGCAGCACGCTCACGCGCCCGGGCCAGGGTCGATTCCTCTTCCAGCGCTTGTCGCCGTCGCGATTCCTCAATCGAAGGCAGCCCCAATTCGATCCGCCGCTGCTCATAGTTCTTCTCGCTTTCAATTCGCCGCTGCCGAATCGGCTCGAGATCGCGGTTAGTCAAAGTGCGTTCAGCGCGCCGAGTTGGTGGCGCAGCAGACGAAGCCAAGTCCCGTGTTGCATGTTTGAAAAAGCTGCCCGGCGCTTCGTTGTTAGCCCGTTCCGTTGCCGCCACGTCAATCAGAATTAACTGCACGGTCTTATTAATTCCGGGCGCGACTTCGCACGTGAATGTCGTCGGGGTCACCGTGAACACTGACGGAACTTCGATCCGGTGCCCATCGCGGAACACGAGCGTATAAGCAATCGCTGCGTTGGCCAACGCGACTAACAAGACTGAGACGCATACAAGTCTGCTGAGCATGCTCAGCATGGGAAATAGATTTCGCAGGATATTTTTCGTTCGCATAACTCACCTCACTGGCTTGCCTACCTGTACGAGAGACTTCGAAATTATAACACCGTGCGAATATGGCTCAATGCGTCAGGGCAACCTGACTGGTTAAAGGGAACAACTTCAGAAAAACCGCCTGATCAAAAAACCTTGCGTCTGCGCAAGCCGTTTGGTGTACAATCCGCGCGTTCCCAAGCACCCCTCCCAAATTGGATTGCGGCATCCTTTCGATCGAAAGGACGCATTCGTTGCGGTTCTTAACCGGTTTCATAGGAGGATCAAGAAGATGGCAAAGACTGTTTGTAAGCTTCTGGGTGTGGTTTTGCTGTTGGTCGGAATCGCTGGCTTCCTGCATCTGCTGGACTCTTTAGGAGCTCATCTGACCCCGGCTCACAATGTCGTACACATTCTATCCGGAGTGATCGCGCTGTATTTCGGTTTTGCTGGATCGCGCGGCGCCGCGCGGGGTTTCTGTCTGCTCTTTGGGCTCGTCTATCTACTTTTGGGCGTATGCGGGTGGTTCCTGGGCACAGGCCCTGAACATATGTTCAATATTCCGAACGCAAGCTCACCGTTATTGATGCTCGGCAAGATGGATCACATTATTCATGTCCTTCTAGGCGTCGTTTTCCTTGCGGGCGGGGCGCTGGGAGGAAGCGACAGCTGACACAGTATTTTTTCCGCGGCCAGGTTCAAGGAAGATGGAGCGCGTGTGTTACCCGAAGCCTCGGCGTCTGCGTGACACACGCACTTCTTTGTGCTTTTGTCTCACTGTCAGAAGCCCGCGCGTAAGCAAGGGCGACGCTCGTCGCCAGGTATCGAATTCAATCTCGGCGCCATTTCCTTCAGGATGAGTGCTCGCGAATTTAGCCCTCCCTTATGGTCGGGCTTCCGACACTTACCTTACTCGATCGTCAGGTCTTTCGCTTCCACTTCTCCGTAGGGACAATGGCGGCATCCGCTCTCGCAGCAGTAACCGCGCCGCAAATGATGGCCCGCGGTAAAGACGATTGCTTCAGCTTCCCAATAGTAGTCCTCTCCCTCCACCAGGAAATCTGGCGAGCTCACGGTTATCTTTGTTACTGGACGACTGTTCACTTCCCTCCATCGGCATCAGAATCGAAAGCTGATCCCGCCTCTTCCGACAACCCCCGGCGCCCGAAACCCGTTCTCGAAATACTTCGCGTTGAACAGATTGTCCGCGCCAGCAAAAAAAGTCATCACGACCTGCTCAGATAGCCGGTGTTCATAACTGCCGAATAGATCCGCCTTCGTGTACCCGGGGAAAGTCAGCTCGGCAGTACGAAACGGAAAGTCATTCTCGAATACCGGCGCGATGTAAGCCCCGGTGCGGTTCAGATCAAAGCTGAGGAGAAACGAGCGGTACCGTTGTGTCAGACCGAAGGCCAGAAGATGTCGGGGAATCACGTACTCTGGTTGCAGGCCGCGGCCGCGCACGAAGCGATCGCTGTTCGTGTACGTATACGACGCGTGCAAGTTGCCGTTGCGCCACGGTGCGGCTTCCAGATAAGTCTCAAGGCCGCGCGAAAAGCCACCCGGCCGGTTCTCGAATCCACTGAACCTGCCTAGGCCAAGCGGATCAACGCCGAAGTTGTTGTTGAAGGCAATCACTCGTTTCAAGTGAGTGTAAAAATACGTCGCGCCAAAGCGCGCTCGGTCCCTCGCGACGCGCTGGTCAAAACCGCCGTCGACGCTGATCGATTGCTCAGCGCGCAAGGTCGGATCGCCAAAGCGCCGAAACCCCAGGCTGGAAAAAGTCCCCTGCCCGAATCTCTCGAAGAGCGAAGCCGCGCGAAAACCGTTGCCAACGTGAGCGCGAAGTTTCGTGCCGGACGAGCGCATAAAGTAAGCCACGGAACCATCGCCAGTCAGCGATCGCTCGGGCTTAATAGTCCCCAGAAAGCCGGGTCGGTCCGCCGCGCGCACACTGAAAAACTGTCCGCGCACGCCGACGGAAATCTGCAGACGATCTTCCAGCAAAAAGATCTGGTCTTGTCCGAATAACGCAACCGTTCGCTGGCGATCAGTCGTGTTGTTAACCGGACTGAAGGATGGAATCGATGACTGACTTATCGACTCGCCCTCGTACTCGAAACCGATGGTCGCGAGGTTGTGTCCGCTCAAATTCAGGTTGGCCCGGGCATCCAGAGTGTCCGTCTTTCCATTGTTGTAGCCGGCAAAAGCAAAATCGCCGAAAGGATAGAACTGGGCGAATTTTGGATCAATGGCCGGGCCGTTGTAGTTGCGCCGCTGGTTTCCGACATGCTGATAGGCGATCGAGTACGACAACTTGTCGTTTACCTGCTGCGACAGTCTGACTGAGCCGACGAGCACGCGATTGCGCCGGCCCTCGTCGGGGTTGTTGATGTCGCTATGGAAAGTTACGCCTTCAACCGCGGCGGGATATGTGCCGCCGGTAAATGCCGTCGGAAGAGCAAAAGGACTGTCGTTGATTCGGCCATTCGCGATCGTGCCATAGAAGTTGGCGCTGATAGTCACCGACGGCGTGACGTTGAATTGAAAGCGACCGACGCCGACAGTGTTGCCGTACTCGTCGTTGCCATCGACGCCGTGCCGCACGTCGAGACGCGTGAGGCCAAAGCTATATCCGGCGCGCTTTCCAATTCCACCCGCCCCCCGAAACCGCTCACGGAAGAGCGCCAGGCTGCCGCCGTCAAAGCCAAACTCGAAATGCGATTGGCCGGTCCCGGTCTTTGGCACCAGGTTAATCACGCCCCCGATTGCATTCGTGCCGTAAATCGACGACCCCGATCCGCGCAACACTTCGACCCGATCAAGATCGGCGGGAAGCAGATCAGGAATCACTACCACAGCCGAGCCGTTGATGTCCGACGCATCCCGCACCCGCAAGCCATCGAGCAGGATCGCCGTATCAAAGTTCCGCAGTCCGCGCAGTCTGACAGAGGTCAACGCCCCAATCGATCCTTGTTGCTGCACCCGGACGCCGGGCGTACCGCGAAGGCTCTCCGACAGAGTCAGCTCCCGCCTTGCTTCGATCGATTGATCGTCAAGCACGCTGATCGCCTTTGAGATCTCATCAATGCGCTGGGCGGTCCCGGTCGCGGTTACAAACACGCTCTCACTCACCGCTTCGACCGAGAGCTTCACATCATTCGTGAGCGATTGACCGCGGGCAAGGCTGATTTCAGTCGAAGTAAAGCTCGCGAAACCCTTGGCTCTCACTTCGATCACGCAATCGCCGGCGGGCACATTCTTGAACGAGTACGCGCCATTGTAGTCGGTAACGGTGAGTAACTGCGCGCCGCTGCGTGAGCGTAGTTGCACTTCGGCCCCAACCACGCTGGCCCCGTGCTGGTCTGTGACCCGGCCGGTGATTGAGGAAGGGCTTTGCCCAAAGGTGAGCACAGCCGAGGCAAGGATTAACATCAACACGCTCCAACCGCGAAGCGGTTGCGCCACAAAGCCCAGCGTTGCCGCGCAGCGGCTACGCCGGGAAACCGCACGATCTCGATCCCTCGCAACCCCGTTGGGGTTGCGACTCTTTTTTTCCAGAGTCTCGAATTCTCGCGTTAACGTAGAACGCAGACCATTCTTCTTAGATTCTGTTCTTTTCATTTTAGCTTCTCCTGCCCGTCGCAGTGCGAGCTTGAAGTGAGCGGCGAGCAGGTTTCCTGGCTCGCGGTGTGAGTCTTTCGACTCGCCAACCCTCCGCGCCTTCCCACGCTTTTCGCGCAGTGGCTAGAGCCTGCGGAGTGTTGTCACCGCTTACAGTTGCGCGGGCAGTGGCGGCTTTGCACCGCCTTCCCTGTCTCGCTTCTCAACGTTGATGTTGGCACAGACTTGCGGTCCGTGCGTTTGTCCCAGTCTCTTGAACATGAGGTCAGTACCACCCGCGTCAGCGGGTGGGGCCAAACACCGGAACGCGCGGGTTGGGTGCTGGATCCACCCGCTTACGCAGGTGGTACTGACCTCATCATATGCACCGGTGTAATTCTGGGCGCGCCCGTTACCGGATGCGCGTCAACCAACACCTCCAAATCGAAAACTCTTCCCAGTAACTCTGGCGTGAAGACTGACCGCGGCGGCCCCGCGGCAATCTCACGACCGTCTTTCAAGAGCATCACTTGATCGGCAAACTCTGCCGCCAGGTTCACATCGTGAGTGACAACTACGGCCGCGCTTTCACGATCATCACAACGACCACGCACCAATCTCAGCATCGTAGCTTGATGGGCCAGATCGAGATTTGCGGTTGGCTCGTCCAATAGAAATACTTTTGCTTCGGTCGCCAGCGCCCGCGCAACGACTGCGCGCTGCCGTTCGCCGCCGGACAGTTCATTCATCAAGCGGATCTCGAAATCTTCGAGTTCGGTTTCGCGCAGAATGCGCCGCGCAATCTCAACATCATGCTCGCCCTCCCAGCCCCACGCGCTCGACCATGCATAACGACCGCCGAGCACGAACTCCATCACGGTCACTGGAAATCGCAGTTCGGCTTCCTGCGCGACTACCGCGATGCGGCGCGCGACCGCCCGCCGGGCGTATGAGTAGAGCGGTCTGCCATCGAGCAGAACTTCTCCGCTCGTTGGGTTAACGCTACCGTTGAGGGCGCGCAGAAAAGTAGATTTTCCCGCGCCATTGGGTCCGATGATTGCGATCAACTCACCGGGCTCGGCGCGCAAAGAAATATCGACGACCGCCGCGCGGGCCCCGTAATTCACCGTGATGTTTTTCGCTTCGAGCATTAAGTGGCACAGACTTTAGTCTGTGAACAGTAGTTTGTCCTGACTCCCTCTCCCTTTGGGAGAGGGTTGGGGAGAGGGCTTGAGTATCGAGCCGCCTCAGCTACGCCCCTCTTCCCCGGCCCTTCTCCCAAAGGGAGAAGGGAGATATCAAACCAACATCTGCGTGACAATCCCTCACCAACTTGCTCAGAGTTGTTTTCAGTCTGTCATGTCCAGCGGCGGGATAACACAGACTGAAGTCTGTGCCACTACATCCCTCACCCGCGCTTCAGCAAATAAATAAAGAGCGGCGCGCCAATCAACGCCGTGATTGCTCCCACCGGCAATTCGCGCGGCGCGATGATTGTGCGCGCAATCGTGTCGGCGACAATGACAAAGGCTGCACCGGCCAGAGCGGACGCGGCAATCACTACACGGTTGTCGCTACCAAAAGAGAGACGCACCAGGTGCGGCACCACCAGGCCGACGTAGCCCACCGATCCACTCGACGCGACCGAGGCGCCGACCAAGAGGCTGGCGGCGATAAAGACAGTTAACCGCACGCGTCCAACTTCAACTCCCAGATCGAAAGCGTCGCGCTCTCCCAACATCATCAGGTTCAGAGACCGTGCATTCATTGCGAGTATGCCGACGCCAACTCCCGCCGCGATGAATGCGATCGCCAGCAGGCTCGTCGTGGTGCCCGACAGGTCGCCCAGCAACCAGAATGTGAACGAGCGAATGCGGGTAGCATCCATCAGCGTGGTGATGAAAACGATCGCCGATGAAAGAAACGTCGTCACGATCACTCCGGCGAGGATCAGACGCTCTGGCGTCGCGCCGGCGCGTCCGCGCGCGAGTTGATAAACGACCAGCGTGGCGAGCAAGGCTCCGGCAAACGCCATCACCGGGCGGCTCCACTCGTGCGCGCCGAAAAAAACCAGCGCGATCATCGTGCCCACTGCCGCGCCATTTGAGATGCCCAGTAGATAAGGTTCCGCCAGCGGATTTCGCAGCAGCGCCTGATAGCCGGCGCCTGCCGACGCCAGACACATACCCACCGCTCCGGCGAGAAGAATGCGCGGCAAGCGAAGATCAAACAGGATTGCCTGCTGTTCAGAAGAAAGTCCGCAGTTCGATCCGCCGGCCAACGCGCAGAGTGAGCTGGTCAGCGGAAGCCGCTGGCTTCCGAGGAGTGCCGCGACGATCAGAATGCAGACGAGCAGGAGTAGAAGGACACCGCAGACCAGGAGTGTCCTTAGCAAGGTCGCGTGCCCTGAACCTATTGTCCGTTGCATCTCGCCGTTCATCGTATTCTCTACAGCTTCGCGGCTGCGCCGCAGCACAGTGCGGTAAGGCTCTGCCTTACCGTCGAGCCCTTCCTCACTATTTGCGAGGCTACGCCTCGCGCCGGAGGCATAGCCTCCAGTTCTCAAAAACGGCGTCACGGAAAGGCGAAGCCTTTCCGCCGTGTGCGGCGGCAGAGCCGCAAACCTGACCCAGCACCTTGATCGGTCACTTAAAAGCCTCCGGATGCAGCGCGCGCGCCATCTCTTCCAATCCGTCAACGAGACGCGGGCCCGGACGCGAAAGATGATCGTCGTTGATTCTGTAGACTCGATTGTTCAGTGCTGCCGGAGAATTCTTGAGCGACGCCGCCACGGTTGAATTTGCCGTGCCCATTGAACCGCCGCCGGGCAGAATGATCGCTTCCGGTCGCGCGGCCAGCGCGGCTTCGTCGCTATATCGAGGAAACGCGCCTGGCACATCAGCCGTCACCGAAAGCCCACCTGCGCGCCGCACCAGATCCGTCAAATAAGCTTCACGACCAATCGTGTAGAGAGGTTCGCCCGAAACCTGGTAGAACACCTTGACTGGCTTTACTGACCGCATTGCAACTTCCACTGCGGCAGCCCGACTGCGCAAATCCGCGACGATACTCTCAGTCCCGTCGTGCTGGCCAAACAGGTCTCCGAGGGTTTTGATGGAATAAAAGACTTCGTCAAGACTGCGCGGGTTAGTCACGTAAACAGCAATCTCTTGTTCGTCAAGCTGTTTGGTAAATGCTTCCAGTTGCGACGCAGTCGAGACCAGCACGACCTGCGGTTTGAGAGCAATGATGCGCTCGATGCTGGGGTGCATCGTGTCGCCAATCCTGGCAACGTTCTTCGCCTGCGCCGGATAATCGCAGTACTCCGTGTCGCCAACCAGACGATCTCCGGCGCCGACCGCAAATACTATCTCGGTGAGATTGGGCGCGAGTGAAACGATGCGATCGACATGCAGCGGTAACTGCACGCGGCGGCCCGCTTCATCGACAACTTCGCGGGTGGCATCAGAGGTCGAGGTGTTGCGGTGTCGATCGACGCACGACGCCATTACGATGACGATCAGCGTCGCGATCGACAAAGTTTGGACTGCGGCGCCAAGCGTAGCGCGACGCCGCTTTGGATCTGCCCGTGAATCCAAGGCGCCGCCGCTATCGGCGCACTCCAAAGTTTGCTGAAAATACAAAATCCCGTCACCTTTTCTGCCACGCGAAAGCGACAGGCTGGCGACGGGATCTTTTTCACGAGAAGAGGATTCCCACGGCGGCCTGAACACCCTTGCGCGAGGCGTTCGAAAGCTGCAAACAGCATCCGGGCAGGTCTCCTGGCTTTTGCATCGTCACTTCGTAGCGACGATCTTCACAGTGGCGCGACCGCGCGGGAATCTCACCCGCTTCCCTATTCTTCCCGCTCAACGCGGGACACCCAAACGCATTTAAAAGAGCTGTCCTTCGATTGAAAGCGCACGTTACCACGCGTGCCTGCCGAAGTCAAAAATGTTCTGGGCCCGGTACGCCTCAGTTTGAATTTGGACGAATCTCTCATTAGCACCTAACTTCAGTGAGGTGTTAGGCAACGGTCGTTTAGTCTTAACCGTTTCTAACGGTTTTACGGTAAGCCGTTGAAACGGCTAATAGTTCATCGGAGGGTCAGTGGTCACCACACTGAAGTGAGGTGCTAATGAAATTCGATCTGAAGAGTGCGCCGCGTCAAGGTTGACCTGAGAGTTTCCGGAGTGGTACTGAAAAGGTGAAGGAGAACCTATCGATGCACCCACGACTTGAAGAAGTGCTGAGTTATCTGGATTCACAACGAGCCGCGTTGGCTGATGCAGTCGAACTTGTTCCGCCCGCGCTGCGCGATCAGTCGCCGGGGACTGATCGCTGGTCTGTCGCCCAGGTGCTGCAACACCTCGTCATGATCGAGAAACGAATTGGCTTGGGCGTGACCAAATGGGTCGTTAATGCGCGCGACCGGGGGTTGGGACCGGAAACCGAGACGTCTTCGGTTATGAATAGCCTCCCTCTTCAATTAATCGCTGATCGTAGTCAACGGAGAAGCGCGCCGGCAGAGTTCCGTCCCCAAGGTGATCTCGATGCGGCATCGGCATGGACGGCGTTGGAGCAAACGCGAGCAGCTCTGCGCGCCGGGGTAATGGCGGGCGACGGCCTGGCTTTGGGCGAAGTCATCCAACCGCATCCGTTGCTGGGCCCGATCAATCTTTATCAATGGCTTCTGTTTGTTGGCAGTCACGAGGCCAGGCATACAGCCCAGGTGCGCGAGATTGCGGCGGAGCTGAAGGCGGATTCAAATACAGCGGCAGGCGCGAGTACGACAGACAGCTTGTCTGTCGTTGTGAACTGAAAAGACCAACCGACAGACAAGCTGTCTGTCGTACGCTCTTTGCGTTGCCATGAGCCACTCGCTAAAGTAAGATTCCCGCTGAACTTCAAACCAAACTCGATTTCACGACGATGATTAAGACCATCGAATGGACGAATGAAGGCGTGCGCATGCTGGACCAGCGTCTGCTGCCCAACGAAGAGAAATATCTGATGCTGCGTTCGTACGAAGAAATCGCGGACGCCATCAAGAAGATGGTGGTGCGCGGCGCGCCGGCGATCGGGATTTCCGCAGCGATGGGTCTCGCGCTGGGAGCAAACCAGTCGGTGGGAACTTCCGTCGCGGACTTGGAATACGATTTCAAGTTCATGTGCAAAGTCATGGAGGCGACCCGGCCGACTGCGGTGAATCTGTTCTGGGCCGTCGAACGAATGCGCGGCGCGCTTCAGAAAGCCAAAGCAGACACACATGACGTTGAAGAGATCAAGAAGCGACTTATCAGCGAAGCGCAGTCAATCTTCGACGAAGACATCGCATCGAATCGCGCGCTGGGAAAATTTGGCAGCGAGTTGATCGCTGACGGCGCCACGGTGCTGACGCACTGTAATGCAGGCGCTTTGGCCACGGCCGGAGACTACGGCACGGCGCTGGGCGTAGTTCGCGGCGCTATCGATGCCGGCAAACGCGTCGCCGTGATTGCGGACGAGACGCGACCGTTCTTGCAGGGCTCTCGTCTCACTGCCTGGGAACTGGCCAAAGACAACATCCCGGTCACCGTAATCACCGACAACATGGCCGGTCACGTGATGAAGCAGGGCAAAGTCGATTGCGTAGTCGTGGGCGCGGATCGCATCGCCGCCAACGGTGATACGGCCAACAAGATCGGAACCTACATGGTGGCGGTGCTGGCCAAGCAACACAATATTCCCTTCTATGTCGCCGCGCCGATATCGACTGTCGATCTGTCAACGCCGAGCGGCGATCAGATACCAATAGAACAGCGCAACGCCAGAGAAGTCACTCACATTGGCGATCAGCAACTGGCTCCCGACGGAGTGGGCGTTCACAACTTCGCTTTTGACGTCACGCCTAATGAATTGATCGCCGCGATCATCACTGATCGTGGAGTTGCCCGGGCCCCTTACACTGAAAGCCTCCGCAGTCTGGCCACGACGCGTTCCGCACACGCGCCCTAGCAGTCTGCTCAAAAAACTGGTTAGCCACAGAGACACGGAGACACAGAGAAAGATGAAATCAAAGAGAGGTCAAGTCTATTGGCATTTTCTGATCAATTCTGATCTGCCTTTTCTCTGTGACTCTGTGCCTCTGTGGCCGATTTCGCCTTTCTCAGCGACCTGCTAGAAGCGCGCTATGACACCTGACATCAATCTTCAGACGTTCTCTCTGCCGCAAGAGCTATCCGAAGAAGTCGAAGCATCCCTCACAGATTGGGATTCTAATCACAAAGTTAAGAGACTATGGGAGCGCGACGCTTCGCTGTGGACAGGCCATGATGAAAGTAAATGGCTCGGCTGGTTGAATATTGTCCACGAACAGCAAAGGAGTATCAGGCGTTTGGCCAACTTTGCCGAAGAAGTAAAAGACGCGAAGTTTTCGCACGTATTGCTCCTGGGCATGGGTGGTTCCAGTCTCAGCCCCGAAGTGATCCGTAAGTCATTCGGCAAGATTGACGAATTCCCGGAACTGCACGTCCTCGACTCAACCGATCCGGCCCAGATCAGAACCTTCGAAAACAAGATCGATCTCGCCAACACGCTGTTCATAGTCTCGAGCAAATCGGGCACAACGCTCGAGCCGAACATCTTCAAACAATATTTTTTCGAGCGCGCGAGGCAGTTTGTCGGCGAACCCGGCAAACGCTGCGTCGCGATCACTGATCCGGGATCAAAACTTCGACAGGCAGCCGAGAGCGATCGGTTCCGTAAGATCTTCCTGGGCGTGCCAACCATCGGCGGTCGTTACTCAGCGCTTTCTGATTTCGGCATGGTCCCGGCAGCCGCGATGGGCGTCGATGTTGCGAAGTTTCTGGATCGCACAAGCGAAATGGTCAGAGCTTGCAGTGCTGACGTGCAGGTCCACGACAATCCTGGAGTTGTTCTCGGCGCCATTCTGGGTGTCGCGCACAATCAACATTCCGACAAAGTTACCATCACGGCCTCGCCCGGAATTCATGATCTCGGTGCATGGTTGGAACAATTGCTGGCCGAGTCAACTGGCAAGAATGGCAAGGGTTTGATTCCGGTCGATCGGGAATTATTGGCTTCGGCAGACGCTTACGGGGATGACCGCGTGTTCGTCTATCTGAGGTTGGAATCTGATCCCGATCCTGGACAGGACGCAGCCATCGATGCCCTCGAACGTGCGGGTCAAGCGGTCGTGCGGATTTCCGTGCTCGATGTCTACAATCTCGGTCAGGAGTTCTTTCGCTGGGAGATCGCGACGGCGGTAGCGGGCTCGATCATCGGCATCAATCCATTCGATCAACCCGACGTGGAGGCGAGCAAGGTTGCGACAAGACAGCTCACTGAAGAATACGAGCGCACCGGTTCACTGCCGGCTGAAACTCCGCTTTTCGAAGCTGAAGGGATTAAGTTATTCGCTGATCAAAGTAACAGCCAGCTTTTGACCGTCAGGGATCATTCGTTGGGCGGATACTTCAAGGCGCATCTGGATCGTTTGCAGCAAGGCGATTACTTTGCGCTGCTCGCCTACATCGAGATGAATGAAGCGCACGAACGAGCTTTGCAATCGGCGCGTCATGCCGTGCGTGACACGAAGCATGTCGCCTCTTGTCTGGGCTTTGGGCCACGTTTTCTGCATTCCACCGGACAAGCTTACAAGGGCGGACCAAACACGGGCGTGTTTTTACAAATCACTTGCGATGACGCGGTGGACTTGCCCGTCCCCGAACAGAAGTACACCTTTGGAATCGTAAAGGCGGCGCAAGCTCGCGGTGATTTTGAAGTCTTGGCGGAGCGCGGGCGGCGGGCGTTGCGCGTGCATCTGGCAGATGTGAATGCGGGTTTGGCACAGTTGCAAACAGTGCTGAGCGCAGCATTGAAGCAGAGTAGTTAGCTTTCTCTGTGAAGCCTCAGATTTTCACAGAGAGCGCGTGAGGAAACGGAAGAGGATCGACTATGCAACTTGGAATGATCGGTCTCGGCCGAATGGGCGCGAACATGGTGCGTCGGCTGATGCGCGGCGGCCACGAGTGCGTCGTTTGGGACGTAAACCCCGAGAACGTGGAGCAACTCGCAGGCGAAGGCGCAACCGGCGCACAGTCGCTCGACGATTTCATCGGCAAACTCAACCAGCCACGCGCCGTTTGGATCATGGTTCCCGCCGGTAACGCGACTGAAAAGACGGTGACTGATCTGGCCGCTCGCATGGAAGCCGGCGACATCATCATCGATGGTGGCAACTCTTATTTCAAAGATGATGCGCGCCGGGCACTCGCATTGCGCGATAAGCGCATCAACTACGTCGACGTGGGAACCAGCGGCGGCGTGTGGGGATTAGAGCGTGGCTACTGCATGATGATCGGCGGCCCGGAAGATGCCGTTCGTCATCTCGATCCAATCTTCAAAACGCTGGCCCCTGGTCGCGGAAACATTCCGCGCACACTGGGACGCGAAGAAACTAAAAGCACGGTCGAAGATGGGTATCTTTACTGTGGCCCTTCCGGCGCAGGCCACTTCGTAAAGATGGTCCACAACGGAATTGAGTACGGCTTGATGCAGGCTTACGCGGAAGGCTTCGACATTTTTCACAACGCCAACTCGAAAGACTTGCCGGAAGAGCATCGCTACGACTTGAACGTCGCCGATATCGCCGAAGTCTGGCGCAGAGGAAGCGTCGTTTCTTCCTGGCTGCTGGATCTTACGGCGATGGCCCTGGTCGAAGATCCTGAGCTTTCGAACTACAGCGGTTTTGTTCAGGATTCCGGCGAAGGGCGCTGGACGATCATGGCCGCGATTGAAGAAGCAGTACCCGCTGAGGTGCTGAGCGCGGCGCTCTACACGCGCTTTCGTTCGCGGCAGGAACATACGTTCGCAGAAAAGATCCTGTCGGCGATGCGCCAGAAGTTTGGCGGACATCTTGAGCCGCGTCCAAAGAGCTAGTGTGTTTCTGAATTGATTTTACGGAGGTTCCTTTCGTGCGGCTTCGTGTGATTTCGTGGATCGAGTCTCTGTCCGCGGAGGACGATCCACGAAATCACACGAAAAATCACTAAACACAAAAGTCGTCTTCTTTGGCTTTCTTTCATTACCAATGATGTCATCCCAGGAAACCGGATCGCAGTCCGTCGAAACCGCACACATCGGGCCGCCCTGCGTCATGGTGATCTTTGGCGCGGCCGGTGATCTCACCAAGCGGAAGCTGATCCCCGCTCTCTACAATCTCAAGCAGAGCAATTTGCTACCTGACAATTTTGCGGTTATCGGCGTAGCGCGCGCAGTAATGAACGAGGAAGAGTTCCGCCGACAGCTCAGCGACGACATGCACGAGTTCGCGACCGACGATATTGACCCGGAACTCTGGCGCTGGCTGGCAGAGCGGCTCTACTACCTCTCCGGTGATTTCAATGACGACCAGACGTTCGTCCGACTGAAAGAGCTGCTAAGCAAAGCCGACGCGCAACGCAATACGCAGGGCAACTACTTTTTCTATTTGGCCACTGCGCCTGATTACTTTGCTCCGGTGGTGCAACGCCTTGGAGCCTCCGGGTTGACTGGCGAGGTAGACAAGCACTGGCGGCGCGTCGTGATCGAAAAGCCTTTCGGCCGCGATCTCGAGTCGGCCCGGAAGCTGAACCAGGAACTGAAGCAGGTCGTGAACGAAAACCAGATCTATCGCATCGATCACTACCTGGGCAAAGAGACCGTCCAGAACATCCTGGTGTTTCGTTTCGGCAACGGCATCTTCGAGCCGATCTGGAACCGCCGCTACATCGACAGCGTGCAAATTACCGCCGCCGAGAAGGTCGGTGTCGAACAACGGGGCGGATACTATGAAGAGGCTGGGGCGCTGCGCGACATGGTGCCGAACCACTTGCTCCAGTTAGTGACGCTGACCGCGATGGAGCCGCCCGTGTCTTTCAAAGCTGACGCAGTACGGGACGAGCAAACAAAAATTCTGCATGCTATTCAATGCCCTTCGCCGGAAGAAGCGGGGCGACGTGCAGTGCGTGGTCAGTATGACGCCGGCGAGACAGACGGCCAGCCCGTTCCCGCTTACCGCAGCGAGCCCAACGTCGCCCCCGATTCAACCGTTGAAACATTCGTCGCACTGAAGCTTCTGATCGACAACTGGCGTTGGGCCGACGTTCCTTTCTATCTGCGCACCGGCAAACGCCTGGCCGCGCGCGACACCGAAATCGCGATCACGTTCAGGCGCGCGCCTTTCATGCTGTTCCGCGACACGCCTGTGGATCGACTCTCGAGCAATCGCCTGGTGCTGCACATTCAACCCGACGAAGGCATCACTTTGCGCTTTGGCGCCAAAGTTCCCGGACCAGTCCTGAAGATCGGCGCGGTCGACATGAACTTTGATTACGAAGACTATTTTGGGGACACGCCGAGCACGGGGTACGAACGCCTTTTGCATGATTGCATGATGGGAGACGCGACGTTGTTTCAGCGCGCCGATCAAGTCGAAGCCGCGTGGAGTGTGGTCGCGCCGGTTCAAGCTGCGTGGAATTCTGAACCGGCTCCTGCTTTCCCGAACTACAAAGCGGGGACCTGGGGTCCGAAAGAAGCTGATGAGTTGCTGGCGCGTGACGAACAAGAGTGGGAACAGACCCACGACATTCACGCAGGAAAATAGTTGGGGTGTGGCACCCGCATCTTGCGGGTGATTCAGGGGCGGGACGCCCGTGCCACTCTTAAGATTCGCCTGCCGGTCGGTAGCGTTGGGTGCGATGGGCTCGGCGCCAGCCAGGTTTTTGATTAAATCGTTTTTCGTCACGCTCAACACAGTCCCAGCACGAGTAATGCGGCCGGT
>JBGPWS010000205.1:0-8403 GCA_041492345.1 Pyrinomonadaceae bacterium | reverse complement strand
GGTCGCGGTTAATTACTGGAGAGGAATTGGCGCCGGAGAGTGGGACGCAATTGGTGTCGGCGCCGGTTGGCCGCAGGGAAAACTGCAAGAGAAGATCGCGAACTATCTGAAATCAGGTCGACGCGTTTTCCTCGATACGGATGATCGTTGGTGGCAGCCTTGTTCGTGGCACCTCACCGAGATCGACGAACTGGCAAAGATCGACACGCGCTTTCATTTTCGCCGGGTCGCGCCGACTGTTTTTGAAATCCGACCTTTGGATGACACTTCAGCAACGGACAAGCCTCATTTGGAGAGTTTGCTGCCAGAGAACCGGCCCGAGGAAGTGAAGCGATGTTTTAATTCGGGATGAGAAAACTACGCCGATCGCAGCTGCACCACTGCGGGAACTGCCGCAAGAGGCTGTGCCGGAACGAAGTAATCTCCGGTGCCGGGAAATAGGGTTTCCTGCCAGTGAGGCTTCTTCAAAATCCACCCTGACACCGTTTCAGCATCGACCGGGTGCGAGAACAGGTAACCCTGTCCGTACTGGCACTTCAGTTTGCGAAGCTGCATTAATTGGCTCAGGGTCTCTACGCCTTCAGCGACAACTTCCATACCCATATTTTCCGCCAGCGAGACCACGGTGCGGACGATCTCGATATTCTCAGCCGCCTCGCCGATACGTCCCACAAACGAGCGATCTATCTTCAAAGTGTTGACGGGGAACCGGTGCAGATAACTTAGCGAAGAGTAGCCGGTGCCAAAGTCGTCGATGCTCAGTTGCACGCCAAGCTCTTTAAGACGATTCAGTATGCGAGCGGCCATCTCGGCATTTTCCATCACGGCGCTCTCAGTAATCTCGAGCTTCAAATGGCGCGCCTCGACGTGCGTCTCTTCCAGAATCTCCCGGATGTCGCTGACGAGACTGGGTTGCGCCACCTGCTTGCCGGAAAGGTTAACACTCATGAACAGCGAGCGATTCGCCGGCGATTGCCACTGCCACTTACAGAGTTGCTGGCAGGCCCGCTTCAAAATCCACAGACCCAGCGGAACGATCAGGCCAGTATCCTCGGCGAGCGGAATAAAGTCGGAAGGATTAATGAACCCGCGCTCAGGATGCTGCCAGCGAATCAGAGCTTCGAAGCCGGCCAGTTGTCCGTTATCGAGTGAAACGATCGGTTGGTAATAGACGCGTAACTCTTCGCGATCGATCGCGCGGCGCAAGTCGTTCTCCATTTGCAGCACATAGACAGCGTGCGTGTGCATGCCCTTATCGAATACTTCGTAGCACGCTTTGCCCTGCGCTTTGGCGCGGTACATGGCCGTGTCCGCATCGCGCAGCATGTTTTCCGGATCGTCATAGCCGGTCGAGCTGACGGCGATGCCGATGCTGGTAGAGGTAAAGACTTCGTGGCCACAGAGATTGAATGGCGACTGGAGCTTCTCCTGGATTCGCCGGGCCATGTTGGTGGCCTCAGATTGGCTGGGAATTCCATCCAGCAGGATCGCGAATTCGTCACCGCCCAAACGCGCCACCATGTCCACTTCGCGAATACAGCTTTCCAGGCGCCGGGCCATCGTGATCAGCAGTTGGTCACCGATTGAGTGGCCCAGACTGTCGTTCACGTTCTTAAAGCGATCCAGATCCAGGAACAGCACCGCGAACTGATAATCCTTGTGCTGCTTGGCGCGTTCAATTACGAATTTCAGGTTCTCAGCCAGCAGCGCGCGATTAGGCAGGTTGGTAAGCGCGTCGTGAAAAGCAGCGTGACGAAAGTGGTCCTTGCTCTCTTGCAACTGGACGCTGATTCTTTCCTGCTCGGCGATATGCCGGCTCAGCTCTTCCACGTGGCGCTCAGCCTGCTCGGCGCGCGCTCTTTCTGCTTCGGCACGTTCACGCTCTGCTTGCTCGGCTTGTTCTGCGGTGGTCTTAATCTCGTCCAGATATTTGTGGTAGGTGAAGTAGACAATCGCGATGACCGGGGTTCCCACGATGAGGATCGTAACACCGGCCTTTTCTATCGAATTCGAGCTCACCGCGGCGACCACTGCTCCCACCAGATAAGTGAATGATGTCCAAAGATAATGTTTTTGCCATGTGCGCCAGATCGGCTGGCCGGCTTTGAGGGCCTCGCCCACAGCGCTAATACCAGTGTTCGAGAAATACTGCACCATGGCCATCGTGGCAATGGCCGCTACGAAAGACGAGAATTCAAGTGATCTAAGATTAGCGAGAGGCCCAAAGAAAATCCGCAAAGTAACGACCGTAACAAAGGTCGAGCAAACCATCATGCCGGAATTGAAAAGGATCGTTATTGGCTTCCGGCTGATCCGAAGAGCTCCAAAGACGCCGTCGGCTACGGCCAGCAGTACGCCTGCTAAACCGCCGTAGAGCAGCAGGACCAAAAAGATGAAAGTGTCTGAAACGGTAATATTAGTGTTGATGCGCGGAATCTGAATAGCGAGTCGCGAACTAATCAGCATCATCGCCGCGGCCAGGACCAGGAACCGCAGGTCGAGTTGCGGCATCGGCAGCCAAAAGGCTGAGTAGGCCACGGCCGCTGCTCCAAGTGCCACGATAGCCCACCTGTAGGTGTCCGCTAGTCTCTGTTTGCCTGTTAGTTGTGCCTTCACGGTTGTGCCTTCACGGTTGTGCCTCGCGCGGGATGTCAGCGCAGATAGATGGTTTCGTAATGGCTGTGAAACTGATAGCCGGCCTTTTCGTAAAACTTCAACGCGTTCTTGTTCTTCTCGTTGATCGTCAGACAGATCGAATCGCTGCGTTCAAGCAGTATCGATGACAAACTGGTCAGGCAACGCAGTCCGTAACCCCTGCGCCGTTCTTCCGCATGGACATGCACGCCTTCCAGATAAGTAACCTCCGGTGTATCGGCAACGACATCGGCTTTGAAGATTAATCTGTTGTCCTGGATCCAAACCCAGACCCGGCCTTGTTCGATACGTCGGGCCGTGCGATTACGAAAGCCGCCGGGATCTCTTTGAAGTGGACTGATGCCGCCTTCTTCAAAAGCCATCGAGGCATTCACTGCCAGGACCTTATCGAGATCGCTGAGTGTTGCCGGCCGCAGGTCATCCGCGCCCTCCGTCGGGAGCACGGGCTCTTTCAGTAGGAACAACATCTCGCGACAGATCAAACGCGGTTCCTGTCCGCTCCTAGCGAAGTATTGCCAAAAGTTGTTGATGGTTTCCTGCTCGCCCCTGATCAGGTGGGCGTTCAGGCAATTGCGAGCCAGCCGCGCAAAAGAGGCCAGCGAGTTGTTGGTGCGAGCCTCGATCAGGGTGGCGTGGCCAACCAGGGCAACTCCCTCCAGTAGACCATATCGATCGCGACACGCGTAAAATGATCCGCGATTGTGGGGGCTCGCCAATCCGTTGTCGCGGATCAGGCTGGCCATGAACACTGTGTGAATCGTGCGCTCGGACAGAAATTTAAGTACTTCGACTTCGTCGGCCCCGTTCAGCTCACCGATAGTGCAGGGTTCATCACGGGCGAATGCATCAAGCGATCTCGCTTCGGATTCATGCCGCATGATTGTGACGGCCATCGCGCGCTCCTCGTTCGCTCCTTAACTTCGTTCAATTTCGGGTGCCTTCCGCGAAGTAACAGCTCGGGCGCGGCTTACTCTTCAGGGTCGCCAAAGATCATCGCGTGCGAAGAACATGCCTGTACCGCGCTATCGGCCAGCACGACTCCGTCGCCCAGGATAACTCCATCACCGAGGATGACTCCGTCGCCCAGAATGACTCCGTCGCCCAGGATGACGCCGTCGCCGAGGATCACGCCGTCACAGAAGATTGTGCCGTCGCCCAGAATGACTCCGGCGCTGGTAAAGATACTGTCGCCCAGGATGACGCCATCACCGAGGATGACACCATCACCGAGAATGACTCCGTCGCCCAGGATGACGCCGTCGCCCAAGATGACGCCGTCGCCCAGAATGACGCCCTGCGCATAGTAAGTCTGGTATTTCGTGATCAGGCTCGAGCCGGTCGCGTACCAATGTTGCAGCACGATGCCCTCCGACCACGTGAAGGTCTTTCCAGCGATCGTTGTTTGCGGATTCGGCGCGGGACCCGTCAGCATTGGACTGTCCTGCGGCGTGCTCGAATTAATGTCTGTGCGCACCAGCTTGGCCAGTCGCATCGCACCTTCGACGTTCAGTTCGCCCGTGCCCTGTTCGAGCATGTTAAAGCCTTTGAGCGGTCCCGCCGTGTACATCAGGATCATCTTGACCATGTTTGGCGTCAGCTTTGGATTTGCTTGCAGCAAGAGAGCCGCTGAGCCGGCGACGACCGGCGTCGCCATCGAAGTACCGCTCAGGTACATCAGGCGCTTGTTGTCATCGTCCTTGATTCCGGAATCCAGGTCAGGATGCTGCGTTACCAGCAGATTCAGCTCGACGGTGGTACCGCCAATAAGCATCTCTCTACCCATATCAGCTTCGGCATAGATCAGCTTATTTCCTGGCGCTACGAGATCAGGCTTGAGCAAGTTGTCGTAGTGTTTGACACCGTTCGCATCGGTCGTAAAGCTACGCGTCGGACCACGCGAGCTGTAGGTGGCGACGCCGTCATCGGTGCGAGCATTCGTCCCGAACGTATTGGCCGCCCCAACCGTAATCACGGAAGGCTCGTTACCTGGCGAATGAATCAGTCCATAGACCTTGGTGCCGTTCGCATCCTTGCCATTGTTGCCGGCGGCCGCAACCACCACTATTCCGGCATCAACCAGAGCGCGCGCGGCGCGACAAACGGGATCGTTCTTGTAAGAGCTGATCGCGGGCGCGCCCAGACTCATGTTGACGATGCGAATGTTGTACTTGTCTTTGTTGAGCGGATTGCTAGAGCTAACCGCCTTGGTTTGGTCGGCCGGGCTGAGAATCCAGTTGAGCGCATTCAGCAAGACGGCGGTGCTGCCCACGCCCGCCGCGTTTAGCACGCGCAGGTTGATGATGCTGACGCCAGGCGCCATCCCATCATACGTGCCTCCACTGGTCGTGCTGGTTCCGCCGGCAGACGAGGCGACGTGCGTACCGTGACCAAAAGGATCACGGTTCGTGTTATTCTCAGTGGTGAAATCCTTGCTGAACCTGATTCCCTGCTTAAAAGCCCTGTGTCCGGTGTCAATGCCCGAATCCAGCACCGCGATACCGATGCCCGCGCCATCGTAAGTAGTCGTGCTCAACGGCAGACCCAGAAGAGAATAGTTCGTTTGAGTTCTTATCTGATCAGTCCCGGTGGTGGCCGTGACATGACCGAAAGACTCCAACGTCACATCGGGTGAAATGTAGTTAGCAGCGCGGCTCTTCGCCAGCGCTTCGATCGCTTTGGCCGGCAGTTCAACTTTCATTGCGCCCAACTGGGCCATGCGTGAATCAATGTTGACGCCGTAGCGTTTGAGCAACGAACTGACTTCGGCGCTGTGAATGTCATCAACCTGAAGGATGGCAGTTACGCGACCATTGGGTTCGACGCTCTGCATCAGCTCGCGCATGTCCGAAGAAATCTTGTCGCCCTCAAACTCTTCATTGATCGGGCTCTTTCGGTTGTCTTTGGCAATCGTCGAGTCTGAGGCGCTTTCGTTGGTGCTGTCGATTGAGATCGACTCGAAAAGTTTGGCTACACTTTCGTCCGCCGCGATGTAGTTGGAATAAGCTTCGGGCGAAGCGCCACCGATAACTTTGAAGTGATTCCTTTCAATGGCGGCCTTCACTGTCGCTGAGGCCACGTTCGTTGCGCGGGCGCCGGCGTACTGGTGCATCTGATCGACAAAGAGAATGACCTCGCCTTCGGCCTGTTCGGCTTCGGCAAAGACAGCCTGGATCCGGCCCTCGAATTCCTCGCTCGTCTGCGCGCCTTTGGCCAGGGCGTCAAGATTTAGTCTGAACACGCGCTTGTTGCGCAGCGTCTCCGGCACGTCGCCGAAAGCGATGCGGGAAGCTACGCCGCGAGCGATGGCATCACGATCAAGATCTGATTCGCCCAGCACGAGGGGCGCTTTGGTCGTCGTCGAGAGGCTGGTAATCACGCGGGCCACGTTGGCCTCGTAACCACGGGCCGATTCCAGCTTGCCGCCAAGCGCCAACAGGGTAAGGTCCGTGGCGTACTTTGAGAGAGTTGGATATTTGTTGTCGACAGCGCCGGGCGTTTCGCTCAGGCCGTTCGCGCGGGTTTGTTCATTTGATTGCGCCGCAGTGCGCCGGCCAAACGTCAGGCTGGCACACATCGAAACCAGAACGGCGACCATGGTGATCCATGTAACGGCGGGGGTGTGTTTATCTAATTTCACGTTCGTCTTCCCTGTAAGTTCGATCGGTCTATTAAGAAATAGCCGGTTCATTTGATTTGGGGCAGCCACTTACAGCGCTCGCTTTGTCGCATGAAACGAAATCTGAAAAGTTCTTGCTACCAAATGTCAGCAAGCAAACTCTCCAACGTTCACATTGCGACGAGCCGTTTGAAAGATCTTGCTCGTAGAGAGACTCCACGGGCGCTGTCCCCCAGAGCGAGACTTGTGCCAGCCATCCTGATTTCAGAGAAGTGATTGAGAGGCGGGGGATTAGTTGGGTTAGCGCGGGCTTGCTCGGAGGCGAGTCTAATCAGGTTGACAGATGCTCTCAGTCAGATTAACTGCCGGGAATCGTTATGACGGGCCAATGATGGGTCGAGGAGTAGACCGAGAGTGGACGAATCCGGCTTCCAGAAGAGAGGCACGCAACGGAGTGAGAGCCATATTGCCACTTGAGGGTTATAATTCGCGGCGTAATGCCTTTGAAGGGAATTGACCGACCGAACGCCAGGCGGAAGAAGGAAAATGACGTGGTTAAAACGAACGATACTTTCAGTAATGCCGAACAGCCTAGCGACCTCCATTGAGGCGGAATCGCGCGCCTGGATGATGAAATGTGAAGGGTGCGGATATGAGCAGTCCGTCTGGCATCGGGGCGGAATCCGTTGGAAGGCGAAGGGCTTACGAAGCTACGTTAGAACTTGCGTGTCCTGTCATGAGAGACACCCGCAGACTTTATATTTGAAGAAATGAACTCCACGAAGACGTGAAAATGCCCTGGTTCCAGATTTCGGGAGGCAAACTCTCGGTTTGTTCACAAGCTAACGCCTGGCGTTACCTCAAACCGGAGGCTTCTTTAAAGTTAAGCTTCTTGCCTTTTGTGCATTGCGCTATAATGCCGGCGGCGTTGGTGGTTTCGGGTTAACAACGCTCGGCAATCATAGACAGCCTGTTAAGCGAATGTTCGAACGCTACACTGAAAAAGCGCGACGGGTAATTTTCTTTGCGCGGTACGAGGCGTCGCAATTCGGCGCGCCCGCAATTGAGCCTGAGCACCTCCTGCTGGGCCTGATGCGCGAAGACAAGACTTTGACGGGCCGTTTCTTTCCCCGGGCGCAAATCACGATCGAATCAATTAGAAGAGAGATAGAAGGCCGCACGCTGCTGCGCGAACGGATTCCAACTTCGGTTGAGTTGCCGCTGGCCCCTGAAACCAAGCGAGTGCTGCATTACTCTCACGAGGAATCCGACCGCCTGCAGCACCGCCACATCGGAACTGAACATTTGCTGCTGGGTCTTTTGCGCGAAGAGCGCTCGATGGCCGCGCAGATTCTGTTCGAGCGTGGACTGCGGCTCGCCGCGGTGCGTGACGAGATTGCGCGCCAGACCGGAGCCGACGCGCGCCACCGCAAGGACATTCCGCACCTGCTCGAATTTTCGCGCGATCTTACTGAGGACGCTTCCAACGATCGGCTCGATCCTTTGATTGGACGAGACGGCGAGATCGAACGACTGGTGCAAATTCTTTGTCGCCGCACCAAGAACAATCCAGTGCTCATCGGCGAGCCCGGCGTCGGCAAGACCGCTATTGTCGAAGGTCTGGCCCAGCGCATAGTGCGCGACGAAGTGCCCTCGTTTCTCGCTAACAAACGGATCCTCTCGCTCGATATCAGCTTGATTGTCGCTGGCACAAAGTATCGCGGCCAGTTCGAAGAGCGTCTGAAACAAATCATGCGCGAGTTGATCGAGAACCCGCAGTACATCGTCTTCATTGACGAGTTGCACACGCTGGTCGGCGCGGGCTCGGCGGAAGGCTCGCTGGATGCCGCGAACATTTTGAAGCCGGCGTTGTCGCGCGGCGAGATTCAGTGTATTGGCGCTACTACGCCGGCGGAGTTTCGCAAGTCAATCGAAAAGGACCGTTCGCTCGAGCGCCGCTTCCAGTCCGTCAAGGTACCGCCACCCTCGGAAGCGGAAGCGATCAAAATCCTCGAAGGCGTGCGCGAACGCTACGAGAGTTTTCATCAGGTGCGTTACACCCAGGAAGCGCTGGAAGCCGCGGTGATTCAATCGACTCGTTATATTCCGGATCGTTTTCTGCCTGACAAAGC
>JBGPWS010000128.1:0-11431 GCA_041492345.1 Pyrinomonadaceae bacterium | reverse complement strand
TGCGTTTGGTCGGGGCGAGAGGATTCGAACCTCCGACCTCTCGGTCCCAAACCGAGCGCACTACCAGGCTGTGCTACGCCCCGTACTTACCTACAAGTTTGCAATCGTCTCTTTGAAGCAGACCCGCCATTCTAGCCAGCGCTGGAAGGTATGGTCAAGGTCCGCAAAAACTCACGCGCACTTAACAAGGCGCGCGCGCGATGACTGATTTGATTCTTGATCTCCGGTTCCAGCTCAGCGAAGGTCTTATCGTATCCAATCGGAATGAACACCGGATCGTAACCAAAGCCTCCCGATCCGCGGGGCCCGGAATCAATGTGTCCATCGCATTTACCCCCTGAGATGTTGAGGATTTCGCCTTCGCCGTTAGCGATCACAATCGCCGAGACGAATCGCGCAGTGCGTTTTGGCGCCGGGATGATCGATAGTGCACTCAGCAATTTGGTCGTACGCTCCGCGTCCGAGCTCCCTTCGCCGGCGTAGCGAGCAGAGAAGACGCCTGGCGCGCCGCCCAGTGCGTCGACTTCCAAACCGGAATCATCCGCCAACGTCAGCAGCCCGGTCTGTTTTGCATAGCCGACGGCTTTCAAAGACGCATTCTCGGTAAAGCTTTCGCCGGTCTCTGGAACCGCGATGACACCGGGAAAGTCGGCGAGCCCGTGCAGGTCGAGCGGGAAGTCGCCGAGCAATTTCCGGAGATCTTCCAGTTTTCCTTCGTTTCGCGTGGCAACCAGCAGCGAACGCAGTGGATTCACTTGGAAGTCTCCGGAGCCAGGGTCACCAGGAGTGATCCAACCCGGCCGAAGGCGGATCGTGAGGTCCATTCAATTCCGGCATCTTTCAAAATAACCACACTGACTGCGTAAGGTAAGGAGCGAGATGCTTCGTCGATGGCGGTTGCGCTGGTAGAAAACGCGGATCGTTCGTGCTCAGAGAAAAGCTCAACAAAGGAAATAGCCGCGTGCTGATCACTAGTGAAAGTAAGAGCGGTTATCGGCAAAGAGACATCGACCAGGCGTTGGGTTCTTCGAAACGCGTCAGTGGAAGTTAGAGATTGAGATTGCGCTTTCGCCTGAAGACAGCGACGAACTGCCTCGGCCGGCCCAATAAGAAAGTGGTTGTCGGCAAAGCTGGCCGCCCAGTTGTCGGTACCTGAAAGCATTAGTTCGTAGTCGTCCACGTTTTCCGTCTTTGGCTTTACGCCCAGCCGTTGCTGGGCCAGCTTCCGAAGGCCCTGCCGATCGAGGGCTTCAGTGACCAGGACCGAAGGAGAGGTTTCTTCCAGTCGAATGGTTTGCATTCGAGTGCCGACGACGTGCACGAAAGTATCGGGGTCCTCGATTCCATACGCCTTGAGAAGACTACGCAGCATGGGACGTGCGGCAATAGCGCCGATTAGATCGGCGTGCGACGCGATGATAGCGTTCAGGTCGCGCCAAACGCCCTCGACGTCACGAAAGTGATAAAGCGAAACAGAATGTGCGTCGGGAGGCACAAAGGGAAGGTCGCCCGGTACCAGCCTATCTTCCGGAACAAAGCTGCCGCGAAGTTTATCGGCCACGCCCTGGGAAAGGGTAATTGAGCTGCGATCCTCAACCATGCCATCCACAAACCTCGAACTCCAGCCCAAACCGTCGACGAGATTACCCAAGGTGTCGGCGAAAATCCGCGAGACAGTGACAGCGTCTGACGATGAACCCGCACGGTAAAGTGCGAAAGCCTGTAGAAATGACTTCACTCCGGGTTTCGATATAAAGCCGAACACGGTTGCATTCGGCGCGTCGACCTTTTTGCGCAAGTCATCAAGCTGCTTTTCACCGGCAAGTGTGGCGCGCTTTCCGCGTCGCGCTTCCAGGCAGTGCAAGACGGACGGCTCGTCATTGCCGATGATCACGACGGTGTCAGCAAACGCGGCCACGATGTGCCGGGCCCCATCAGGGGACGACCACTCACTTAGGTCACCGCCATCAATCTGCTTTCGCGCCAACAGCGGCTGTCCATATACGCGCCGTGCAAGTTCTTCGATACGTTGGTCGAGCGTGGGTCGCATTCGCCTCTGGGTCGTGTGAGTTTCGATTACGAGAGTAGCGAGTGGCTTAATGGTGAGAGTCGGACCGGCCTGACTTGCCTCTGCGCCGGTGAAGACGATCGCAACCTGCGAGCGTGCGAGAAGGATTGCGTCAGTTGAACCGATACCAGTCCATCGTGCCAGTCGAATAAACCAGCGATTTGGCAGGAGGCTCGGGCTTGCACCGACCGGCCCAGCCAACGCTTTCCAGGCTTGGGTCCCCTCGATTCCCTGGGCTACTTCGGTGAGATCGTTTGCTTCGACAAAAGCCAGACAGTCTGCCGGCGCGTAAGTCGCCATATCCGTACGCGCCGTACGGTTCCAATAGAGCCACCCGACGACGAAAGCTACAACCAGAAGAGCAAGAAGACTTTTTGCGCGACGAGATTTAGTCAATGCTCGCATCCTAAACTTTGTCGTGGCGGCTAGCAAATGGAGCGCGTCAGCGCGGCGGTCTTTTTCGTTCAAATCGCCGATGTTGGCGCGTCAAAGTGCTTTTCGATCTGCGGCCTTAGCCGAAGCGAAAGGCCGGAGCAGGGAACATACACAGCAGTGACAAATACCCCCCTGACAGCCGGATGCGGTCGCGAGAGTCCCATGTTTCGGCCCAATACTAGCAGGTTAAACCACGCAAAATTCTGTTGACAGCGTTTGGCCCGTAGTGTAGCCTTAAGTCCGGCGGTAGAGCCACGGGCCTTTCCTATGTGGTGCCCAGTTCTTTCAACCTCCACCGCGTCTGCTAATGGCGGCCAGCCCGCCGAAGCGCCCCGCCCTTCGCAAGAATGCGAAGTCTTCAAAACTTACTGTGAAAAAACCAATGAAGAACTCAAGCTATTCCAGCCGGATCAGATTAGTGCGCGCGGGGCTGTCCCGCGCCCGTCGCGCTCGCGCTCGGGTGCGGCGCCAACGCCTGCTCATGTTCAAGATTGCGAGGAGCCATTGATGATGTGGAAACGTGGTAACAAAAGCATGGTCGGCGTTGATATTGGCTCGAGTTCAGTCAAAGCCGTCGAACTGCAAGGCAAGAACGGAGACTTCCAACTCGTTAGCCTGGGCTACGAGGCCTTACAACCGGATTCGGTCGTCGACGGTCAGATCATGGAGCTGAACTCAGTCTCCCATGCGATTGCAAATATTTTCAACGAGCACAAGATCAAGACCACCAAGGTAGCCGCCGGCGTCAACGGTCATTCTGTCATTGTGAAGAACATCGTGCTGCCGCAGATGACTGGAGAAGAGCTCCAGGAGTCGTTCGCATGGCACGCCGAAGAGCACATTCCTTTCGACATCTCTGATGTTAACCTCGACTATCACGTCACCGGCAGCACACCGGATGCGATCCATGTGCTGTTGGCCGCTTGCAAGCGCGACAAGATTGCGAATCTGAAGCAGGCGATCCAGTTAGCCGGCAAACAGCCCGCGGTGATCGACGTTGATGCTTTTGCGCTTCAGAATTGTTATGAGCTTAACTACGATCCACAACCCGGCCAGATTGCAGCGTTGCTCAACATTGGCGCGTCGACTACCAACATAAACATTTTGAATGGCAACCGATCGGTCTTTACCCGGGACGCGAGCTTCGGTGGTAACCAATACACGTCGCTGCTCCAGAAGGAACTCGGGTTAACTTTCGATCAGGCTGAGCGAGTAAAGCGAGGAATGCCATTGCCGGAAGGCGTCGAGCCAAGAGAGATCGAACCAATCCTCGACACAGTCTCCGATATCCTGGCGCTCGAGATTCAGAAGACCATGGATTTCTATCGCGCGACTGTCGAAGACGGCGAGTCCGCGGTCCAGAAGATTCTGATCTCGGGCGGTGGTTCGAAACTAAACGGTCTGGTTGAGTTCCTGGCAAAGGAATTCGAAATCCCCGTAGAAGTCTTCGATCCGTTTCGTAAGATTCGCATCGACTCTCGTGGTTTCGACCCCGAGTACATGCGCGAGATCGTGCCGGAAATGGCCATCGCGGTCGGACTAGCGCTGAGAGGAGTTGACGCCACGTGATCAAAATAAACCTTCTAGAATCGGTTACGGACAGACCCGTGGGTGTCGCGTTTGTTGAAGACAAGGTCTCAAGCACGCGCACGCAAACGTTCCTACTGGCGCTGACAGTGATGGCGTTGCTCGTCCTTGGCATGGGTTACGATTACGTAAGCGCGAATGCCCAGCATGAAACTGCCACCAGAGAACTCGAAAAACAACGGCGCATTAACGAGCAGATGAATGCCGTCAAGCGCGAGCAGGCGGATCTGGAAAAGAAGATTGCGGATATCAACTTTCGCGTCGACGCCATTCAGAAACTGCGCTCTTCGCAGCAGGGCCCCAGTGGCGTGCTCGCGGAAATCAAGGCCCGCTTTGATAGCGTTCCCGGTCTCTATTTGCGAAGCGTTGAGCAGAAAGATGCGGAACTGGTCATCAAGGGCGAATCACCCAACGAAGCGTCCGTCACCCGCTTTGGCCAGAGCATGGAATTCTCTTCAGGCATGTTTACCAACCTGAACATCGAGACGCAGAGAGAAGTGCCGCAGCTCGTGAGCAAGGGCACGGCCGGCGCTAATGCCGCGGCCCAGCAGGATCCTAATGCGCCGCAACCCGAGGTCGTGGCCTTTACCATCAAGTGCAACTACGCGCGCAAAGCCCCGGAGCAGAACGCGAACCCGGCACAGCCTTCGACGAATCACGTTGCCAAGAACTAGCAGTCGCCAGAACTCTCCTTCAAAAAGCGACAGGAAAAAATCATGAGCATTGGAAACATAAACGGCATTCCCTGGTACTTGAGGCTGGGCATTTTCACAGTAATTGCTCTCAGTGTCTATGGTGGGTTCTGGTATTTCGTTACCAGCGGCACACGCAAAGAGACCAAGGGTTTGCAGGAGCAGATTAGCGTGTTGCAAAAGGCCAACGCCGAAGCCCAGATTGCTTCGCAACGGCTCAACGAGTTCCGCACCGCCTACAAGAACAAGCAGGAAGAACTGGAAGAACTACGTGCTTTGTTGCCTGAGCAGCGCGAATTGACGAAGGTTCTCGAAGGTATTCAGGATCGGGCCCGCGCCACGGGTTTGTCGTTGCGCAAGTTCAGCCCGAAGGATGACGTGCAGCAGGATTTCTACAGCGGCAAGCGGATCGACGTATCGGTTCAGAGTTCGTTTGCCGGTCTGCGCGCGTTCTTTGATCAGATGGCGCACTACCAGCGTATCGTTTCGATTACGAACTTTGAACTTAAGCAGATGGACAAGCAAGCGGCCAGCAAGACGGTCGAAGCTCGCTTTGATCTGACGGCCTACTATGTCTCCAGCGAGAAGTTGCAGAAGCAAAACGCGACTCAGCCGAATGGAGCGCCGGCCACGCAAACCAGCGCTACTACGCAGGCGGTAACGCAAGCCGCGTTGAAGCGCAATTAAATTGTTTGATTAGGAAGAAGACGATGGATTACAAAAACGCAATTCGTTACGTAGTTAGCGCGGCAGTTATTCTCTGCGCGATTGGTCTCATCGCGATGACGGCCACCGCCCAGGAACCAGTCGAAGCCAAGAAACCTGTGGTGACCGAGAGGGCGTCGGGACGAGATCCTTTCAAGAAATATGCCCCCGTGGTTAAACCGGGTAAGGTGGCGCCGTCGAGGCTGGAGCCGCCGGCAATACAGGTGCGCATCGACCGCTATCGCGCGCAGAAGTTAGCCGCGGCCAACGCCCACGTTGCACCTCCAAAGCCGACATCGGTTTTGCTGCTGAGCGAAATGCAAGTCATCGGCATCTTTCGCACGCCCCGCGGTTTTGCCGCGATGATTGAAGCGACGCCGATCAAACTCTCCTACGTTATCTATCCTGGCGAACGATTTTTTGATGGCCAACTCGTGGCTATTGAGGAAAGCCGCCTGGTATTTCGCCGTGAAATAGTCTGGACCGACGGACGCCATGAACAGACGGTTGAGACCAAGCCGTTGCGCCAAGCGAGCCCCGTCGAAGCCATGACCTCTAAGACGGCTCCCGCCAATGCTCTGGCTCCCGAGCCTGAAAAGCCGGCCGTGCCGGAAAAGCAATAGCGAAACGATTCCTGGCCCGTTCGTCACGCGGAACATGTTTGCGTGCGTAAGGCCCCGACGCGTGAACCATTGACCAGTGCGAACCCCGAAAGCAGTGGCTTTGTTCACTTTGACAATAAGACTGAGCTGCCGCGTTGTGCGGCGCGCGCTTTGAATGTTCGTGATTCAGGCATTTCGAGCGAGCGTGTGGCGGAAGTTCAGACCATCCCCTGAGGAGGGAATAATGCCTAAGCAGTCCCCTAAGAATGTCGCCATCAGAACATGCGCCCTCGCGTGTGTCGCCGGCTTGTCACTTAATACGTTCGCCATGGCCAGTGGTGCAGTCGCCCGCAGGGCGCCTGAGTCCGTAAGGACTTCCCTCAGGGCCATGTCGCCGGAACAGAATCCGACGCCGTCGCCGACTCCGGCTAAGCCCGGGATGTCACCGGCGAAGGACAATATGGCGGCGCAGTCCGACCAGGGACGTCGCTATGGCCAGTCAGGGTTTGTGGGCGAGCCGATCAATCTGAACGTCGTGAACGCAGACGTCCGCGACATCCTGAATTACATCACGGAACAGTATGGCATTAACTTTGTCATCGACAGTTCAGTGGGCGCGGTCCCCGTGACCGTTAATGTGCAGGATGTGCCGTGGAACCTCGCGCTCGAGATGATTCTGCGATCCAACAAGTTAGGGGTGCAGGTTAATGGCAACATCCTCCGCATAGCCACCTTCGATTCGCTGGCGAAAGAAGCCGAGACCGAAAAAGTCATTAACGACGCCAAGCTCGAGAATACTGTGCTGGTCACCGAGTTCCTTCGGTTGAACTACGCGCGCGCTACGGGCACCCTTTCAACGGCCGGCGGATCATCCGGAAACTTTGCCGGAGGCGTGACATCGAATACGCCCCAGTCTTCCACGAGTGGGTCCTCAGCAGGCAGCAGCGGCGGCGACCAGGGAATTCTTCCGATCGTTCGGCGTCGCCTGTCCCGGCGTGGCAGCGTCGAAGTAGATGGACGAAGCAATACGCTCATCATCACGGATGTCAAAGAAAATATTGACGCGATTCGTCAACTGGTAGTGCTTTTGGATCAGCCCGAGCCTCAAGTTGAAATCGAAACGCGCATCGTCATCGCCAACAAGAGCTTTAGTCGCGATCTTGGTGTTCAGCTTAACGCTCTGGCTCTCAATACCGGCACAGGCGGAACAGCTGGATTGGGAACAGCTCCGGGCACGCCCCTGGCTGGCGGAGCTGGCGGCGCCACAAATACGATCGGGCTCAGACCTCCCGGCATCCCGCAGGGTATCCTTAATCCATCGGGAGCACTCGGCGCTAACCTTCCGAATACTGTGATCGGCTTAACCACTGGCGTGTTTGGCACGGCGCAGATCAGCATGCTTATTACTGCCGCTGAGAGCAAGGGCAACGCCAGGACCGTCGCTACACCGCGGGTCACCGCCTTGAACAATCGTAAAGCAGAGATTTCCAGCGGGCAGCAAATTCCAGTGACCACACCGCAAACCGGTGCGGGTGGAAGTGGCGGCGTGCTGGTCTTCACTACGACGTTCGTCTCCGTTCCGTTGCGGCTTGAAGTAACACCGCAGATTACGGATGCAGGCACGGTTGTCCTGCACGTCATTGCTGAGAACAACAGCGTCAACACGTCCATCGCGATCAACGGAACGCCGGGCATCGACACCCAGAGAATGGAAACCGAGGTCCTGGTTCCCAACGGTGGGACGACGATCGTTGGCGGGGTGCTCGGCGATCAGGAGACTGAAACCCAGAATCGCACGCCTGGAGTCGCCAGCCTGCCCATCATTGGCAATCTCTTTAAGCGTAAGGGAGTATCGCGCCAGTCGAGCGAGATTCTATTCTTCATTACGCCGCGTATCTACCGACCGGACTATAACGGTCAGCCGACCTCGCCCATCGTGGGCAATGGCACCGGCAACCGCTCGTTCCAAATAGCGCAGCCTGTGCCGATGGGTAATCCGCAGAGCAACACGCCGACGCAGCAGCAGCAGCAGCAGCAGCAACAGCAGCAGCAGAGTCAGCCGCAGCCGCAGCCGGTGACTCCGCCGGTCCCGGGAGCAAGCACGCGCCCAGGCGGCACGCGTCCATAGTTGCCTTGATCTGAGTGCCGTAGGCACGAGATATTTATAGTTGCACGCGGCTTATGATTCTTCTTGAGCCCCGTTTACGGGGCGAGAGAGAAACGGTGATCATGTTCAAAGAAGCTTTGCAAACCATCGTCGAGAAAACCGACGGCAGCCTCGGCGCCCTGATCATGGGCGCCGATGGTCTGTCAGTCGAAAAGTTTTTCACGGACGCCGGTGCTGAAGCCAACCTGGACGTGGCGGCGGCTGAGTTCACTTCACTGGTTCGCAACGCGAGCCGTTCGGGAAGCGATTTGGACCTCGGCGAGCTGCGCGAGTTAGTGGTTGCTCTGAAGAGCGTCACCATAGTGATACGACTCTTCAACAAAGATTATTTCGTGGTGCTGGCGTTAAAGCCCGACGGAAACGTCGGCCGCGGACGATATGAATTGAAAAAGGCGGAGTTGACGTTAGCTAAAGAGTTCGCAGTCTAAATCGTGTCAGAAGCCCGACCGTGAGGGAGGGCGTTAATGATTCTATGAACGGCTCCTGACTTGACTGTCAGCGAGCCGTTTCAGTTTCTTGAATGCCCTCAAGCCCGCGGCTCTGCCGCCGCCCACTGCGGAAAGCCTATGGCTTTCCGGCCCGCGCTTCTTTCGTTATGAGGCTCTGCCTCCGCGGCGAGGCATAGCCTCGCCGCAAGTTAGAATGGTCAGGCGGACGGTCAGGCAAAGCCTGACCGCACTGTGCGGCGGCACAGCCGCAATACCCGAACTCTTAACTCAACTCGCCCAACCTTCAACCTCACTGGCCCAACCTTGAATCCAACTCACTAACCTCAAGACCTCCGGAACTCGACCTCCGACTTTAGCAACTCAGGCCCCGACCAAAGCCACTCAACTCTGGATCGGAGCCACTCAACTCCAGATCCAAGTTACTAGACCCCAGACCTGAGTCGCTCAACTCCAGACCCGACCGACTAGAACCCAGACCTGAGTCGCTCAAACCCAGACCCGACCGACTAAGACCCAGACCCGAGTCACTCAAACCCAGACTTGAGTCGCTCAAATCCAGACCTGAGCGACTCCAATCCAGGCTGAAATTAGACAAATCTGGGTGCTTTTTGAGGAAAAGCCAACAAATTGCTTGATTTCTTGCAAGAACGGACTATACTGCGCCGGTTAGCCTCGCAAGCTTCTGGTTCTCAGTTAACATCCCAGCCCAGGAGGTGAAAGGATGGCCCGTCTGCGACGAACCTCAACGGTTCTTGAAACTGCCCGGCAACGTCTTGCCGGTCTCAAATCCATAGCACCACCGCCGACCTTCGGCCCAAACGTTACGCTTAGCTCCTATGAAGCTGCGACTCGCGCTTTTGAGCAAAAGGCTAGCAGCTACAACGAAGCGGTCGCGGCTCTCGATGACCTGCAAAATGACCTTGAGGCGGACGAAGATAGTCTGCGCGAAATGAACAAGCGAATACTCTCGGCGGTCGAGGCACAATACGGCCCCGACAGCAGCGAATACGAGCAAGCCGGCGGCACGCGTCAGAGCGAACGCAAGAAGCCGGCGAAACCCGCGGGCGGCACTCCGCCACCGAAACCTTAGTTGATCTCTGACCTCTAGTCTCTGATTAACCGACTCTCGATAGGCGATGAAGACCAGCGAGGAATCTTCATCGCAGTCGAGGTTAGTAGGTCAGTATCACCTGCGGTAGCGGGTGGGCAGGTCGGGCAGTAGCCCGCGCGTAAGCAAAGGGCTCTGCTCGCGTTCAAAATGCAAGTGAGGGCTAAACAATGATCAATGAAAAATTAGCGAACGAGGCACGCCAAGAAATCCTCGACTTCATTCAACAACTGCTCGATATTCTCGACAAGATCATCCATGAGCCGTACGGAGAAAACGGCGAACGGCTGGTTTTGGAGGAGATGCGGAAGGAACTTCAGGAAGCCTGGATGGAATTCTCTGAAGACTTCAACTTGGATCAAGTTAAGGCGCGCATCTACGAAGCGCCTCAGGAACTCTTACAAACTCACGGTCTGTATGGTGGCCAGCTTAGAGCGAAGCTTTCGCTTTTCCGAAGAAGGTTAGAGAGATTCTTTCTTGGGAGGGGAACGAAAACGCTCTTGAGACTAATCGATGCTGCGGACACTGTGCTCGATAGCATTATTGCCGCGACGGGTCTCGACGAAGCCATTAAGGAGATAAAGGATCTGTTGCGTAATTCAATCGACGACGAATGACGGGCTTTCTTGATCGACCAACAACCCCTCAACGAAAAGAAATCCGTTGCGCTTAAATTGATCTTATGCGTAAATGCGGCGGGAGCATGACAGCTCCGCCTAAGCGCCTCGGAGAAGGCCGTCGTAGACGGGCAATAACAATAAGTGAGCGGCTCAAGAGCAGCCCGGAATTAGAGTCCCAACGAGGACCTTAATTGCGGGCTTTTTTTGTTTCGTTCTAGACCGGATCCAGACGTGAGGACCGGACGCTACCCCTATGGTGCGAGCATTGTCAGATAGCTAATATTTTTCGCGGCGCCACGCCGCAGGACAGATGAGCCCATGAAGCACGTAAGACATTACTCTTACCAGGAGTGCCGAACATAAAACGGTTGTTTCTCCTGCCCCACGGAGTTCTGGATGTTAAGATTTAGCACGAATCTTGAGTGGAGGCGCGAACCGTCCCGGCGCACTTTTTTGAGCGGCGACAACGAAGCAATCTCAATGCGTAAGCTCGTATACTCACTTGCAATGTTAGGAACCATTCTCTTCGCGGTGTCCGCAGCGCTTTTTTCTGCCGGCCATAATACCTCCGCAATAAGGTACTCCGATTTCAATTCATGATGTCTCCAACTTCGCTCTAGTATCGGATTAATCCTGCACCCCTCACTCCCAAAGCTCTTTCGGAATGCTCCGGATCTTGCGCAGATATTCTGGCATCGTGATTGCCATCGGAAAGCAGAAGGCAGTAGGCAGTAGGCAGAGGGCAGTAGGCAGTGGGCAGTGAGCGGTGGGCAGTGAGCAGTGGGCAGTGAGCAGTGGGCTGTGGGCGGTGGGCAGTAGATCGTTTCGATTCTTGGCAAATGGAACTCGTAATGAAAAGCAAATCTTTCCGCGATGCCGAGCGAGAGCAGACAAGTATCTTAGCCCCGCTCGAAAGAGCGGCGCTGCGGGGACTCGCGCGCCGCATGCCCGGCTGGGTGAATTCCGATCACCTGTCGATCCTCGGGCTCGTGGGTATG
>JBGPWS010000226.1:0-7712 GCA_041492345.1 Pyrinomonadaceae bacterium | reverse complement strand
CTCGGTCTCGCCTATCTCGAAATAGGTGATCGAGAATCGGCCCGGGCCCAAAGCCGCCTGCTCGAAGGGATCGATGCCGAGCTGAATAAGAAACTGCTGGCTGAAATGCAGCGATGAACTGTGGCAGAAGTTGGAGCGGTAGCGACCAGATCATTTTTCATTTGCCATTGCCATGCGGTGGGGGCTTTCTGCATACAGTCCTCTGCTCGTTTTGTCCCGGATTTTCCGGCCTTAAAGAAAACTCTAGCGCTCATGTGAACCTTTTCGGTAGAATACTCTCGGCGAGCAGGGTTTCGCCCTCCTCCTTCTCGCCATCTTCTTTGGAAGTAACTCACATTCACGGATAGCAAAAAATGAGCGCAAGCGTTGGACTGGCAATTCAGTGTGTTGGCATTTCTGCTGGTAGCCCTACTCTCGATGTCGATGCGCGGTTCGATCAAGAGTCCGTCTTTGAAAATCTGGACGCGCGCGTGGATCAGTCTATCGATTGCCCTGCTGATCCGCAGCGATGAAATTGTTCCGGCGTCAATCTGACCGGCTGTGTTCCCGGATCAGACGACTTGCCCTTCACGATCCAGATTCTTACGATGATCCTCGATCCGATGAACTCATTCGGGTCACTTCTAACTCACCCTGATGCAAACGGTCAGATTGGTTGTTGTTCGCGCTGTTCTCGAAAGGTAAAATCGATTTGCTCCCGCCCTCACGCGTAGGATTTGAGCAAGACCATAAATTTAGTAAGGAGATTAAGTAACCCCCTTGAATATTCGTATACTGTTCCCCCGCTTGCTCTCTGCCTGCTTCGCTTTGTGCGTGACATTTTGTGTAACCGGGAGCGTGGCCGCCCAGAGTAGCGAAGCCGATTCACGTCAAATCCGCACCACTCTTGATTCCAACGGCGCTACGCGATTGGAAACTGATATGTCAGCGCCACCAGCGGGCGAAGAGCGAAGGCCGCGAATAGTTGGTTCGGTCCCTTCGGCCCCGCCCGTATCTCTGCTAGCTGGACGTTCTGATCGACTGTTGTTGACCGCCATCCAATCCCATTTGGGTTCGTCTTATCACTATGCCGGGACCGGCCCTGACTCTTTCGATTGTTCAGGTTTTGTCTGGCGCGCTTTCCAGGAAGTCGGCTTCAATTTCAGTCGTGGCCCGGCGCGTTCATACTGGGCGACCTTCGCGCCGCCGAGCAGGGAAGAGCAGTACAAGTTTGGGACGCTGGTTTTCTTTAGCGGGTTAACGCACGTTGGGATCGTGGCCGATGAAAAAGGTTTCTATCATTCTTCGCGGCACCACGGCGTCGTCTATTCGCCTTTCGACGATTACTGGCTATCGCGCATCGACGGCTTTCGGCGCGTGCCAATTGAGTCGATACCGCTACCGGCAGCGAGTGCAAAACCGCGTGCGGCTAATAAGCCTGCGACCAACACGCTGAACGTGGAAGAAGACAAAGAGCCATAACGAGCGTGGCAGAGGAAGTAACGAAGGCCGCTGCGGATGATTCCGTGGCGGCCTTCTAAGTTAGACTGAGGCGGATCCGGGCTAACCCCTGGTCACAAAGCCGGAATGACGTTCCTTGTCGCGCTTTTCCCACACGGCGATGATCTTTTCGATAGCGATGTAGCAAACTTCGCCATTATCATCCAGCAAATGCAGGACTCCGTTTTCCACTTTGGCCACGTCACCACGCATGCTCGAAGTGGCGCCACAGAAGACGTCGATCCTGCGGCCGGTGAGCGTTTTCAGAAATTCTTCCATTTGCGTTTTACTCGTCGCCGTTGCGAAATGTTATTTGTACCAGCGGCACTACCGTATCGTCGCCCTGTTGTACCCGCTCAAATTGCAGCAGGTCGTAATAAGCACAGCGCACCCGGCCAGGGAAATCGCGGCAAACCAGCGGCCGCGCGTGATAGATCGTGCACCGGCGCGTCGCCGGATCAAGGAATGTGCAGGCCTTGCCGAAAATCGGATCGGCCTTGCGCCGCAGTATTCGTTCGCCTTGCCAGGTAGTGGTGAATCGTTTCTGAGCCGTCTCGACATCGACGCCAAAATGTTTCGCCAGCCGCCGGATGTCGCGTTCGGTGACCTGCACTCGATCATATATCGAGCAGCAATATGCCGGACACTTCGTACAATCATAGTAACTTCGTTCGGTTTCGGTAGTTGCCATCCCTGGTTCGCTAGTTATCGTCTGCTTGATTTCCGATATTCACTCAGCAGCAGCTTCATGAACTCTTCACGACGTTGATAGAGCCGTCGCGGCTGTCGGGGCTTGTGTTTCGCTAAAGCATACGCTGTGATGATGGGCAGCGCCACTGTCGAGTCGAGGTAACACACGACGGCGTCAGGTAAGCGATCGGGATCAACCTTGCCCCAGGACACTGCTTCGCCCGGAGTGGCGCCCGAAAGTCCACCGGTGTCGGGTCGCGCGTCGGTGACCTGGAGAAAGTAATCGTGGCCGCGCTCATCGATGCCCAGGACTTCCTGAATCTGCGGCTCAGTCTGCAGCGCGAAGTTCTTTGGCGACCCGCCACCGAGAATGAAGATGGCCGAGCGGCCGCCCTTCTGGCCGCGCTTGCGCTTGCCGTCATGTATCAATCCCCGCTTTGCCGCCAGCACAATCGAGGCCGTCTCGTTTACGTCCAGCGAAGGATCAAAGGCCAGTTTGTTTCCCTGTAAAGCTTTGGCCGCGACGTTCATGCCGATCGACGAATCGCCGGGAGAAGGAGTGTAAAGCGGCACTGCATACTCATGCGCGGCGGCGAGCAGAGATTTGTTCTTCAATCCCAGTTTGCGCTCGCGTTCCCGGACGTATCGCCCCGCCAGATAATGAAACTCGGCCGTCGACATGGGACGCTGAAACTCCGGGGCCTCAATCACGCGGCGAAAAAACGCGTCGGTATCGAGCAGCACCGAGTAATCGAAAAAAATGTCATAGATCCGCACGACTTCTTCATCGCGGAGGACGATGTCGGAAGTCTGCGCATTGCCTTCGTGCATCGCCAGTCCGATGCCGAAGTGCGTGTCGTGATAAAAATTGGCGCCGGTCGAAATGATCCAATCGATGAAGCCGGCTTTGATTAGCGGAATCAACGCGGACATGCCGAGCCCGGCGGGCGTCAATGCACCGGTCAGCGTCACGCCGACAGTAACGTCGGGCTCGAGCATTTTCCGGGCGAAGAGCCAGCACGCTTCGCGCAGACGCGCTGCGTTGTAAGCCAGGAAGGCGTTGTCGACCAGGTCGACAAGTTTGGTAGCGCCGGTGATCGCTTTGGGATCGATCCGCCGGCCTCGCAGAAATTTGCTTTGCTTTTTCGCCAAGGCTCTATGGAATTGATTTGGAATTATCGAACGTGAAGAAAGATAGTCGGCGAGTCAGCCTGCGTTGTCAACCGCGGCGGTTGCGCGGTGGTGGATCAACACCTCGGTGAACACCTGGCTGAAGCCAGGTGCTAATGAGATGCGTTTCACTTCAACCTGTCCCACTACCGGTTGTCGGTTCGCGTTCAGCTAATTTCTCCAGACATTGCCGGCACAGACAACTGCGGTAAAGTGATCGCAACTCAGCGCGCGCTTCGTCAGTCAGTTTGATCTCAGAGCACCAGCACCCGCTAAGTTTCGCGCCGCAGGTGAATGGCCCGCCGCAGGCCTCGCACGTGGAAGGTTCACGCCGGCGAGTCGAGAATAGTCCTGCCAGGTGGCTTAGTTTCATCTTTACCTATTCGCGGTCGCCTCACCGCTTTTCTGGGCGCGCTTCAGCTTCAAACGCTCGATGCGCTTTTCGGCCGCCGCCAGAACTTCAACCTCAAGGCCGCGAAAACTCAAACGCTCACCCGGACGGGGCACACTGCCTTTGTGGGCGATTACCAGGCCGGCAATCGTCGTGAAATCGTCGGCTTCGATTTCCATGCCAAACAGGCGCTCGATTTTTCCAATCTCAGTGCTGCCCAGCACTTCGTAAACGCCGTCGCCGGCCGAAACGATCTCTTCCGGCTCTTCACCGCTGATGTCTTCGTCTTCGATTTCACCCACGATCTCTTCCAGGATGTCTTCGACGGTCACCAGACCGGCGATGCCGCCGTACTCGTCTATCACGATCGCCAGATACGCGTGCGCTTTTTGCATTTCTTCCAACAGCCGGGCCAGGGGCTTTGTCTCCGGAATGAAATAGACTGGTCGCACGAAAGGCGCTATTGAACAGTCGGCCTGGTTGTTGGTCCAGCAATGCAGGAGGTCGCGCACATAAATAAGACCTTCGATGTTGTCGATTTGATCGCGAAAGACGGGCAGCCGTGAATGTTTCGTTTCCAGCATTACATCGCAGGCCTCGCGAGCGGTCGCGGTGTTGGGCAGCGCTATGATCGCCGTCCGCGGCGTCATGACTTCGCCCACTGACTTGTCTCCGAACTCAAAAACGGAATGGATCAGTTCGCGTTCCTCTTCTTCAATGATGCCTTCAGCCTCGCCGACTTCGATCAGCGCCTGGATGTCATCGTCGTTGTCCTCGTCTTCATCTTCGTCGTTTGCTTCTTCCAACTCCTCCTGTTGCCGCAGACGGTCAAACGAGCGATGCCACGGCTCAGCCGCGAAAGCCAGCATGCGATAGAAGGGCCTGAGGACCGGCAAGAGCCGCAGCAGCTTTCCCTCGGGGTTGCGCAGAGAGATCATCCGCGGAATGAACTGGCGAAAAATTCCCGCCAGCACCAGACCCGAAGTCAGCGAAATAAAGAGAGCCAGGCTGTTGGCCGAAAACCATTGCAGCGAAATGTAAGTGACCAGGACCGAGAAAACCACCAGCAGAATTTGGATCGCGGCCGAGAGCGTGAAGCTGAAGCGGGACCGGTTCTCCAGAATCTCTTTGAGGAAAGGGGTGTAGCGCGCGTTCGGATGCTCTTCGGCTTCGGCGGCCAGCCGTCTGAGCCCGACATCGCTCAACTGGCCGAACGCCATATCAACGGTGGCGAGAAAGGTCAGGGCCAAGAGCAGGAAAAGACTGATGGCTAACTCAATTTCCATAGAGGCGAGTCAATCGTAAACTGTCAACCGGAAACAGTAAACCGGGAACGGTCAACCGTGGACAGAAAAACGATTATTTCTGTTCACGGTTAACGGTTCACAACTCAGATTCCCAGTTGCTTTCGCAGTCTCAGTTCCAGCCGGTTCATCTCACCGCGATCGGTTTCGTGATCATGGCCGCACAAATGCAGCAGACCGTGCAAAATCAATTGCGACACTTCGTTTGAAAAGCTAAGGCCGTTCCTCTTCGCTTGCGCGGCCGCGCGCTGAACCGAGATGACGATCTCGCCGAGACCCGTCTGATTCTCAAAAGCCTCGGCTTTGCCCGGGAATGAAAGAACGTCCGTAGCGTAATTCTGGCCGCGAAACTGCCTGTTCAATTTTCGAATGACGTCATCGCTGACGAATGCAATCGCTACGTCAGTTTTCCTGGTCTCAATTACGCGCAGAGCTTTCTCGGCAAACTCCTGCCACTGTTTCGCGCCGATCTTGCGGCGTCGCTGGCGATTCACAACCTCTATCATTTCCAATTTCCGATTGCCCATTGCCGATTTCAAACTAAGCGAACGGTCGATTTGATCTGCAGCATTGCCGCTCGTTGGATTTCAAATCGGCAATCGGCAATTTCAAATCGGCAATGCCTTAAATCTCGCTTTTCTTCGTATGCGACTCGTAGGCCTTGATGATCATCTGGACCAGCTTGTGCCGCACCACGTCTTTGTCGGTGAAGTAGATGAAGTCGATGCCGTCGATGCCCGCCAGTACGCGTTCAGCTTCTACCAGTCCGCTGCGCTTGCCGGTGGGCAAATCGATTTGCGTTACGTCGCCAGTGATCACTGCTTTCGAGCCAAATCCAATCCGCGTCAGAAACATCTTCATCTGTTCGCTGGTCGTGTTCTGTGCTTCGTCGAGGATCACAAAAGCGTCTGAGAGCGTGCGCCCGCGCATGAACGCCAGCGGCGCTATTTCGATCACGCGCTTTTCCAGCAGGCGCGTCACCCGCTCGTAGTCAACCAGGTCGAACAGCGCATCGTAAAGCGGTCTCAGGTAAGGATCGACCTTCTCCTGCAAATCTCCGGGAAGGAAACCGAGCTTCTCTCCGGCTTCAACCGCCGGGCGCGCCAGCACGATGCGATTCACCTGCTTTTGCACCAGCGCCTGCACGGCCATCGCTACGCCGAGATAAGTCTTGCCGGTGCCCGCGGGACCAATTCCAAACACGATGTCCTTCTGTTGGATCGTCTCGATGTAGCGCCGTTGCATCGCTGATTTCGGCGCGACCTGTTTCTTGCCGGCCGGACTGAAACGCGATCGCGTGAAGTAGTCGCGCAGGCTGTAGGCGCGGTCTTCGGCGATTTGCGCGAAGGCTTCGCGCAGTTCTTTGTCGGTGAACTGCCGGCCTTCGGCAAACAGGGCAGAGAAGTCTTCCAGAATTCGCTCGACGGTCTCGACGTCTTTCGGGTCCCCGTCAACATTCAGGCTGTGGCCGCGCCCGTTGATCTGAACATCGAGCAGCGACTCGAGGTACTTAATGTTCTGGTCGTGAACGCCGAAAAGCGTTTCCAGTCCCCGTGGTGGAAGCTCGATGTGCTTCAACTGATGAAAATATCTCCTGGGTAAGCAGTAGCTTGATTGAGGGTGTGAGCTTGCGGAGTGCTCTTTTGCATAAGTGCGTATCGGACGCTACTACACGGTATCTACGTTGTCAATTCTGGCCGCGGCGTGCCGCTTGAAATTATCCCTAAACCACGGCCCACCCTTCAATTTGAGCGCCAACAGGTTGAGGCCTCAAACTGCCTGCGATATAGTCTCACACAGGATTCTTGCGGAGGGGTCGCATAATTGGTAGTGCAGCGGTCTTGAAAACCGCCGTCCGAAAGGATATGCAGGTTCGAGTCCTGTCCCCTCCGCCATCTCTTTCAACAACTTAACGTTAGTCAGTCGCCCCGGTAGCCTGCGCGAGTTATTCGGCTCAGTTGACTTGGGATATCCCACCGGAGCGGATAATGAGAGCATCGACGCCGATCTGGCTCGCGAGTATGCCGGCAGACAGGAGGAACGGTGCTAATGTTGCTCGACACTTCCGGCCTGCGCCACGCCTCGCTGTTTCCGGCCCACACAAGTGCGGGTGACCCGCGGGGCCGTAAATTAAGCGACAATGCGTTGACTTAGGGCTTCGGTTGCCGTAGGTTTCTATCCCAACAGGCTTGACTCGCAAAAAGCTCCTGCTGTCTGCTTAGACCGCGCTAGTCTCTCTCGAATCTTGTCCTGATCCAAGGTTGGAAGGGGTTGGAAGGACATTCATCATGAGGGTATCACCACCTTCATCTTTAGGAGAATCTAATGGTTCGCACTAGCCGGTCGACAAGCAACGACTCTGCTGATAAACATGTAGCCTTAAACGGGTCACTTTTATCACTGCGTCTGCGGCGACAAATATCATCGGTGATACTTTTGCTATCGGTGATCTGCGCGCCCGTCCGCGGCATTGCGCAATCGAAAGAGCAGGAGAAGCGAGGGATCGGAATTCAGCCAAGTCCCACGCCAACACCCGCGTCCGTGACACCCGCCGCTCCGGGCGATAAACCTGAGTTGATTCTGCAAACGGGACACACAAGATCCGCGAACGCAGTAGCCTTCAGCCCCGACAATCGCTGGCTGGCCTCGGGCGGCAAAGACAACGTCATAAAAATTTG
>JBGPWS010000210.1:0-8188 GCA_041492345.1 Pyrinomonadaceae bacterium | reverse complement strand
TTGAAAGTGTTCAGTCCGACGTACCGCACCTTTTCAGGAAACAGCGCTCCGACAAACTTGAGCGTGTTGCGCTTGTTGATGCTGAGGTCAAGCTGGCTGAACGACTCAAACGCTTCGAGAGTTGACTCGTCTCTTGGTGCTGACAGGCTGGGAACTCTAGCGCGCGAGAAGCGGTATTCAAAAGATTGCAGGAAGCTCAGGCGCTTGCGAATGAGTGGACCGCTGAAGGTGACGCGCGGCCTGAAGGAATCGATCTTTCCACCTATGATATTGCGAAACGTCGGAAAGAATCGTGCAGCGCCAAACTTGAACTTATCGCCCCCGGTTTTGGTTTCGAGATTGGTCGCGCCGCCGGTAGACCGGCCGAACTCGGCGGAATAAGGGTTTTCTTCGATGTGGACGCTGGCTGCGGCTTCAACTGGTATGTTGAAGGCCGGGTTGCCGTTGACCGGGTCAGTAACATCGGCGCCGTTTACCGTGTAAGCGCTCTCACCGGCGCGAGTGCCTTTCACATGATCACCGCCATCCATTCCGCGGACCACGCCGGGAGTTAGCGGCAATGCGCTTTCGTAATTCTCCGCGCGCATAGGAAGGTCCTCCAGTCTTTGCGCGCGAACCGTGTTAGACGTCGTCGTTTCGGCTGTGCCGAGCAAGCCTTCTTCCTCCCGCACGGTGACCGATGCGGTGACCGTGGCCGTTAAGACGATCTCGACTACGAGGGCAGCACCTGTCGTGAGACGGATGTCCTGCTTCACAACTGGAAGTCCATCAGCTTCGGCGGTGAGCGTGTAGTTAGCGGCCGGCAGATCCAGAAAGGCGAAGTTGCCGGCTTCGTCCGTGACGATTTTGACGGCCGCACCTTGAATGTCTCGGTTCACCAGCGACAGGCGGGCAGCCGGGAGTAGGGATGGGCGAGCGGAAGGATCTGCTGCGGTCGCGCTGACGGTGCCTTTAATGCTGCCAGTCAATCCCTGCGACATTGCGGAAAACGCGAATGCCTGGACGAGCAGCGTGAGCACGCACAATCCGGCGAAAGCGTGGTTGCGCCGACTAGTCAGGGAGACAGCGGTTCGTCGCTTAAGATAGAAGATGAGTGCTCTGGCCATTTGACCCTCCCTGCAAGAACTGAACTCTTCAGGGAACCCGCGGTGTTGAGATCGGAGAGACCTCGAATAGATGCAACTCAGCCACTTGGGGAAACTGGGTTGGCCGGTACCCAACAACGATAGAGGGTTTCTTAACGGGGTCCCTGCGATTGCGAAAACCAGGTTACGCTTTGGTCGAAATCGTCAAGGTTACTGATCGAATCGGAAGCTTATACCACCTTCAACTCGCTCGCAAGCGCCGTCTGGCTTAAGCACTGGTTCAGTTTGGATCTCATTAGACCACAGGCGCCGCGATGAACTATCAGCCGTTTCAACGGCTTTCCGAGAAAAACCGTTGAAACGGTTACCAGACGAAAACGATCCTTGAGTAACTACCTCACTGAAGTGAGGTGCTAATGAGACTTCGTCTGATTTCACACTGAACCAGTACTCCAGCTTATTTCGTTCGTGAAAGCCGATCACCGCACCATCATGATCACCTTGCGTTCGCGCCCACCGTCAAACTCGCAGAGAAAGATTCCCTGCCAGCGCCCCAGTAACAACTCGCCGTCTTTGAATGGAATGGTGACGCTCGGACCGACCAGGCTGGCCTTGATGTGCGCGTCGGAATTCTCTTCGCCATGGCGAAAGCCCATGCCGTGTTGCGGAATTAACGTGCGAAGAGCGTGCAGCATGTCCCGCGACACATCAGGATCGGCATTTTCGTTCACAGTCAGACCGGCCGTGGTGTGTTGCACATAGAGCACCACGATCCCCTCGCGCGCGCCTGATTCCTTTAGCTGGCGCTGCACTTCGTCGGTGAATTCAACCAGCTCTTCGCGTTGATGAGAACGAACCTTTAGGTTGTGCATGGCGGGATTGTACCGTAAAGAAAGCCGCTGAGGCACAGACCCTTCATTCCCACCTTCAATCCGGAGTTAGTCGAAGGCGTAGTCTATCGAAACGCAGAGGATGGCGCCTCATCGCCTGTGCCGCTTCGGCTTTCGAGCGAGCCTGCCTTTGTCATGCCTTTGAAGTGCCAGCAGTCCACACTCCACACCGGCGCAATGCCTTCGCGATCGACACCAGTGGTGCACCAGAGAGGTGAATCCCGATAGGCTTCAGGTGTTTTCAGCACTTTGCCGCCGGCTCCGTAGAGTTTGTATTTCTTCAAGCGATCGTTGTAGAGACTCAGCTTGTCTCCACTGAGAACTTTTCTGAACGGTTCATACTGTGCTTCTTCCGCCGCACTCAGGTCGCCGAAAACTTTCTGGCCTGCGTCGCGAACAGAAACGCACATCTCGCGCGCCTCACTGATCGTCATTTTCCCTTTATTGGTTTCGACCACGGTGGATGCCGCCAGCCCTTTGGACAACGCGTCGTCTATCTTATCGATGCATGCTTTGCCGTCCTCGAGCGCCTTCTTTCCATCCTCCTTGGGGTAAAAGGTATCTTCGGCTTTCCAACCTACCCAATTGGAAGCCGAGCTAATGGCATCGTCGAGATCCTTTGCGACCTTCTGAGCTATTACCAGGGCCGTAGCAGACAGCGCCACGCAGAGCAACGCTGCGACTGAAATCTTTCGGAACATTTTGTTTTACCTCCTCTTAGCTGTCGTGGTTCTTCCTCGGATGATGAGTTCCCGCCGGTTGTCCTACTTGAGAACGACAAATTCGCCCGGCTTGACTGTGCGCGTTTTGCCGTCTGCGTCTTTGACTTCGATGTTAGAGCCGTTGACGGCAGACACCTGAACGTAGTCCCAACTGCCGCTGCTCGGTTTGACGAGCAGGTAATCACCGACTGCCGGCGTGGGGCTATTCTCGGCGGTCGGGTAGGGAACGATTTTGTCGAGAGCCACTTCGTCTGGCTTTGGGCCTTCCCACTCGATCAACGCTTTGTCACCGCTGATGGATTTAACTTTGCCGCCAAACCAGGAAGTTGATGTCCATCCACCTAAAATGTGTTCGCCGACTTTAGGTTTGTAGCCGGCGGGCGCTTGTGGCGTGCGCGACTGCGCCTTCTTGAGAAAGTCTGTCCTGGCGGCGTCCGCCTTCATGTCTGCGGCGGCGGCGGGCGAGACGGCAATAACCTTCTCCGGTGGCAGGTTCGCTTCCTCAAGGTCGGAAACATATTTGACTGTGATGACTCCGGGACTCGCCGTCGTCACTTGCGCGCCTTCCCAGTTGGTGCCTGTTGACCTCTTAGTGAGAGCGTAATCGCCGGGCTTGACCGTCGCCTGCGCGCCCGCTTTCGGCATCTGGTACATATCAACCAGATCAACATCGTTCGGCGACGCGTTGTCGCTCCAGACAATCTTCGCGCGCGGGCCGTCGATGCTGTCCACTTTGCCTTCGGACCAGGTATTACCGGCCCAGTGTGCGACTACCAAGTCTCCAATCGCAGGAGGTTTTACTTCCGCAGCCTTCTCGGAACTGGTCGAGCTTGAGTCTCCGGTGTTTGAGCTGTTCTTCTTACCCAGTCCGCAGGCCGTGAACAACGCAATTGACAAAGCAAGAACCAAAAATCTTTTCATAGATCATAGCCTCCTTCTCTACAGTGAATTCCAGTTTGTGAAATCCTCATCCGGTTTTGCGGGCAATAGGAAACGCCAACCTTGCAGGTGCGAGCAGCCCATTCCCAACCGCAGCTAAGACCAACCAATTCGGGAAAACTGTTCGACAACGCAGGGCTAATCAGAAAAAAGCATGTCACTGCAGGACAGAGTCCTCAAGGACGGGGATTGCCATGACCGCCTTTCCCATACACTTTCCCCGTACCGACACCGTCTGCCCAGCCTTCAATTTCGAGATCGCATCCTTTTGATCAGCCGCGAATCCGAAGCATTGGACAATCGCTTTCTTTCGAGAGTCCATGAAAGAGAGAGACGGATTCCCAATCTCAGGCGTTTGAGTGTCTCCTACTGTCCCAGTGACGATCAGAATCTTGCCCTGGTAGAGCTTGTCCGCGTCAGCCTCGTTCGATTCGTAGGCTCTGTACAGATCCTCGGCAGAGATTGTGATCGCATTAGTAGCTTCGCGAGTTCTCTGTGTACTGCTCTTGCAGCCAAGAATCAGGCCCAACCAGAGACCGAACGTCAGCACCACAGTGAATAAGTTCCTTTGCGCTTTCATTGTGTTTCCTTTCATGTTTGTGGACCTTGCCAGCTTTCTTCATTTCGAACGCTCGTCGTCCAGGGACACAGAGTAAGACCGAGGTCTTATTCGCTGAATGCCCACGCCGCAACCAGCGCGCGTTTCTTCATGTCAAACACATAATGAATTGCGGCGTGTGGATTGGTCGAACGATCAAAGATGAAATAGTCACCAGACCACACAGGATCGCTCAGCGGTCTATTGGGCCATGCCACTCCCTGGATTTCGTAAACCTTCTCGGCACGGTTGGGGATTAGCACATGTACTACAAAGATACGTTCAAGGCCCTCTTCCGTGGTCACGGTGAATGACGAAAATACCCGGCTCTTGTTCAGCACGAGGTTCTTTAGTTCGGCGTTCTGGGGCATGCTTGCTTCCACAATCTTGATCTCCGGCGCTACGTCCTTGAACACATCCTCGCCTTTGGCGTGACGATGCGGATTGGGAATCGCAGCCTGTGAATTCGCCGGGCGCTGAGCGAACGATTTCGCGCGGCCCGAGATTGCGGGCGCCGCGAGGAGACATATTATCAACGCGATTGCGATCATCTGCATTGCTCCTCCCGGGAAAGTTACGGCGCGACGAAACCGTTCAGCGGATTTCCGAAGAAGGCATCAGTCTTGTAAGCATTCCGATCCCACTGTCCATCCTGATCGCCGATGATTTGGACCGGCACGACGATGCGGAAAAGAGTGAACCGACTGAATCGTTAGGGCTGCTCTCATTTCTTTTGCGCAGATGCTCCTGCATGTACCGCTCACGCTGAGCGTTGAGTTTGTCCCAAATCGCCTTGGGTACCGATGAAGTAACTGCTGAGTACATTGTCTCGGCCATGGTCTCTTGAGTAGAAACCAGGCGGTCCTCGATGACGATTCGTTTACCGCTGGCAGTTACAGTCAGCGCTTGTCTGCTGCCGCCAACAGGTTGGCGATCCAGCCTCCGCCATTTCTGCAGGAAGAGGCCATTATTGACCATCACTCGATAGAGTTTGTCCAGTTCCTTTCCACTAAGAGTAAAGCTCTCTGTCCACCGCGGGACTGTTTCTGCCGGGTAGTCAGGAATCATAACGACTTCTCCGTGGCCGCGCGCCTCAATCGTGATGGTGTATTCAAAGTGATATGGCGGGGGCATGCTGCCTGCTTGCCAGCGATAGCTAACGCCAAAGTCGCGCGGCCTCTTGTCAGTAGACATAGCTCGGCTGATCTCTGGGCAGAGAACCAACAAAGCCGGCAGAAGACCTAATAAGAGGCTCAGAAAAACTTTCATTGCTTCACCTCGGAATGCGCGACCGGCTAAGGCGCAAACGCTGTCAGCGGATTCCCAAAAAACGCATCTGTCTTGAACGCGTTGCGATCCAATTGTCCATCTTGATCGCCGATGACCTGCACCGGCACGACGATGCGTCCAGTGCCCAGATTGTTCTGCTTGCCGATTCCTGTATCAACGAGTTGGTAGTTCGTGCCCATGGTGAATTTTGCGGTGCGCGCGAGTTTGCCATTCTGCAAGACTTTGATTTCGTACTCGCCCGGGTTCTTGTACAGGGGGAAAAAATCGCTCGGACGGTTCTCCGGATTCTTGTCCCACACCATTGCTTTCAGGCTGAACATGCGGCGGCAGTAACCGTTCGGCGATTCCTGGTTGGTCTCAGGGATATCCATAACCTCGCACGACGTGCCTTCCGGCACAGTCTCGGCAACCAGCCGGCCCTGGTAATAAAGATAGGCGGCGTACTTGCTGTAAACGAGAGCTTTGTCACTCCCTTTGAACCACATAGCCACCATCATGCGCGCGCCATTCATTGACGCCGGAACCATCTTGTAACTGGGTTTCTCCCAGTAGGAAAGGGCCTCATCGTAGACGTAGGCGATCGGCAGATTCCAATCATAGTTGACGTAATAGACAAAGTTGTTCTTGAACTTCGGCAGATCCACCACGCCCTCGTGAAACTTTTCGACCTTGAACTTTCCCGAAAAGAGGGTTGCGCTCTTGCCCTCAAGTTCGTTCTTCAAGGTGATTCTGAAGTCTACCGATCCGGTGTAAGTTACGTCCTTTTCATCGGGCGGATTCAAGCCGCACTTTTCAACTCCAGCCCAGCTATAAGGGCCTGCCTCTTCTGTCCGACAGTCGAACTTGAGCCAGGACTGGTTTGTTGGCAAACCGTACTCAACCGAGAGCTGGTTGCCTGCGGTGACTGGACCATTGACGCGAAAGTCGATGGTTGGCGTCCAACTCCAGGTCTCCGGGTCGCCCTTGTAGCCCTTGTGAACTTGCAGCGTGACTTGAATCGAAGGCTTGTTGATCGTCTGGGCCTGGACCGCCTCTGTCTCTGAGAAGGCGCTCGATACAGCGACAGCTAAGACCGAAAGGATTGCGATTTGTTTCAGGCTTGTCTGGATTTTCATTTATTCCTCCTCCTGCGCTGAAAAATCGGCAGGTTGTAGTGAATGAAAGAGTCACGCGTTACTGAATGGCGCAGTTCATAAGAGTCACGAATCCCAAGACGCTTCCCATACACTTTCCCTTCACCGTCACCGTCTGCCCTATCTTCAATTGCGACACTTCATCCTTTTGCTCCGCGAAGCATACGACTAGAGGAGCATCTCCGAAATGAAAAGACGGTGGAGGAGTTGCCCCTTCGGGGATGTTTGTGATCCCCACCTTTCCAGTTACGATCAGCGTTTCGCCTTTGTAGCGATCATTGGCGGTGATTTCGTTCGACGCGTAAGCTTTGGATAGATCCTCTGCGGAGATTTTGATGGGAGCACTGTTTCTAAAACTCGAACAGCCGAGGATCAGACCAAGCCAGAGACCGAAAATAACCAACAGGGTGACGGGGTTCTTTTGAGCTTTCATTTTTGCTTCCTTTCATCAGGCGTGGATAACGCCAAAACTGAGACCGCTTTACTGGAAGACTCTGAGAGAAGCCTGGATCGGGAGACATGCTATGCTGGTTCCGGATTTCTTACAACAAAATCACTGCTGGAGCCGTTCGATTTACTCTTCTTCTTCGCCGGTTAACTTCCGTACGCGGATGGTGGGGTTCGCTGGTTGTGCCGGGGTGCTCTTCGGCGATGGATAAACTGCCCGCGCACCGACCTCAGCGCGGAACTGACCGTTCTCATCGTAAAGGCGCTTGTACTGCAGCGTGTTGCGCACGACGCCCTGAATGTAGAGACGGGTTTCACGGAAGGGCACGGCTTCCGCCCATTCATCAAGTTCCAAAGGTAGACTCGCGCGCCACTGCACTACTCGACCAGGACCCGCATTGTAAGCGGCGGCGACGTATTCGATGCGGCCGTACTTGTCGATCTGGTCCTTCAGGAAGGCGGTGCCGAGCTGAACGTTCAAGCGAGGTTCGAACAGCGAATCCATCGTGACGCTGCGATCGACGCCGTACTTCTTCGCGGTCAGCACGCCGGTAGGAACCACGACCTGCATCAGGCCATAAGCTCTTGCGGATGACACCGCGCGCGGATTGAAAACCGACTCCTGACGAATCAAGCCGGCGACCTGATATGGATCGAGCGAACGCGCCCGCGACTCCTGCGAGATGATGTCCCAGTAAGCGAGCGGATAAAAAATGTCCCACTCATCGCGCCGCATTTCTTCGGGCTTCATCTGGGAATAGTCGGGATAGCTGCGCTTCAAAATATTGAGCGCCTGCACGTTGTCATTCTTAGCCCGATAAATGCGGGCGATAGCCAGATTGACGCGCGGGCTGGCGGGAGCGGCGGCAGAAGCAACGGCCAGTTCCTCCAGCGCCCAATCGTCTGTCCCAATAATCGAAAGCTGATCAGCCTTCGCAAGGCCCGCATCTTCCTTTGGCCCGGCGGTTTCTTCGGCGACCGACACCGTTTGCAGATTTGCCACGGCGCGCCCTACGGGGGAATCCGCGGGAAAATCTTTTCGCGGCACGTTGCCGTTGCGATTCATCGTGTCGAGCCGCTGCTT
>JBGPWS010000404.1:0-2961 GCA_041492345.1 Pyrinomonadaceae bacterium | reverse complement strand
GGAAGCAGTCGCACTGATCTCTTCTACCCGTGTGGCTGCACGAGAAGCAGAGTTAACGGGTCGTGAACTTGAGATTCTTCGCCTGTTGGGAAAAGGTGGCACAACGCCGAGCATCGCCGGGCAACTTCACGTCAGCCGCCGTACCGTGAACAATCATGTCCAGCACATACTGCGCAAGCTCGACTCACACACCCGGCTGGAAGCGATTCGTCGCGCCGAACACGCGGGCTTGATTTAGTTTTCTCAAATCAACGCTAAGTTGCAACTCGGGTGATCGGAACGACGACGTTTGAGTTCGCCAGCTTTTCGGAGGTCGGCACACTCCGCAGATCGGCGAGCAACTCCAGCCAGCGTTGGGGCTCTCGGTCTCGGTATTCGCATTACCCGCGTCTTCTATTTCTTATTCAGGAAATCCAAGTACTGAGCCGTGAAACAGGCATCCGACTTGGAGAGCAGTGTTTTGACCAGATCATAACTCGCGAAATTGCGCTCATCCGGACCGTCGTTGAGCATGATCTTCACAGTATCCGAATAATCGTTCCAAATCAGCCGCGCCTCGCGGAGATACAAGTCCACCGCCTTGAGAATCCCCGCGTTCCACTCCGCATTCATTCTATCTGGGCACTGAGGGTCATTGGATTTTGCGCAGGGGTTGTTCTCGTCATATTTCTGTTGGAGGCGTTTTAGCTCGTCGTCAAATTTCTTGCTTTCGGATTTCCATCGGCGCTCGGACTCGGTGATCTTTTTCCAATTGTTGCGATCCAGAGAAGCGGCACCGGGACCCGCCGCGCTGTTTGTGCGAAGAGCCGCTTCTAATTCCTTCTCCACTGGCTCAACCGCGATGTCGAGCCATAATTTCGGACATCGCCGCACAGATTCATGAGCGTCTTTCGGCGGCGCGGGCAGCCGTCCCAGGATGGCCCGAGGAGTCGCTACGGGCTCGTGGCGCGGGCCTGAGGTCCCTGCCTGCGCGAATACGGAAAGAGAAGACAAAACAAAAGCCGCGATCATTCCGAAGCATTCTCTCGACATAGATCCTTACCTCCTCTGAAGCATGTGACTCATCATCTCCGCTGAAGATTCGCCTTAAGCTGGATCTGAAGGATCGCTTTTCCAGTAGGTTCCATCGACATCGCACAGCCGCCGCATTCGCCCACCGAAGTACCCGTGTGTTTGATTACGACTGGCGGACCGTCTAGCGATCTAATCAGGTCCTTCACGGGAATCTTAAATAGCTGCCATCCGCCTTCAATGGCCATCATGAAAGTCTTGTAGCCAATTTCGGCATCGTCCCTGAGGCCACCACTGCCATCCTCGCTGCAACGCACGTGGGGCTTTTCTTTGTCGGCACCCGGATAAACCGGGACCGTCTGGGTCACATAGGTCATTACGTTCACTGTGTCAGACTCGGTGTCGGAAAGTCCCCACATCACTCCGGCGCTAGGAATCTTGTATCCGTCCATCTCATAGTTGCAGCCATAAGATCTGTTTTCGTCTCTCACTCCGTTCCAACGTCCCTCGACATAACCAAAAGCGTTTGCTTTGCCGCCGCTACTAGTTCCACCCGGCGCCGTGCCGGGCGGCTGGAAAGGTTGAAACGAGGGAAAATCTCCGGCCAGCGCGGCCTTCAAAGTGTCCGGCACTTTCGCGTTTTCGTCGACGACCTTGATTCGCGAGGTTGCCTTGTCGACCGTTACCAGAAAAGCATTGTCGCTTTCCCAACTGGCGTTGGCGAAACCCGTCGAGGTAAAGCCATAAATCTCCTTATCTGTAAGCGCCGCCGTGGCTCTGGAGACCGCAGTGACTTTCATTTGCAGAACGTAAGGCTGCGGGGTTGCGGTCGAGTGGCTGTTCGGTGTGATGAAGACAAGAACAAACGCAAATGAAAGAAGCATTAAACTCAGGCGGCGACCAGTGCTCATAGTATTACCCCTCTTCCCTCCAGCGCTCTTCCCTCTCGATGATCGAGGAATAGCTCATCAAGCCGTTTATGAATTTCGAGCAGCTCGTTGAAGCTCTTCATCACTCTGACGCGCCCCGTTTTTCTTCGTAGAGATGCTCAAGGTAATGCAGAAACGAGACGTATGCTTTGACGTACTCGCGTCCTGCGTCAACATCATTTTCATTGAAACTCTTCCTGGCAATGGCATCTCTGAAACGCGCTTGAATATCTGCCGTCGCAGTAGACGGAAAAAGTTTCAGCAGCGCTTCTACTGAGCCATCTTGTAGCGCCTTGTCCGCTACCGGAATGACCGGCCCCAGATCAGTTCCGGCCGGCTGTATGCCCGTGTAAGGTTCTCCTTCTCCAGCCCGATGCAAACGAACTAGCGTCTCGAAGAAATAGTTGTCGGCAAGCTTGCTCGCTTCGCGGCTCAGCCTCCGCACGGCGAGTGTTTGCCGAAAGCGTTCCTTGATTTCGGGCTCATCCTTCTTTTGCACCCAAATCAGAACCAGGTTTATGTTTCTGGTTGCCAGGGCTCTCTGTGCGGCTTTGACGACCGGGCCGTCCATCGTGTCGCAATGCGCAAGAGCTTTGGTCGGGGTAAAAAGCAGAATTGCTAATAGAACAGCCAAAACTGTCAGCGAGTGGACGATGTATTTATGTTTCATGGTAGTTACTCTCAATCAGATTGTTTGGTGAGCAGTTGTCATTGCTATCCACCTCTCTTCATTGAAATCTCAAATCACGCCGATCCACTCATCACCGGCGCTCTTCCATCGCAACCGCCCGCGGAAAGAGGATGTTGTTCTCAAGGTGAATGTGCTGATGCAAATCTTGCTCGAATGCTTCAAGCGCCTGATAGAGCGTCTGGTAGCTGATGCAGCCATCGGGAGGCACTGTGTAATCCGAGCTTAACGCGCGCAACTCCCGCAACAGGTCTCCGACTGTCTCGTGCTCCATCATCATCATGCGAATGGGATTTTTGACCGTGCCGAAAGGTGCGACGGGCGCAGGCCTAT
>JBGPWS010000351.1:0-4483 GCA_041492345.1 Pyrinomonadaceae bacterium | reverse complement strand
GGCGTGCCGGATATCTCGCCACATACTTTGCGCCACAGCTTTGGAACTCATCTCATGCAACACGGCGCGGATTCGCGTTCGGTGCAGGCGCTGCTGGGCCACGCGGACATTTCGACCACCGAAATCTATACGCATATTACCGACCTGCACATGCGCAAGGCTTACGATCGATTTCATCCGCGAGCGCGAGCGGCGGGGGGAAAGAGCGGGAAGTGAAGCGGAAGCGGGATTCATTTTCCATTTGTCATTCGTGCCCTTTCGTGTGATTTCGTGGATCGTTCCTCATTACTCAGCCCAGCGAACGATCCACGAAGTGACACGAAGCAACGCGAACTAGATCCGGCAAATGACCGATGAAGAATGCCAAACGGAAAATCTCTTCGCCCCTCTTTAACTAAAACCAGTGTTGACAATCGAAGTCACCCGCACTTATCTGGAAATGCGCGACCCGTCAGAGTTGCAGGGCGCGCGCAGTGACGATCCGCGCATTCGCATTGAGCGAATGCATGAATGCCAGGCTTCGTTCTTCCGTTATCTGTATGTTGAGGTGGGCCGGAACTATCAATGGATCGATCGTCTGCCGTGGACTGATGAAGACATCGTCACCCACCTGAGCCAGCCTGAAATTTCATTGTGGCTAATGACTGCCGATGGCGCGACGGCGGGATACTTCGAACTGCGACGTTGCGAAGACGGTTCGGTTGAGATTGCTTACTTCGGACTGTTGCCGGAATTTCTCGGTCGCGCCTTGGGAAAGCACCTGTTGACCTGTGCGGTTGAGCAAGCCTGGGCCGAGGGCGCGAATCGCGTCTGGCTGCACACCTGCACGCTGGATGACAAGGCCGCCATGCCGAATTACTTGAAGCGAGGTTTTCGACCTTTTAAGACTGAGACCTATACGATTGATCTGAGTGAATGATGCGGGGGTCGTGAGCGGTTCAGTAGCCCGACCGTGAGCCGCTGTTGCTATAAGCTACTGAAAAAAGGGTGCATCGGAGAGAGATAAATCAACTAATAGTTGGCCCACGATTGCTGTCATCGAAGGTTTTGCGCGAAACATACGGCGAACGCTTTCTGTTCTGATCAGGAAAGCGCGGTTTTGTTGAATCATTTCGCCACGCATCAATCAAATTCTTGCGCGTTAACAGCCCATCGAAAACCTATCGGATCAAAATTAAGGGTGTGTATCCTTTCATACTGGAGGATAAATGAGTGTGTTCTAGCTTAGCTTGAACCCAAAACCATGTGAAATGTTAACTGAGAAGAGTTGGACCAGTTCATCTCGAAAAACATCTTGACATGCGGGGTTGAGGTTCTTACCCTAAGACCCGTTCAGACAAACGTTCTTAATGGGGGATTACGTTATGTCTGAACCGTTGCCCAACATAGTTCCTCGCAAGCACCTTAAGTCAGCAAAGAAAGAACCTGACCCCTTACTCGTCTCCACCAACTAATCTTTCAAGCGGCATTCACAATATTTTTGATCTGCGAGCTTGTGAAGTTTCTGATATTCGTATGGAAGTCAATGGTAAGGGACGGATGATAATCAACCCCCATTTACACCCCCCCGGGCCCTCTGATTGACGATACGCGTGAGCCCTCCCTCACGGTCGGGCTCCTGCCCCCGACTTCCCGCTCCGATAAAAATGGATCTGTATTTCTTCCAGAGTGGCCATGCCTTCTTCGATCTCTTTGTCGATGAGGGCCAGAAATTTTTCGAGCTTGTCGCGCGCGTCCACGATTTCGACGATGATGGGCAAGTCCTGAGACAAGCGCTCGATCTTGAAAGTATGCAGCCGGCTGTGCGCGCCGAAACCCATCATCCCGCGCATCACCGTGGCCCCGGCCAGGCCTGCTTCGCGGGCTTTGAGGACAAGCCATTCGTACAAGAGCTTGCCGCCATGCCGGTCGCTCTCGCCGATGAAAATTCGCAGCAGGTAGCCTTCTTCCGGAAGCATCATGATGTCACCTCCAAATCTGATAGGCGAGCGCGCGGCTGACCCACACCGCCCCTAGTCCCAGCAGCACATTCGCCGCGACGTTGGCCATGGCGAGCGCGTTCTGCCCGTCGCGCCAAAGGTTCATGGTTTCGTTGCCAAAGGCCGAGAAGGTTGTGAACCCGCCCAGGATGCCGATAAAGATAAAGGTGCGTGATTCAGCGGTGAGGACGCCGCGCGTTTCCGCCAGTTGTGAAAGAAAACCGATGAGGAAGCAGCCGATTAGATTAACGGCCAGCGTGCCGTAGGGAAAGTCTATGCTCCGGCTCAACTGCTGTACGTACCCCGTCACTGCATAGCGGAGAGTCGAGCCAATGAAACCTCCAATGCCTGCCAAAAATAATTTGCCCACGTTACAGACTCCTGACCAGAGATTTGGTAGGAGTCATCAGCACGCAGGCATTTAATGGCGGACTCCATCGCCGTTCGTAGCGCAAGCTGCCAGCTTGCGCCCGAGCAGCACAGGCTGGCAGCCCGTGCTACACAAAAGCAAAATCAAACTGTTCCTGTAAGATGCGCGGGTCGCTGTTGATATCGACGGCCCCGAGATAGTCTTCGATTTCGTTCAGCACTTCGCGCTCGGGTCCGCGCAAAGCTTTTGCGACTTCCGGATTTATGCGGAGCATCGCCTGTCTCGAACCTGATTCGCCCTCCCGCCCCAGGCGTCGCGCCTGTTCCAGAATCTCGTAACAGATCGTTTGCGGCGATTTCACCAGGCCCGCTCCCTGGCAATACAGGCAGGGCGTGCACAGTGTGCGCTCGAGCGATTGCTTGACGCGCTTGCGCGTCATGATTACCAGGCCAAAGTCGTTGAAGGAAAGGACCTTGGTCGGCGATTTGTCATAATGCAGGGCGTCCTGAAGCGCCGTCATCACCCGCTGGCGATTGCGGCGTTCTTCCATGTCGATCAGATCGAGCACGATGATCCCGCCCAGATCGCGCAGGCGAATCTGACGCGCGATCTCTTCGACGGCTTCCATGTTCGTGCGGGTGATCGTGTCTTCCAGACGGGTCGCGCCGCGGCCCACGAACTTGCCCGTATTCACATCAATCGAGACCAGGGCTTCAGTCTGATTGATAACCAGATAACCTCCGGATCGCAGCCAAACGCGCGGCTTGATCGCCTTATCAATCTCGGCCTGTACGCCATAGGCTTCCAGGATCGGTTCGTCTCGCGTGTAGAGTTTGACGCGCTTAACCATGCGCGGCTGCATCCGGTTCACAAACTCGACGACGCGCTGGTATTCCTCTTCCGAGTCAATCCGGATGGCGGTGAAGTCTTCAGACAACTGGTCGCGCAGAATCCTCTGTACCAGATCCAAATCGCGATGCACCAGCGCCGGAGCTTTTGCTTTTTCCGCGTCGTGACGCAGGTCCTGCCAGGTGCGCAACAAATATCTCGCATCTTCGTGCAGGTCAGCTTCGCTGGCGCCGACTCCGGCAGTTCGTACGATAAACCCGCCGGCCGGGGTCTTCTCTTCGACGTGAATTTTTTGAATCAGCTTGCGCAGCCGAGTCCGTTCGCTGTCCGATTCGATTTTGCGCGAGACGCCGAGATGTTCGACCGTCGGCATGTAAACCAGAAAACGGCCGGGCAGAGCGATGTGGGAAGTTATTCGCGCGCCTTTCTTGGCGATTGGTTCTTTCGCAATCTGGACCAGAATCTCCTGGCCTTCCTTCAAGAGATCGGTAATCGCCGGCTGGGGGCTGCGCTCGTGCCGGGCAGGACGACGACCACCACGACCTCCGCGAGGGGCCGGAGGACGACGTTCACCACGTTGCGCAGGTTCCTGAGTCTCCGGTGCCTCTTTAGTTTCTTCTATCACCGCCGGCTGCTCTTCAATCACCTCAGATGATTGGGCCACCGATTGAGTTTCAAGTGGCTCTTCCGCCGTCACCGCTTCATCATCAAGGCCGTTGGCGCTATCCGCGCCGTTAGACCCTTCGCCCTCGGCGGCAGACTGTGGCCGCTTCGACGAGGGGCGCCGCCGCCGCCGCCCGCCGCGCCTGGTAGCGAACTCTTCGTGCACGCGCCCGGTGGTGATGCCGGCTTCGGAATCAGGGAGAACTTCTTCCGCTATTTCCGCTTCCGCTCCACCTTCCGATTCGGGTACGTCATCGACCTTTTGGGACTTGAACAAGCGACCGATCACGCTGGTCTTTTTCTTGCGCGGCGTTGACTCCTTAGTGCTCGTGCTCCGCCGGATGGGTCGCTTCTCGACCGCTACAGGTTCAACCTCTGCCGCTGCAACTTCAGGCGCATCAACTTCCGCCGTTTCATCATCACTGACGCGTTCAAACGAAAGGCTGCGCGAGCTTTCCGCGGCGACTTCATCGACGAAATCGCGAACGCGGGCGGCTTCGAGTTCTCGGACGCGCGCGAGTGGCGCGCTAGTGGAGTCACCGGCGGAATCGTCGTCATCGGCGATGCGCTGGAACGATCCGCTATCGGTCAGGCTGCGATCAGACAAGAGCGAGCCCACCGG
>JBGPWS010000063.1:0-15820 GCA_041492345.1 Pyrinomonadaceae bacterium | reverse complement strand
ACGGTGCGGGCACTGGAGTTTTGGAAATGATTATGAAAAGGGACTAAAGAATGTAACGGCTTAGATCCTGGTCCTTCACTGTATCAGCGAGCATAAATTCGACGTAGGCGGCGTCGATTGTTTTGTTCTTCGGCTCCAGATCCGGCCCCTCAAAACTGATCTCGTCGAGCAATCGCTCCATGATCGTGTGCAGGCGCCGCGCGCCGATATCTTCCGTGTTTTGATTAACGCGCGCGGCAAAGTTGGCAACTGCGTCGATCGCATCTTTAGTAAAATCCAGCTTCACGCCTTCAGTTTCCATCAACGCCAGATACTGCTTTACCAACGAATTCTTTGGCTCGACCAGAATTCGTTTGAAATCTTCAATAGTCAGCGACTCAAGCTCGACGCGAATGGGAAAGCGTCCCTGAAGTTCTGGTATCAGGTCCGATGGCTTGGAAACATGAAATGCTCCGGCGGCGATAAACAGAATGTGATCAGTGCGCACCATGCCATAGCGCGTGTTTACGGTCGTGCCTTCGACGATCGGCAGGATGTCGCGCTGCACGCCCTCGCGCGAAACATCCGGGCCATGGCCTGACTCGCGGCCGGCGATCTTGTCGATCTCATCGAGGAAGATAATACCGGACGATTCCACGCGTTCCAGGGCGGCGCGGGCGACCGCATCCATGTCGATCAGCCGCTCTTCCTCTTCCTGCATGAGATATTCCATCGCTTCGTCGACGCGCATCTTGCGGCGTTTGCTGCGGCCCTGAAACATGTTGCCGAGCATGTCCTTCATGTTGATACCCATTTCCTCGACACCCATGGGCCCGGCGAATTCAATCGTGGGAAAGTTCTTTTCGCGCACTTCCATCTCGACTAAGCGGTTATCGAGCTTGCCCGATCTAAGTTGGGTGCGGAGCTTTTCGCGCGTCCGAGCAAAGTTTTCGTCTTTCGGTTCTGACTCCGGAACCAGGACGGGAACAGTCGTTTCGCTAGAGTCGAAATCGAAAAGGGGACTGGAAGAGGAAGACTTGGGCGGCGGCAGCAGAATATCGAGAATACGCTCCTCAACGTTCAGTTCAGCCTTGTCCGCGATCTCTTCGATCTTTTCCTGGCGCGTCATCTCAACCCCGATTTCAGTGAGATCGCGAATCATGCTTTCGACGTCACGGCCCACGTATCCAACTTCGGTGAACTTTGACGCTTCGACTTTCAGAAACGGCGAGTTCGACATGCGCGCCAGCCGTCGCGCGATTTCCGTTTTGCCGACGCCGGTCGAGCCAATCATGATGATGTTCTTTGGAATCACGTCAGCGGCGAGGTCGGCCGGCAGCTTCTTGCGGCGCACGCGGTTTCGCAGCGCAATCGCCACGGCGCGCTTCGCTGCATTCTGTCCGACGACGTGCTTATCGAGTGCGGCCACGATTTGCCGTGGCGTCATCTCATCCAGACGCGCCTCTTGCTCTTCCGTTTCACCTGCCAGGTAGATAACCATTGTCTAAATCAAAACCAGTAAAAGATAAGATGCTTTAGAAAGTGTCGACGGCCAACTCTTCAGAACAACCTTGAATCGTCAACGGTTCACAGTTCTTCGATCACAATATTAGAGTTACTGTAGATGCAGATGTCGCCGGCGATCCGCATTGCTTCTAAGGCGATCTCGCGCGCAGACAATTGCGTGTTGGCCACCAAAGCTCGCGCAGCCGCCAGCGCATAAGAACCGCCGGAGCCGATAGCCAGCACCCCGTCGTCCGGCGAGATCACATCACCATTGCCGGAGAGCAGGAAAGAACTCTTTTCATCGGCTACTACCAGCAGCGCCTCCAAATGCCGGAGGACCTTATCGGTTCGCCATTCCTTACTCAGCTCGATTGCCCCGCGCTCCAGGTTGCCGTGGTATTGTTCAAGTTTTCCCTCAAAGCGCGTCAGCAGCGAAAACGCGTCGCCGGTAGCGCCCGCGAATCCGGCGAGAATCTTGTCGTTATAAAGCCGGCGCACCTTTTTGGCGCTGGCCTTCATTATGGTTTCGCCCACCGTGACCTGGCCGTCGCCGGCCATCGCTACCCGCCCGTCACGCCGCACCAGCAACACGGTCGTACTGCGCACTTGCAAAGAGTTTTTTCTGCTCATCGATGAAAGAGCACTATAGGAACTCGCGCGAAGATTAGTCAAGCGATGCGCCTGAGAGTGTGCGATACTCTCAAACGTTTGTGAACGTGTCATGATTGGGAAGCTGCGAGACGTTTGCGCTATCATGAATAGAGTTTAGAGTCTCGTTTCTGAGGGATGCAGGGATCGAATGAAATCACAGATACGACCGCGCATTGGGATCACGATGCGCATAGAACTGGAAACTAATCTGTTTTATCTCGCACGATATTACAGCGAGGCGGTCGAAGCCGCGGGCGGTTTGCCGGTTCACATTCCTTTGATCCCGCGCCCGGATTTTATCAAGGGCGTCATGGCCGATGTCGATGGCCTGTTGCTGCCCGGAAGCAATTCCGATATCGATCCGCTGCGCTACGGGCGAGAGCCGCACCCGCAACTCGGAGCCGTACACCCGGAAAAAGACGAAACGGATCTGCTGGCACTCGCTGAGGTCGAAGACCGCGCGATGCCTGTCTTTGCAATCTGCTTCGGCGCCCAGTCTTTGAATGTGTCGCGCGGCGGCACTCTAATTCAAGACATCGTCAGTCAGCATCCTAATGCCATCAAGCACGAGCAGGGCGCGCCGCGCGATCGCCACTCGCACCGCGTGCGGCTGTTGGAGGACAGCATCGTCGGACAATTGGCCGGTGCGGAAACCGCACCGGTCAACAGCCATCACCATCAGGCGATTGAAACGCTGGGCAGGGAACTGGTGGCGACGGCCTGGGCGCCGGATGGTATCGTCGAGGCTGTCGAGGATCCGCGGAGCGATCGATTTGTGGTGGGAGTGCAATGGCATCCTGAGCTCGGTTGGGAGCAGGACAGTTTCTCTCAAGCCCTCTTCAGCCGGTTCATTGCTGAGGCGCGCTTGTACGCGAAAACTCGCGAGGGTGAGGCCGCTACGGCTGCGAGCTTGTAAAAGACGCTAATAGAGACTGGACAATCCTATCGAAGGCAAGCAAGCCGCGTGGAAGAAACTACCTTGGACTCTTCGCCATCCCTGATTGCTTCATTGAACCTGAAAGACCGAGTCGCGCTCGTGACCGGCGGCTCGCGCGGCATTGGCCGCGCCGCCGTCGGTTGCTTTGCAAAGCTCGGCGCCAATGTCGTCATCAACTATGTTAGAGATGAGCGCGCCGCTTCGGATACGGTCAAGACTGCCGGGGGCTTTGGCGTGAGCGCGGTGGCTGTCCAGGCCGACGTCTCGCGTCTGGCTGAAGCACAGCGGCTAATTCAGAAAACCATCGATAATCTGGGCCGCATCGATTTCCTTGTCTGTAACGCGGGTATTTGGGAAGGTGGGCCGGTTGACGAGTTAAGCGAGGCCGCCTGGAACCGAACGATGGATTTGAATCTCAAGGGCACGTGGGCAGCTTGTCGGGCAGCGGTCCCGCACATGAAAACTCGTGGATTCGGGCGTATCGTCATCGTGAGCTCGACTGCCGGGCAAAGAGGGGAAGCGAACGTTTCGAACTACGCGGCTTCAAAAGGGGGACAGATTTCTTTTACCAAGTCGTTGGCTGCGGAACTTGGGCCATTTGGCATCAACGTGAACTCAGTTGCGCCGGGTTGGGTGGACACGGATATGTGCGCTGACGTTTTTGCAGACAAGAGTTTTCGCAAGTCGATTGAAGACGCGATTCCGGTGGGTCGAGTGGCCAGCCCTCAAGACATCGGATGGCCAATCGTTTTTCTGTGTAGCGAATGGGCCCGGCACATCAACGGGGAAATCCTTAACGTAAACGGCGGCTCGGTCTTGTGTGGTTAAACTTGGTGGAATTGAAATGACAAAGGATAGGCAACCGATCACGCTGGGAGTTGAAAGACTGCTCGGTGAAAAGATAGACCTGCTGCGGAGCGCGCGGGTCGCGCTGGTGTGCAATCAGGCTTCGGTGGATCATGGCTTTCGGCACGTTGCCGACGTCTTCCACCAGAACTCCGATATCAACCTTACTGCGCTGTTCGGGCCACAGCACGGCATCCGTGGGGATGTTCAGGACAATATGATTGAGACAGGCCACGCGATCGATAGGAAGACTGGCCTGCCCGTCCATTCGCTCTATAGCGAGACGCGCGAGCCAACCGAGGAAATGTTGCGCGATGTCGATATCATCGTTTTTGATTTGCAGGATGTGGGCACCCGCATCTACACCTTCGTTTATACGTTGGCGAATTGCATGCGGGCGGCAAAGAAGTTTGGCAAGAAAGTGATCGCCTGTGATCGGCCAAACCCTATCAGCGGAAGCAAGGTCGCCGGGGTGGTACTTGACCCGGCCTTCGCGTCATTCGTGGGCCAGTTTCCGATCGCCACGCGTCATGGCATGACGGTTTGCGAACTCGGGCAGATGTTCAATGAACATTTCGGCATTGGCTGTGATCTTGACTGCGTGACGATGGCGGGATGGTCACGCGAACTGTGGTATGACGAAACGAACGGCCCGTGGGTCCTGCCTTCGCCGAACATGCCGACAGTCGATACGGCGACCGTATTTCCCGGCGCGGTACACCTCGAAGGAACGCAGATGTCCGAAGGGAGGGGAACCACACGACCGTTTGAGTTTGCCGGCGCTCCGTACATAGATGCCGAAGATTTCGCAGACGCCCTGGCGGCGTTTGGCTTGACCGGTGTGCATTTCCGTTCGTGCGTCTTCGTTCCGACATTTCAGAAGCACGCCAATCAGGCCTGCGGGGGCATCCAAATTCAGGTCACGGATCGGCAAACATTTGAGCCCGCGATCACCGGGATAGCTATCGTGAAGACTGCATTCGATATGTACGGCGATCAGTTTCGCTGGAAGGATCCACCGTACGAATATGAATATGATCGCAACCCTTTCGATCTGATTTCCGGTACGTCAAAGGTCCGCGAGGCAATTGAGCGAGGAGATTCGTTGGACTCTATCCAGGCGTCCTGGGAGGGGCCGTTGGCGGAATTCAGCCGGCTGCGCGCGCAGTTTCTCCTTTATTAATAGGGTAAGTAGTGGTAGAGCCGACAGCTAAAGCATTGATTCAGATTGAGAAATCGTGAAGTTATAAGTTAACTAAATACATTAAGGCCGATGTGATCACCTGAAGGACGCACGGCGATTGATGAAGGGAGATTATCTTTGGTCGCGAAGATACGGCAGACATCCAAGGCGGAAACCCCGCGACGTGCGTGGTTGCATGGAGTGGCAGCATGGGCTGTCCCCGGACTGGGGCACTTGCTGCAAAGAAGGTGGGCTCGAGCCCTCCTACTTGGCGGCGCGGTCTGGGGAATGTTCTTCACCGGCCTGTGGCTGGGTGGGCATCTGTTCATAGTTAGCAGCAGCGATCAGGGCCTCTCGGCTTTGCTTCAGCTTTTACCAATGACCGCGAATGCAGGCGCCGGATTGCTTTACATCTTTTGTTGGTTAACGAACACGGGTTTTGCCGATCACGCCCAGATGGCGACTTATGAGTACGGAAATACCTTCCTGCTCGTTGCCGGCCTACTTAACTACCTGGCAATGCTGGACGCATTCGACATCGGCGCAGGGAGGAAGCAATGAGGCATGTGTTCTGGATGGCTGTGTTCGCCGGGTTGACTGCGGTTGTCTTTGGGGTGGTGGCGAAAGGTACGGATCGCCAGCGGCTAATGTATGGCTTGAAGGTCTTAGGGGAGTTCATTTTTATAGCCTTCATTCTGGGCTGGATCCTTTACTTCCTGCCTTTACGTTAAAGTGTTGCCTTGATCTTGGGCCTGGCCATGGCGTTGGTTAACACAGATGCAATCGTCCTCCGCACTTACAACTTGGCTGAGGCAGACCGCATAGCGGTTTGCCTCACGCGCAGTGCCGGACTGGTGCGGGCTGTGGCCCGGGGCGCCAGGCGGATGAAGAGCCGATTCGGCGCCGCCCTCGAACCATTCACGCTCATTAGACTAGCCTTCTACGAAAAAGAGAATCGGGAACTCGTCTCAATTTCAAGTGCTGAGATCCTAAAATCGCACTTCGATCTTGCCGCCCAACTTGAAGCGTCTGAGGTTTTGGCTTACATGGGAGAGTTGGTGAGCGAATTTGCTCCCCCTCATGAAGCTAACGAGAAGCTGTTTCGCATGGTGGCCGCCTGTGTTGAAGCGCTGGAGACTTCGCGCGGATCATCTCGTCTGGTATTGCGTTACTTTGAAGTGTGGTTGCTGCGGTTAGCCGGGTTATTTCCCGACGTGCGGTCGTGTGCTGAGTGCGGGGCGCGACTCAGCGAGGATGATACGGCGTGTCTGGATGTTGAAGTAAATCCTCACTGTCAGCGGTGCAGCCAGGGTCCGGCCACGAGGTTGATGCCAGAGACTCAACGGAGCGTCATGGCGACTCGGCATCTTTCGCCAGTCGATTTTGCATCTACCTTCAAAGATCTTTCGGAAGAATCGGACGCCCAGCTGGGCGAGTTAACGCATAGGTTGATAGTGCGCGCACTTGAGCGTGAACCGCGAACGTTGGTCGCTTCACCACGATAACTAATTACCTCCCCTGAGACGTTAAGATAGATCGGGAAGTCGGCATTATGGCGAACCGGAGATTAGTAGAGCGGTATATCCTGCGAACGATATTTCCTTATAGTCTTGCTTCGCTGGTCCTCCTGACGGCAATCCTTTTTGCTCAACAAACCGGCCGGTACTTCGAGACGATCTTTCACGGGGTTATGCCTTCCAACTTCGTTTACGGGCTGGCCCTCGCCCTTCTGCCCACAGTCTTTGTATTCACCATCCCGATGGCGGTTCTGTCCGGTACCATCATTGGATTAGGTCGCATGGGAAGCGATAGTGAACTAATAGCAATGCGTGCCGCCGGAATCAGCACGTGGCGGATGCTATGGCCGGCGTTGGCCCTGGGGTTAATTGCCACCGCTGTCAGCGCTGAGCTTAACCTGAAGGAGGTTCCTCGCGCGCAACAGCAATTGAAATCGGTGGCCATCCGCAGCGCGCTGTACAAGTTGGATTCACCGGTTGAGCCGCGCACCTTTGCCACCGACATTCCCGGGTATGTCATTTACGTTCGAGATGGCGACAAGTCGCAAGGCCAATGGGGACGTGTTTTCATTCAATCGCAGGAAGCTGATCACTCCACGCTGCTGGTAACCGCGCGGGCCGGGCGGATCGATTCCTCCGCGGAAAAATCCGAACTGGTCTTGCAGGATGCGATGCAGACGAGGCTGCCGTCGCCAGAGTCGCGCGATCAATCGTTTAGGGTCGAGCGACTGGATCTGCTTCGGATCGTCTTTCCCACCGGACGCAGTAGTTTGCTGGCGCGCCTGCAAAAGGAGGAGTTGAGTCCCGACGAGATGGGATGGCGCGAATTGCGTCAGTTCATTGGTCAGAGTACGGGCGCGAAAAAGCGAGAAGCCAGCATCATATTTCATAAGCGTCTGGCCTTTTCACTTACGCCGCTGGTGTTCTCGCTGTTTGGATCAGCCCTCGCATTGCGTATGCGCCGGGGAAGCCGCGGGTTCGGCGTGATGGTGTCCCTGCTCGTGTTGCTGATCTATTACCTGATTACGCTCGGGGGCGATCAAATGGCCAGGGCAGGTTCTCTGGCTCCGATTGTGGGTGCATGGCTGGCGACGGTAGTAACGTTGGCGCTGGGAATTGTGTTACTGGCGTTCAGACGCCGGCAAATTGGGTTTTGGTTTCGCCGGGCCGGCAAAGACAAGGCATCGATTCCAAAAGATGATCAGGTCGCGCCGGGATTGGCTGGAAGTAGCGCCCGGAGCTGGCTGACCAGCTTCCCAACATTACTGGACGTGAGCATCGTCCGGACCATGACCTTCAGCTTTTTCTTCGGATTCATGGCGCTGGTTTTGATCTTCAATGTCTTTACAACCTTTGAGCTGTGGCGCTTCATTGCGGCCAGTCGCGCGAGCGTGAAACTCGTCGCGCAATATCTTTTTTATTTGTTGCCGCTCGTGAGTGTCGAGCTGTTTCCGGGCAGCGTGCTGGTGGCCGCGCTGATGACGTATGCGCTGATTGCCAGGAGAAGGGAAGCGGTGGCATGGTGGGCCAGCGGGCAGAGTGTATATCGATTGATGCTGCCCGGTCTTGGCTTTGCCGTGTTGATAGCGACCGGTTCATGGTTCATTCAGGAACGCGTGATGCCGCAGGCCAACGTCCGGCAAGACAGCCTGCGCGCCAGAATCCGCGGGAACATTGCGCAACTCGCTGCGGGTTCTGAACAGCGTTGGCTGGTGAGCGCCGACGGCGCGCGTATTTATTCCTATGAGTTTGACGAACGCCGGGAGGTCCTGCTCAAGCCGGCGATTTATGAGTTTGATGACCGCCAGATTGAACTAAAGCGCGTGACGAAGGGCGAGGAAGGGAAGTGGCTTTCCGCTAACGAGTTTGAGATTAGTAAAGCCCAGTGGATCGATCTTAATGATGCCAGAGTAACGCGACAGTCCGCAGCGCAACTAAAGATCAGCGGCGTGGATCCGCCTTCCGTGTTTAGGCCCACAGTTGATCGTCCCTCGCAATTGAGCGCCGATCGACTTCGTATTTACATCAAGAATTTGAAGGATCGCGGCGCCGATACTGCCGCGCTGGCGGTAGCCTTGCAGCGGAAATACGCGGCGCCGTTTGGTGTGGTTGTGATGGCGCTGATTGGAATGCCGCTGGCGATCTCTTTCGGACGTAAGAGCACAGTCGTCGCGCTATGTTCTGCAGTGGCGGTGAGTCTGGCGTTCTGGCTGGTATCCGGGGGCTTTCAACAATTGGGCGAGCATGCGTTGCTGCCGCCAGGACCAGCCGTATGGACACCGATAGTGATCTTTGCCTGCGGTGGGTTGTATTTTATCTCTCGCGTGCGAACGTGATTAACGCTGACCAGGACAAGCGGGGCAGTAGCCCGACCGTGAGGGAGGCCTTGCGCGATCTGTAGCGTGAGCAGGACTTGCTTGTTGATGGGACCGAGTTTTTCGTGCGCGTCTAAGGTCCGACGTGTTGGGCTGCGGTATCGGAACAGTAGAACAGCGCAACGAGCCCTAGTAGGAATAGGAACGGGTGTTTTGTTACCCTCGATCGCTTTTCTCCAAAATCATGAGATCGACCTCCAATTGACATCAGGAAACGTCCTCTCAACGAGCCGCCGAATTCAGCGGGGGGCGGGAGACCAGCATTCAAGCACTAACGAAATGAAGCTGGATGAAAAGGGCGCTATCCCACGCTCCGCTGCAATGGCGTGTTAGGCGAAGGCGGCAACAGCAGACTGCTTAAGCTTAGCTTCGACTGACAACCTTGATCTTAAGAGGCTCCGCTCCAAGCTTTGACATCTCAGACGCTGTTGCCTCATCCCCCGCGCGCAAATCATATGAGCCAACAGTTTGTTTCTTGAACTTATGTAGCGGATGCGCCTCAGAAACTGTCCGCGGGTCTTCCAGCAAAGCCAGAATTTCGATGTTCACCGAATCGCCGGAGAGATGAGAAATGATCTGAATGGCATAGACCTGTTCGCCCTCAGAGGTTCGCGCGTTTTGGTTCTTAGGCATTCTATAGATCGCGAAGGTGTACGAGTACTCACCGGGGAGATTAGGCGGGCTTAGCGACATCGTATGCCACAACTCACCTTTCGCATATATTTCGATATCAAAACTCTCCGGGCTCGGCTTGGTGGCAGAAACCATAATGCTCGAGGCAGATAAGAGCAGCGAAGCGCTTACGATAAGAAGCACTGTTTTCATCATCGCTTTTCTCCTTTGGAGTTAAATTGGCACTTGGGACGCCAGAAGATGTTCTTTTGAATGCTTAATTACTCAACCCGTTGCCTGGCGACCTGTTCGACGGCGTGGTGATAGAAAATCAGTACTCATCGAAAACTCGTGTCGTAACCCTGCCGATTTCGTCGTTCGACGTTACGCGATATTTGGGATAGAACACCGTGTTCAATATCTTCACTATGAATCACCAAATCGTGAAGGCGGGGAAGCCGCCGAACGTCCAGTTGACCGGCACGGCTACCTCGGCGAGTTGCTAATCGAGAAGAAGCCGTCTTTATCCCTGCGAAAGATCCAGAATCGTCCACCACTCTCTTTGGCGATCTTATGTAAGGCCTGACGCATCGTCGCACCTTCGAGACTCATAGAAAACTTCTCGCCCTTCTTTTCTGTTGATGTGCTACTGGGATCTCGACGATTCAAGCTCATCGCCCTAATGCCGGCCTGCACCTCCGGCAGATTCATCAACTGACTGATAGCTTCTGCCTGGTCAACGTCATTTACGCGGAAATTAGTGATGATGGTATCCAATAGCGGGCTGCTTCCCTCCAATGGCAACACCTCGATGAACCCGTCACCCTCGCGCCAGCGGTAGCTCGGCGCGGATTTCACAATCGCGTTCAGCACGTCAGGTAAAGTGGGATCTCGCAAATAAAATCCTACTTTGGACTTCGGTTGTTGAGGATTAACCTCCAACCCAATGGTCACGCCAAAGATTCCCGTCAGATGCTCCAAAAAGAATGCCATATCCCCATCAAACTTGATGATGGCCGGAGGCTGGTCCTGGGCGCAGATGTTTGCTGGCCCATCGCGCGCAAGGCAGACGCGCCGCAGATTGTAAGGAAAACGACGACGACCGCTATTCGCTTGAGATTGATAGGCACGAGCTGTTTCCTCCTAAATACTATTAGTGCCGAACGTCAGAGTTCAGGTGGCCGCGCGGCTACGCGGAACGTGGATTCTATCTTTGAAGATGAGAAGCGCTCAATCACGGCGCACCTGAAACGGTTTGTTAGGTGGCTTGATCCACAGTGAGAGCGACCTCCTGCCCGTGCGAGACCTCCAGTGTATGCCCGTCCGGATCGCTGATGAATGCCCAGTACCCAACCGGATACCCTGAATCGTATGGACCCATCTTCAAAGCCCCTTCTTGTCGGGCTTCTTCGCAAAGCCGATCTACTTCCTCTCGGCTTTCGCATCCTACTCCCAAGTGTGCAAATGGCAATAAGACGGTTTCTACTTTCGCCACTCCGATGAGCACGATTACAAATGGTCGAGTCCTATCACTAATCCAAACAACATCTGACCCAGTGGACTGTTCGCTCCTGCGGTGTACTACCTGCATTCGTGCATACTTCGAATAAAAGGCGATGCTTTTCTCAACGTCTGTCACGGGAAGTGCTATATGAGTTAGTCCGACATCTATCATGAACTGTCACCTGATTAACTACTTATGTGGCTTGCGGCCACTTAACGCTCGCCATCAGCGGCCGCGCACCCAACCGGATGAGTAGCAAGTCTAGCGCATGAAATCAACGCTATTCGCGCGCGCGGCTGCATGGCGTTGTTGTGCCGCCCGTAGGTGGAATGCTTCAGCTTAAAAGCCTAAGCACAGAATCTTTTTCTCCATCCCTCTCACTCCGGCGTCTATTCACTTGCTCGGTAGGATAGCCATCCGTTTTCGCGGCAGGTCGATGATGACCAGGTCATCATCGTAAAAGAGCGCGTTGCCGACTAATCCGCTGACTTTGAACGGACTCTTCTCGAAGCTAAGGTTTTCGGCCTCAGGGGGCGCGAAATAGACCATACTTCTGCCGACGCTCCGCGAGCCGACCCGGAGAGATTTCTTCATTCTGGCTCCGGTCATGACCACCTCCTTGCCCCACGAAAAGATCGTCAGATGTTCGTTGTCCGACTCATCGCCAGTGCGCCCCGTCAGCTTCTGCCAGATGCTGCGTGTCGTCACCAGCGGGAAGATGCTCGAGCCCGTATCGTAAAAGATATTGTCAATCTGCTGCTCATCATAGAAGACGGGAATGAACATCAGCCCATCCCTGACCGTCACCTCAAAGAAGGTTGCCCGCTGCTCCAAAGCAAGCGGGATACTATCTCCTTTGCCAAGCACAGCGAACCGCCGCCTGGGGAAGTCGAGGATGAGCGGATGTTCTCTGAAGATGTCGAGACCTATTGTCCCGATCTTAGGGTACTTATTTTTGCGGCTGATAGGTGTGCCGTAGTCTCTGTAGAGGAGAACAGGAACATCGGTCAGGCCTAACCTGCCGATGCTGCCACTGAAGCTCACAGTAGAAAAACGGTTCGAGGATTTACCTTCCGCCACCTCTGGACTGAGAGCGTTATGCTCCTGCAAAATCTGCTTATATGGTACGCCATAGAGCATCGTCCTTGGTGCTCCGGTGTCCAACTGCATATAGTATTCGCCCGCGAGTCCTGAGATTTTGACGCGTAGATAAATTGCCGCCTTCTCGGATATTTTGCCTCCCACACCAGCCCTGATCCACTCGAAACCCGACCACTCCTGAGCTTGTGCGACAGAAGGCACAAGCAGCCAGCAAAGCACAAAGGCGCAACGCGGTATCATAGGATTTCTGATCGATGACAGCTTCACGGCAACTTATAACCTCAATTAGATTATGGGTAACCAATACGAAGCGACATAACGTCAGCGTTCAGGTGGCCGCGCGGCGGCGCACAAGGTGGATTCTATTTTTCTAGTTGAGAGGCGTACTACCGGGGCTCACCTACAACGATTTATTGGGCGCGGCTTCCAAAGTGATAGAACTTCGTCTTGCTCTCAGTCCATCGGCGCGAAATGGCGGGGGGTGTCCTTTAGCCCACCCTCGTAGCGCACAGCTTCCTTATACGCTTTGAGTGCGTAGCCCAGTGCGGCCAACACCATGAGGGCACCGACGATAAACACCACGAGCTGACCGTTCACGCCTGTGATCTCGCCAATCGCCTTCACGACGAGCTTGATCCCACCTTCTCCCGACCCGGATCCCAGAAGACCGATACCCGTAGCACACAGGAAGGTCCCAAGAGCGAGAACGGCAAGATCTACAAAGAAAAAGAGTAACCCGATAACTGTTTTCACTTCTCACCTCCTAAAAGCGAGATCATCTGGCCTAGTGTTATCTTTGTGCGGAAGGGGACGCTTCCGAGAGAGCACGTTCAATTGTCTCGCGCAGGTGATTGCCGCCCTGTCCCGGCGAGTAGCCGCGCCAATGGCTGAGTATGCGTCCATCGGGAGCGATGACCAGGGTCTGCGGAATCGCGTTCCTCCCGTTCATCAGCGCCACCGCCGTCTCGTGGTCGGCCCAGCCCAGGCGGAAGCCGAAATTGAAGTCGCGCGCGAATTGCTTAACGCGGTCGTACGACGTGCGCGGATCTTCAGCGGTCAGACCGATGAACTCTACGCCACGCCCGGCGAACTCCTTGCGCACCTTCTCGTATTCAGGAACTTCCCTGCGGCACGGGCCGCACCACGACGCCCAGAGGTTAACGACGAGGACCTTGCCGCCGAAGTCCGCCAGGCTGAAGCTGCCCTTGTCGAGCGCCTTGAGCTGGCGCTTAAGGACGCTTTCTGGCAGGACAGTCAACTCCGCCGGCGCGACGGACGCGCGCTCGGCCGGCGACACAATTGGCGGTTCGGTCATCCGCTCTGGCGGCGGCGGTGGTGGCGGCGTCATGCCTCTTCTGCCCGACTGCGCCGCGGCGCTGACAGCGAACATGGCGCCCAGGAGAATCAGTAGGAATGTTTTTCGCATAGCGGCACCCTCGTGGAATACAGGGTAAGTGTGGCGATGATTCTACTGTAATCCGGTTGGCATTAGAAGGATCTGACGTGCGACGGTTTGAGTGCGGCGATACCAAAGCCTCACACGTTGCGGCCCTCCGTAGCGTGAATTAGCTATGGCCTTCGGCCCCATGGCTCAGCTCTGGGTAATGAGGTAGGTGAAAAATAGAAGCCCGCGAAGCCTGACATAATGTGTGTCGCCCCAACGGTCCCCCCCGAGCCCTCGACGATAGCGATCGCATGGCCCAATCTTACACTTTCTGCTGGCCTCTAAATTGTCGCGCAACTTTGGGAGACGCGAGTTGTCTTGGGCTTCCAGGACTAAGCTCAAGCAACTTGTAGTTCTCGCACGTGAGTGAGATCTCGGCGGGTGACAGGTCGCACTTTCGACGCGTCTAACGTCGCGACTGCGGCCGTATGGCCATCAAGCGTCACAAACTCGACCTCATAAGCCTCTCCATCCTCTTAGACGTGGACCACGGTACCGACATCTCCCGCTTCGAGCCCTTCGCTGGGGACTGGCGTATTCAGGACCACCCGATCGTATTCTTTAATCATGATTAATCATGATTTCCAATTTACTCGTAGTGATACTTGCACGAGGTAATGATGAGTTGGTCGTCAGTAACCTTATAGACGAGCCGGTGCTCGTCTGTGATCCGGCGTGACCAATATCCTGAGAGTTCGCGTTTTAAGTGGCTCGGGTTTGCCGATTCCGGCGAATGGAGTCCTGGCAGTCTCGGCAATGAGACGCGTTAGGCGTTCAAAGGTCTTCTTATCTCTTAGTGCCCACAAGTTGTATTGATCAAACGCCGATTGATGGAAGGCAATCGTCCTCATTGAAACTGTTCCTGATCAGGAGTGACGAGATTGCGATTCTGCTCTACATCAGCGACTGCCTCGATCAATTGGGAGCGGTTCGCGGGCGAACGTAAGAGGTAAGCAGTTTCGTCACGCTCATAAACAACGATCTCAATTTCCTTGTGCTTGAAAGATGTTTTCAGTCCTTCCAGGAAATCTTCGTTTAGATCGTCAGCGTTTAGTTGATAAATAGTTTCCATAACCTCTCCTGTATGCACCACGGATTATGACTCACTTCGAGGCCTCACTTTCAACTATGGCGATCTCATTAGGCGTCAGTTCGTAGAGTTCATAGACCAGACTGTCCCAAGCGTATCGAGCGACGGTTGTTGCACCCGCTCCGCAAGGCAACCGCGAGCGGGAAGTTGACCTTCGAGTGGCTCGACGTTCATCCGCTTCTGAAATTGATCGGCTGTGTTGAGACCGCCATCGGGCAGACCTGCGCCTTGATTCTGAAGATTGATGATGCAGCGAACTCTGGGCTTGAGCGTCTTGCCTACTTCGTTCAATAGATTCTCAAGAGTTCCGTAGTAGGAAGTCTCTTTCACTGCCGAGCCGGAACTATGAATGACGAATAGGCTTTGAAGGTACGTTTCGAGCGGATTCATTAAATGAGGTCAGCTCCAGACCGAGACAAGTAGCTAGCAAATCCATGATACACGCTTACGAAAAATATGGGCAGGTCGAACCTGCCCATTTTCCGACCCACCCAGCGGGCGTCGCGCCGATGTGCAACCGCTCCAAATTTGCGCTGCGCGCTCAATGCGGACAGAATGTCCTCGCTCCAGCGTCAAAAAGAAAAAGCCCGCGATCTGCCGGGTGGTTTTCTATCTGTTACTGTCTTAAAACATTCGCAATAGTCTCGGTAACCAAACAATCAAAGGTAGTGCAAGCCAAGCAAGGATTGTAGTCACGTAAATAATCTTCTCTGCTTTTCTCTGCGTGATTTGATAGCGCCAGAACTTATGCATGTCATCGTACTCAGGGCTTTTGAACTTAGGCGGTAGTTCTCACAATCTTATAGCAAATTGCCTTTCTTTGATTTCTTTTACATCAAACTCTTGTTCCTCTATCTCATCAGCGCGTTCTTGGAGCCATTTACAAATTTGGGTGTTCCGGCATTCCCATCTGTAAAGCCCGAAGGTCACTAGCGCCCCTACGAGTGACAGTAATATAAGAATTGGGGATGATGGAACTTCGCCCTTAATCGTAACGGCAACGATCGCCGCGCCCGTCACCAAAGGAACAAAGCCCAATAGCCTGAAACTGTTTTCATCCAACGCCCTAATGTTT
>JBGPWS010000182.1:0-9166 GCA_041492345.1 Pyrinomonadaceae bacterium | reverse complement strand
CTGCTGGAATTAATAAAGTCCAGGGCGCGGCAGTCGTTGCAGACAGCATCGAACAGCTGAGCGCATGGCCCGTCCAGACCGCGCACTGGAAGCCGAAGTTATTCGCCGTGCGCAGGGCCGATGCGAGTATTGCCACTTTCCCGAATCTGCCGCAGAACTTCCGTTCCACGTAGACCACATCATCGCCGAAAAACACGGCGGGCCGACGCTCTCGGCAAACCTCGCATGGGCGTGCTTCTCGTGTAATCTGCGCAAAGGGCCAAACATCGCCATTGTCATTATCAGCGCGCAAGAGTGATCTCAATTGAGAAGGAAGCAGGAGTCGAATAACTCACGACTCATGGTAGACCGCAAACCCTCAAATAGTTATGATGTCAAAGTCAAACCCTCACGCCTTCTCGCGCAACATGTCGAAGGCCGGCGCCGTGGTGATCTCATGAATCAAATGCAGGCCAATAAAAAGTTGCGTCTGTCCCGTCGGCAGAACGCCAACGCTATGGGATTGCCAAATCTTATCGTAAAGAGTCCGTCCGGCCATCTAAGAATTCTCCTTGGGCGCGATAATATCGGTCGCTATCTGGGACTGCAAGAGCCGAATCATTCAGAGATTCACGACTCAAAAAAAGGCCACCGCTCGCACTCCGTTATCCAGGTCTGTATAGACCAAAGCGTTGGTCACGAAAAAGGCCACCTTAGTTTCATGACTGTCCCTCGCTCGCCTTGCGATTACGGCTTGTCGAAGACCAAATAAAGTATCCCAAGAAACCCGGCCGCTTCCACCTGGCTGTATCCGAATAAAAAGTAGAATGGATCACTGCATTTCGCAGTGAAATTGATGTCCAACTGATTCAAACTCGCGATGACAGACTATAAAGACGGAGTAACTTCTACATCGCGATTTCTGATCTTCTAAACGCTGGTTTCTCTCACATTAACCTAAGCGACTAACCGTACAATCGCCTGCCACGCGCCTTCGGGGTCGAGCCGGGAACTGGCAAAATCGATCGACAGAAGCTCTTCGCTGAGGAAAACATGATGCTTCTCGACTACTTTGTTTAACACAGTGCTCGCCAGGTCTGGAGCATCAGCAGGGCCTTGAGCTGCGAGCGCGCGCAAGTGCGGAAGTAGCGCGTCAGCGGAAATGTCGTTAACAACGACCGCGAGCCCGTCGCGTTCGACAGGCAGGTCACGATCACGCAACTGGATGAGCAGCGTGTCCAATACGCGGTCCCCCGCCCAACAGAAAATCGCGACGTTATTTGAGTACTCGACGAATGATTCTTTATTGAGCCGATACTTCGCGAAGGCTTGGCGTCCTTCCTGTAATAGCGCCCGTGCGTTTGGATCGAGGAAAGGTGGCATTTCAGCAGACTCGTAAATGGCCCTCATTTCCTGCCGCACTCGCTCGTGAACCTCTGCACCTCCACCCGTGAAGCGAGGCGCACGTCCGGCAGGCGATGGCTCCAGGTCCACGATTCGACGCTCGACGTCGACGCTCAGGACCCGCCAGCGTTGACCAGCAAATATTATATAGCTGCCTTCCGAAAGAGGATGCGAAATAGGAAGAGTTCCGAGCTCGTGTCCACTAGATACGAGGTGATATTCCTCTGGTGTTACGAACGCCGTATAGAAACTGTAGTGATTAACCATACGCTCGCCTTTAACGCCTAGAAGTAGCGTACCGTCCGATGCCTGAATGATCAGATCACGCTGTCCCAACTCCCGGAGTAACTTGACGAAAACCTCTTCCGCGACGGCGGGAAATGCTCCATCGCGGCATAGAACACGCCATGCTTCTACGGCTCTCGCCCCGCCATATTGCGCGATCAGCGAAAGCACTTGCTGAACCAGCGTCGACAAGTGGAACGCACCAACCTTCGGCGGCTCGCACCACTTGGCCATAAGCAGCCGAACCATCGCGATAGCCTCAACCAGTTCTGCGCGCAGTTGGTCTTGCGGAGGGCTGTCAGGCTCGATATCAGGTTCCTCGATATAGATCCGCAGAATCGACGGCTCACCGCGTCGTCCGGATCGTCCTAACCGTTGACGCAGCGCCGCAACGGAGGGAGGCACACCGACCTGGGCAATGGTTGCCATGCTCCCGATATCGATTCCCATCTCTAACGTGGTTGTGCACACGACCGAGGCCGGCATGTTTAAATCTTTCAACACGGTCTCGGCGTGATCCCGAAGCTCCTTCGAGAGACTGCCGTGATGCGGCCAGAACTCGTTGGGCACTCGCGCCTGCTCGCAGAGCCGCCGGAGGTGATCACCGTAAATCTCCACGTTGCGCCGGCTGTTCGCGAAGATCAGGTTGTCCTTACCTCGAAGCACCTCGAAGAGATGAGCACCGATCATCGCCACCGCCGCATCATCAACGGGATCGACGCGCGCTCCATCGTGCTGCGCAGCAGGATCTGCGGGCTTCACGCGATACCCGCGAATCTGCAATCTAACCTCTTGCTTGGAGTCATTGGACACGAGTATCTCGTAGGGCAGTGCCCTGCCAGGTCGAAGGAACTCTGTTGCCAGGTCCATGTCGCCGAGAGTCGCGCTGAGCGCGATTCTGGGCACGCGACGGCGGAGGACCAATTCGAGGCGGCTGAGGAGAGACTGGAGTTGCTGACCCCGTTCGGAACCGATGAAGGAATGCAATTCGTCCACCACCACGAAGTCCAGACTGCCGAACAGTTTTGCGATCGCGGTGCCACGAAGCACGAAAAGCGCTTCGAGGGATTCAGGTGTTATAAGTAGTATCCCCGCAGGATCCGAGATGACCTGCTGCTTGTGGCTTGACGACACATCACCGTGCCAACGGTGCACGGGTATTTCCAGCCGTTCGCAAAGTCGATCGAGACGATCGAACTGGTCGTTGATCAGCGCTTTCAGAGGGCTGATGTATAGAGCACGGACGCTACCACTCGGCTGCTCAATCACTCGCGAGCAGATCGGCAGGAAGGCCGCTTCCGTTTTACCTCCCGCTGTTGCGGCCGCGATGATCACGTCGCGACCTCCATCGAGAATCGGGCTAATCGCCAACTCCTGAATATCACGCAGGTCGGTCCAGCCCTGGTCCCAGACCCAGCGCTGGATTTTTTTGTGCAGCCGCTCGAACCCGGTGGATGCGTGGCCGCCTGAACTGTAATTAGAGCTTGAAGGAGGTAAGTTCGTCATCGTCCTTCTTCGCTTCCGACTCAGTGGCCAGTTGTTCGGCCTCTTCTTCGTCCTCCAGAGGCTGAAGGTCTGGATTGGTGTCCGGCATGACCTGCACCTGGTTCAAGAGCTGCTGCCACGATGCCGCTGGATTCTGTTCAAGAATAGCGAGAAGATTCACGAACGCGGTAACGGTGTTTCGAGGTGTACGGAAGTATGCGTCCCCGATTTTCTGTGAACAGTGCTGCATAAAAGCTTGAAGACCCTCGTCCGGAATCAGATAGCGCTCGGTCACACCGGAGGCGTAGACATGGCGCAGCTTTCCCAACAACACGAAGAGATCCTCGGGGGTTAGGTTGGTAAGTCTGAGAACCGGTCCAGAATAGTCCACGAGTCCATCTTTAATAAAGCGGTTCTCAGCAAGGCGAGACTGAAGCGCCTGATAGCTGTATAGCCCTTTTCGTGTGTCCATCAGAAACTCCGGCGTTCCGCCCATCAGAAACACGAGTCCTTCCGCCGAGCCTTGGAGACAGTCATTCAGGATTCGCAAGATTTGCTCGTAGTTGGTGTTGCGCGCCTTCGTGTTCGCAAGTTTGTACAAATTAACGAGCTCGTCGCAGCAGACGACGGTTCCGGCAAAACCGGCAAGCCGGACGAACCTCGCTAGAAGTTTTAGCTGGTCGTATACGTTTGCATCATCGACTATTGTACGGACGCCCAAAGCAGAGCGCGCGTCCGTCCGCGTGGCGAACTCGCCGCGAAGCCAGCGTACGGCGTTTGACTTTAGTGCCTCGTTTCCCGTGTCGTGCCCCTTCCAGTAGGCCGCGATCACTTCTGCGAAATCATAGCCATTTACCATCTCTGACAGTGTTGCGAGGCGCTCGCGGATGACGACCTCCGGTTTGACGCCTCGCTCACGGGCTGCTTCGATAGCCGAGGTGATAAACCGCTCGACCACGCTCGACATAGCTCCGCCCTCTGGTTTGGAACGAGTTGACATGTTACGAACAAGTTCCTGGTAGAAAGCACGCGCCTGGCCGCCAGAGGAGTAGAGGCGACGGTCCGGCGTCAAGTCGGCATGGACCGTAACGAGCCGCTTTTCGAGAGCGATCGAACGAATCAAATAAAGAAAAAATGTCTTTCCCGATCCAAACTCGCCGATGACAAACCGCATCCCGGAACCACCGTCGGCGACTCGGTCCAAGTCAGCAATGAGCGCCTTAACCTCTTCGACCCGTCCAACCTGGAAATGCTGCTGGCCAGTCCGCGGTACGACCCCCGCACGTAGTGATTGAATTATCGCGTCTCGCTCACGCGGTCGAATTGGTGGTGTGCTCATGTCACAAGCTCCTTTGCGATAGCAGCGTCAATCTGCATCGGGTCGTCTCCCTCGATGACCGGGGCGCCGACAACCGCGAATGCCGCCTCGTTAAGTAAATCGATGGCGCCCTCCGGCATGAGTCCGCATTCTGCTGCCATCACTTCAAATTCGGTGCGGCTCCACTCAGACCGTTTAGAGAGCTCGGAAAGAAAGATACGATATGATGTGGGAACTTTACTAGCAGATGCTTCTGGCAGTACTGACTGCGGCACATTTATTGTGTCGTCGTTGGTGAATATGTCATCAAGAATTGCCGCGACTTGCGCTGATTCCGCCAACTTCGTCTTAACGGTCGCCATGTCAAGCCGAATAGTTCGTGTCGACCCGGGAGGGGGCGGGATAGCATAGCCAGTAGTCGGTTGCGCCGGAATAACAGTGACTGGCTCATTATCGTCGACAACGGGTGCGGCCCCTGCAGCCATCGCATGAATGTGGCTGTACACGTCGTCTGACGTCAGCCCCAGCATCGGATAAATCTTCTCAAGCGTCCGAATCTCGTTTGGACTGATCTGCCCATCGGCTCCCGCCACACTGATTATGAACTCAGCGAGGGCTGCGCGCTGACGCAAATCGAGCGGTTCGAGTCGCTTCTTTAGACCTGTCATGCTCGGCTGTGAAGTCATCAACCAAAGCAGGTGTGCGGAAAGTCTCAGGCGTTCAGAGGCACTCAATGCCAACGCTTGCTCCAAATGTGTTTCAAGTGTTTGCTTCTCGGATTCTGATATCGAGCCATCTGCAACGGACACTGCAACCGCTAGATGCAACAGAACCGCTGCAGCGGCAAATCTCGGGGACGCAACTGCGGTGGAATCTGGCGGCAGCGTGAATATGACGACCTTACTGCTCGGTTCCAATGGAGCACCACCGAACCGAACATCCGGCTCGATCCCGAAGCCTCCCTTCTCAAGAAGTTGTGCCAACAACACCGCTTCTGATTTAGAGAGCTTGCCACTACCAAAGGACGCGCAGTGGCTTAGGAGATCGTCTGCATCGCATTTTACGCGATTGGTTTGTCCCACAGAATTCTTGACCCATTTCCATAACTCCTCCGATTCCTGACTCTGATGGGTAGTAGCGAGTTCTGACGGCAGTAGGGCAACCGCTGCAATTGTCTTCGGCACACCAGGATTGCGGCCAACCCAACGGCTGAAAGCGTCGAGGTCCGCCGCGCATCCTTCGCCGATCTGGCGCAGCTTCGACATAGGCGCCGTTAGAGCCGCGATGTCGGGAAGGTCCGTGCTCAGCTCTACTTGGCCGCCAAAGGATGCACTTGCCGGCCTAATCGTAATCTTCAGCTTTGAGCGATTCGGCTTTAACACGAGCCCCTCACCTAACTCGCGTCGATAACGGGTGCTGAACAACTCGCGAAATTCTTCTGGGCAGCGTCTTGCGGAAGTGCGGATCGATGTCTCTGGGTGCAGTAAATACCAACTAAGCGCCCAGATCGCCGGCAGCGGCTTGCCATCAGCGACGATCCTACCAATTCCTACGCGGAGAGAAATAGGTAATTCGTATCCCCTGCGCTCGGTCGGGGGCTCAGTTAGGTCACTTTCTGCCGACATCATTAATAGTTTTAGGGCGTCATGAAATTGGATAGCATAATTCTGAAATGAATGGTTGCCAGCATAGATCTGCAAAAGTTGCGCGACCTCATCACAGATTGCGGGCCATTCTTGCCTCGCTTTTTCTGAGGTTCGCGCATCACCGAGAGCCCTACGCTCAAGTCCATAGAAATATAGGAAGACATAACCGATGTATGCCGATGGATCTCGTCGTCCTCCAACCAGCCAGTCAAGGTAACCGGCACGGCACTCGGGTGAGATGGAGCTATACGCCGGCCAGTACGTCATGCCGTTGCCAACTCTATCAGGGTTCAATTGATTGATTGGCAACCACGGGTCAATGAGCGCAGGCTCAACTCCGTACCCTGCCACAGACGCCAACCCATTTCCGACATACAACATACCGCCAGAAATTCTGTAGTCGTCGACTATCGCGTCATGACCTGGTGCAATCCAACAATCATCTGCAGCTACTTCATCCGGCGAATAGTCTAGAGTCGGTCTCGTCGCGGGAATCCACGGATCCTTCTTCGCATCTAATGTTTGAGTCGGCGGTGCTGGTGAAGCAGGTTCTTGTGTAGTTACTTTATTCAGCGAATAGTCTAGCGTCGGTCTCGTCAGGGGAATCCACGGATCCTTCTTCACACCTAATGTTTGAGCCGGCGGTCGTGGGGAATCGGGTTTTTGCCAATTCTTAATAACTATCCAAACGACAACTGCGAATATTGCGAGAGCTATTAAAATTTCCATGTTCAGTCAATTCTATCCATGGAATGAAATATCGAAAGCGATGACAGGATCTCAAAAATTCCAAGCAAACAGACCCAGCCATAGGTACGATAGCTAAGTGTCACCTAGCGTCACTTGGCACAGACTCGAACAGTTTTCTGCTAAAATTATAGGCATAATCTAGCCACTAAAAAGTAAAAACCAAAAACTTAATCATTTTTTCCGTAGATCCACTTCCCTGGATTGCGAGCGTAGTCCTCATACGTACCGGCCGAAGTGATGCCCGGAATCTGCGGGATCCAATCTTCGCGCAGCATATCGTCGGGGTCGCCGTACTTGGCGGCGAGTTTGCGCACGTCGGGATCGTCGAGTGCCGTCAGCCTGCCGTTGCGGATGATCGTGTATTCCTTGCCGCTCTTGGTCGTGATGGTGAAAGTTGGAAAGAGCAAGTGAATGTGCAGATGGCCGTAGAGAATGCCGTTCTCGCCGGCCCACTTCTCTTCTTCGGAACGCCACAGCGTGCCGAAGCCCATATGAATCACGCCGGATCGGCGCCGCTCCCACTCAAAGCCGCCGGAAGAATGTTTTTCGATGCCGCTCGGCCGCATGATCTTGGGATTGGTGCCGATCGCCACTTCCCAGAGGTAAAACAAACCGGGGCGCGGAAAACATGGATACTTGGTATTTCTACTTTCATCGAGCAGCGTCCGCCACGCGTCGCCGTAGACGGCGCCACCCTGAACTTTGACGATCTGTCCGCCGTCGAGATCGACTTTCACTTGCGGGAATGCTTTGGAAAAATGACTGGTCGTGCCGGAGACGACGCCGCTGGCATCTTCTTTGGCGATGATCGGCGGCACCGGATGGCCGAACAGATGGCCGTTGCGCGGTGTCGAGGAAAAACCGTAGCGCGTGCCGTCGTAGTATTCGTCCCAGTAGGTCCACGAGATGTCCGTGCCTTCGGCGTCGGTCAGCCGGGCGCGCCCGCCGCGGCCGTACTCCCAGATCGGGTCCCAGGTTTTTTTGTTGATCAGCAGGTGCAAATCACGCGGATAAGTCGTCGAGCGCTGCAGGAAATGCTCGGCGCGCAGCCAGGGAATCTGCTCGTAACGAAAATCGGTTTTCGGAATCGGCCCGCCCTTGCCGTGGATCAGTAAATCGTAACCGCCGCGCAGAGCGAAGTCTTCGATGTAAGGCATTCCCTCCCAGCGGCGCGGATTTTTCTGCCACGGTTCGCGCCGCATGATCACCTCGACTTCGTCAGTGTAGTCGAACACGCGGTCGGGATTGCCCATGTCGGCGACCAGAAGATCGACGTGCGCGCCCTTCTCGCGCAGAGCCGCCGCGACGGCATGCGGAACGTCGAGATCATATTCACGGTCAATAGCGATAAGAATTTTATTGCCAGCCCTGGTCTTATCGTAACCGACAAAACCGATATGGCTGTCGCGATTCTCGCGTGAATTCGCCAGCTGCCGCGCAAACGGCATGAGCACCGAAATATCCGCCGTGCGCAACCCGCGATTGCGCAACTGCAAATCACGCGGAACCGAATCGCTAATACCAACACCATCATCGGCTGTATCGCACATGGAAGCACCTCGAATCTGAAGAATTGGAGTGATGGAGTACTGGAGTGGTGGAGTGTTGGGTCCGGAAAGTTCCGAAACCCATTACTCCATCACTCCACCACTCCATTACTCCAATTCTTACATGCAATTCTTCTTCACCCACTCGACAATCTCGCCCCGCGTGGCGAACCAAATATCGGCAAATGTCTTGGCGTACTTGATGCAATCATCGTAAACTTTCCCGGTCGCTGGAAATGCCATCTGGCAATGCATCGCCAGCGTCAACATCTTGGGCTCGCTGGCCGACTCTTCGTAGAGCAAATCGAATTCATCTTTGAACGAATTGAACACATCGCGCGCCGTGATGCCGCGCCGGTACATGCCGGTGTCGTTGAGGCCGCTGACCGCATTCTTATACGGCACGATGATCATGGTTTTGCCGTTGACGGTCGCGGCATAGGGATTGTCATCGTTGACCGCGTCGCCATGCCAGCTGTAGCCCTCGTCGGCGAGAATGCCCAGCGTGTGTTCCGTGTGACGCATGCCGGAAGTCAGCCAGCCGGTGGGACGCACGCCGGTGAAGTCCTGAAACAGATTGGCGCAACGGCGAATCTCGCTGCGCTCCTCTTCCATGGTCAGTTGGGTTAACTGAATATCCTCGGCGTAAGAATGGGCGACGATCTCATGGCCGCGCTCATACACCGCCTTGACGGCCTCTGGATAGCGCAGAACGCACAGCGCGTTGGTGTTGAACGACGCCTTGACGCCGT
>JBGPWS010000186.1:0-9090 GCA_041492345.1 Pyrinomonadaceae bacterium | reverse complement strand
TATGCTTCTAAATCGGCCATTCTCATTACCTTGTCTTGCTTCGTCCTTAGGCGCCGTTCATTTCAGATTGCCCGATATTCCATCAGGCGCGCACCGCTTTGATGTGCAGAGCATATTCATCGTTGCGTTTCAGTGCAACAAGAATCTCTCCGCCTTATTACTACGCAAATACCTTGCCAGCAAGGGCATCTCCCAAACCAGCCCTATTCTGCCACAGTTCACGCGGCTGCGACCGCAACATCGGTCGCGAATTCCATCACATCGTCACGAGCCGATACGATCACGGTCTGTCCCGCTGAGATTTCTCCGCGCAAGAGCTTCATTGCCAGCGGATTCTGAATCAGGGTTTGGATCGCCCGCTTTAGCGGCCGGGCGCCAAAATTCGGGTCATAACCTTCGCGGGCCAACAATTCCCTGGCCGAGTCCTCCAACTTTAAAGAGATGTTGCGTTCATGCAGCATCGTGCGCAGACGCTCGAGTTGCACATCGATAATCCTCGTGATTTGTTCGCGTGACAATCGATGGAAAATGACGATGTCGTCTATGCGATTTAGAAACTCCGGCTTGAAGTGTTCGCGCAGGACCTGGGTCACTGCTTCGTGCACTTGCTTTTCATCCTCGCTGACTTCCTGCATCTCGCGCGAGCCGAGGTTGGAGGTCATGATCAGGACTGTGTTCTTGAAATCCACGGTGCGACCTTTCGAATCTGTTAGCCGACCATCATCAAGAATTTGCAACAGCACATTGAAAACGTCCGGGTGCGCTTTTTCAATCTCGTCGAAAAGAACCACACTGTAGGGACGTCGCCGCACTGCTTCGGTTAGCTGTCCGCCTTCCTCGTAACCAACGTAGCCCGGTGGCGCGCCGATCATGCGCGCTACGGCGTGCTTCTCCATGTACTCAGACATATCGAGTCGAATCATCGCGCGTTCATCGTCAAATAGAAACTCGGCGAGCGCGCGGGCAGTTTCAGTTTTGCCGACGCCCGTAGGGCCTAAAAAGATGAACGATCCAACCGGACGATTCGGATCCTGCAAGCCGGCGCGCGCTCTTCGCACGGCGTTGGCGACGGCCTCGAGTGCTTCATCCTGACCAATAACGCGTTGGTGCAGTCGATCCTCCATAGTGAGAAGCTTGTGCATCTCGCCTTCGAGCATCTTTGAAACGGGAACGCCGGTCCATTTGGCTACAACTTCAGCAACGTCTTCCTCGTCAACTTCTTCCTTGAGGGTGACGCCATCGGTCTGGATTTGAGCCAGCTTGGCCTGTTCGACCTCAAACTTTCTTTCCAGCTCTGGAATCTGGCCGTACTGAATCTCAGAAGCCCGCCCCAGATCGCCGGCATTGCGGGCTTGATCCAGTTGCAGTCGCAGCTGTTCCAACTCGGCCTTCGCCTTGCGCATGCGCTCGATCGCTTCTTTTTCCGACTGCCACTTGGCCTTCATGCCTGAAGACTTTTCTTTCAAGTCCGCAATCTTTTTTTCGATCTCGCGGAGGCGGCTCTTCGAGCGCTCATCTTCTTCCCGTTGCAGGGCCTGGTGCTCGATTTCGAGCTGCATGGTTTCCCGCTCGACCTGATCGATTTCCTGCGGCAGCGAATCGATTTCAATTCGTAGCTTCGAGGCGGCTTCGTCAATCAGATCGATTGCCTTGTCAGGCAGGAAGCGATCGGTGATGTAGCGATTTGAAAGCGTCGCAGCGGCGACGATTGCTGAGTCCTTGATGCGAACGCCGTGGTGAACTTCGTAGCGTTCTTTCAGCCCACGTAGGATTGCGATCGTATCCTCAACGGTCGGTTCGCCAACATAGATCTGTTGGAAACGACGCTCGAGCGCAGCATCCTTTTCTATGTACTTCTTGTATTCATTCAACGTAGTCGCGCCCACACAGCGCAGTTCACCGCGGGCGAGCGCCGGCTTCAACATATTCGAAGCGTCGATCGCTCCTTCGGCCGCGCCGGCCCCGACCAGTGTGTGCAATTCGTCGATAAACAGAATGATCTGGCCCTGCGCGGTTTCGATCTCTTTCAGCACTGCCTTCAATCGATCCTCAAACTCGCCGCGATATTTCGCGCCGGCCAACATCGAGCCGAGATCCAACCCGACCAGGCGCTTGTTGCGCAAGGTCTCGGGAACATCACCGGAAACAATCCGCTGAGCCAGCCCTTCGACGATCGCGGTTTTGCCGACACCCGGCTCGCCGATAAGCACCGGATTATTTTTGGTGCGGCGGGACAGCACCTGAATCGTGCGGCGAATTTCGTCGTCGCGGCCGATGACCGGATCAAGCTTGCCCTTGCGCGCCAAATCGGTAAGGTCGCGGGCGTACTTTGCCAGCGCCTGATAATTTGCTTCGGCATTTTGATCGGTGATGCGAGCGCCACCGCGCGTCTGCTCGATCGCTTTCAGCAGATCATCGCGACTCACTCCGTGCTGGCGCAGGAGCTTTCCGCCCGCTCCGTCCTTCTCGTCGGCAATCGCCAGCAGTAGATGCTCAGTCGAGATGTACTCGTCCTTCATCTTCTCGGCTTGCTTTTCCGCCGCGGTAAATATCTGCGTCAAGCGAGGACTGAAATACTGTTGACCACCCTGGACGCGAGGAAAACGCGCAACAGCAGCCTGGCAATCGTTGAGCACAACCTGAACGTTCGCGCCGAGCTTGCCGAGCAACGGGCGCACAATCCCCTCCGGCTGTTCGAGCATCGCGCAGAGAACGTGCTCGGGCTCGACCTGCTGATTTTGATTCCGCTCAGTAAGTTCGATTCCCGCCTGGATCGCTTCTTGTCCTCGAAGTGTGAATCTGTCTAAACGCATAAGAAAAGTTAACTACAAAATCCCTGCAGGTGAAAGCAAGCGGGGCCATGGTCAATTGCGCCAGTAGCCCCGCTGCACATGCTCAATCAAATCGATCACTTGGCTGCGCCTTTCGAAGTTTCTGCCTTGGCCTCAATTGTCCTGGCAGGCTCGCCGTCTCCTTTAATCTCGATGCGGCGGGCTTTCGTTTCCGCGCGCTTCGGCAGCGCAACTCGCAAAACCCCATTACGGTAATCGGCGGTTGCGCCTTCGGCCGAAACCGTATTCGGCAGAGTGAACGAACGCAGGAAACTGCCGTAGGCCCGCTCAACCCTATGATAGTTATCGGTCTCGTCCTTCTTTTCAAAGTGACGCTCGCCGCGAAGCGTGATTACGTTATTTTCAACCGAAAGATCAAAGTCCTCACGTTTCATGCCGGGCAATTCAGCCTCGAGCACAATCTGGTCCTTGTTTTCATAGATGTCCACGTTAGGACTCCACGAGCCGCGCGCAATACCCTCGTCGTCGAAGGCGCGGGCCACATTCCCGGTGAAAAGACGATTAACTTCCTCCTGCAGAGTTCGCAGATCGCGAAACGGGTCGTAACGAACGATACTCATAACCAAAACCTCCTGAATCCTCGTTGACTTTCTTGCCCCAGAGCGAGGCTCCCGAAACTTACCGCCCGCCCCTGAGTACGACGCGATAATAAAGGCTGAGTCTCTTCTTGTCAAGTCGGCAGCCGTGGGCAAAACGAGGCGTGTTTGTGGGGCTATTTGGTCTCTTGTCGAGTTGGTGGCTGGGTCTTGCGGGCGGACTTTGCGGTTAGCGCAGGCCAAAGAAGTGCCGGATTGACGCGAGCAATCCTGCTGGTTCCTGAATGCTGTTCTGGGCAGCTTGGGCAGAGCCTGCTGCCAGAGCGGCCTGGCGTTCGGCGATGGTCCAACTGATGGACTCGGCGAGGCTGGGGTTTGTCTCGAAGATGTGTTTCATTGCGGCATGGCCGATCTCGAGCACTTCGGTCTCTTCCAGAGCAACCACATTGGCGGTGCGTGGTTCTCCGGTGAAGAGGGCCATCTCGCCAAAGAAGTTTCCTTCGCTTAAGACTGCAACTGTCCGGGGGCCGCCTTTATCGGCTACCTGGACTGCGACCCGGCCATTGTGCACGACGAACATTGAAGAGCCTTCGTCACCGGCGCGAATCAGAGTCTCGCCGGGCGCGAAGACGTGTCCCTCCGTTGCGGTTGCGAGTTGTCTCAGCTCGTCACTCGAGAGAGGCGCGAAAACATCGACGGCGGAAAGGCGGTCCGCGATCTGTTCTTCGGCGGTCACGGGCCGGGTGATGGCTTTGCGTTCGAGGTGAAGAGTTCGTGTCGGGAAGGCGAAGGTCAGGCCGCTTCTCCGCAGCGCGTACCAAACCCGCTGACGAACCAAGGCGTCAGTGTCGTTATATTTGGCATAGTCATCGAGCCAGTATTTGATTTCCCATTCGATCGAAAAGTCACCCAGACTCCTGATGCGCACGATCGGGGTGATCTTTTCTGAAACGTTATCGGCATCACGCACCGCTTCGCGGACGACGTGAATTGTCTTAGCAGGCGAGTCGGTATAAAGCGTACCGAAAAAGACCAGACGCGCGTTCAAGTTGTCACGCGGGGAAACTTCAATTGCCTCTCTCGCGGCGTTGCTGTTGCTGACCAGGACGATGTGATTCTGGAAGGTCCGGATCTTGATGGCCCGCCAGGTAATGCTCTCGATCACGCCCGTATGTTTTTGTTGGCCGACGGTGATAACGTCACCAACTTGAAAAGGACGGTCGGCGTGAAGGGAAATACCAGCGAAGAAATTTCCCAGAGTGTCCTGTAGAGCAAGACCTATGATTACGCCGAAGATCGCGGAGGTGGTAAAAATCGCGCCGAGCTGTACATCGTCGTAGATCGATTTGAAGATGAGAACGAAAAGAACAGTGAATGCTACGAGCGTAAAGATGTTGCGAACCAGAGAAGGTGCTTCGTAGCCGCGACGAAGGCGAAACGCAAAGTCAAAGATGGCCGCGTTAATAACCCGCACGCCGAAGTAAGCAAACGAAGCCCATAGTATGAGCGCGGGGATTTTAAAGACACTCGGGTGTGGATACCCCTTTTCCAGACCGTAACCGAAGAACCTATAGAATAGATAGAGCCCCAACGCCACGACTGTGGTCGTGAAAAACAGGACCAAAAACCGATTCCTTTGACTTGAGCGATCGGCAGTCATTCAATCATTCACTGCTTACGACAGATGGCTTAGCGAGCGAACGTACTTTTACCACCAAATTCCTCGCTTGGCGAGAGTGAAAATCTCAAAGGCAACGAGTCTGGGGAGATTTCGCCTGAGATCCGTGATCCGGAAAGAGCAGGCCGCGGAGATCATCCTGAGCGAGACAAAAGGTTCGGAAACAGCGTCGCGACGATTAGTAGGATCGACAGTGCGGAAACGACGATCGCGGTCAACCAAGCCGCGAGATTATAAAGAGGCCCATTCACGTGTGCGCCCATCAATTCGCGATTGTTAACCAGGCGCAGAATCGCGATTAGAATGACCGGCAGAAGCATTCCATTAATAACCTGTGTCACGATCAATACGTGAATCAGTGGCAGCCCCGGCATCATGGCGATAAACGCGCCCACCGCCACCAGGAAGGTGAAGACACCCAGAAAGATCGGCGCCTCGCGAAAGCTGCTCGAGACGCCTTTCTCGAATCCGAACGCTTCGCTTATTGAATATGCCGTGGCCAGGGGCAAGACGCCCGCCGCCAGCATTGAAGCTCCGAAAAGTCCGATGGCAAATAGCGTTTCCGCGTAAGGCCCGGCCAGCGGCCGCAGGGCGCGCGCAGCCTGCTCGGCAGAGTCAACGTGTTCGCCGTGAACGTTTAGAGTTGCGGCGGTCGAAACCACGATAAAAAAAACTATCAAGACTGCGAATACCGTTCCCACCCAAACGTCGGCGCGAGTGTTACGGTAGTTCTCCAGACGAACACCCTTTTCGACGACTGAGGACTGAATGAAGACCTGCATGTAAGGCGAGATCGTCGTTCCCACCACCGCCACAAAAGTAAAAAGGTAGGCCGGCGTAAAATCAAAATGTGGGTGAACCAACTCGCGCGCGACGGTCGACCAGGGAGGATGCGCGAGAAAAGCCGAAACCACATAAGCGAGAAAGACCAGAGACATGGCGAGGAACACGCGCTCAACTCGCTGATAAGTTCCTTTGACCACGAGCCACCAGATCGCCATCGCCGCGATTGGCACCGAGACATAGCGCGCGACTCCCAGCAGTTCCATCGCGGCCGCGATTCCTACAAACTCTGAAACGGTAACGCCGCCGTTAGCGATCAGCAATGCCAGCATGACGAACGCAGTCCAGCGCACGCCAAAACGCTCGCGGATTAAGTCAGAGAGCCCCTTCCCGGTAACTGCGCCCATTCGGGCACACATCTCCTGAACGATTCCCAGACTGAACGTAAGGGGAATTAAGAGCCAGAGGAGTTTGTAGCCGTAATCGGCGCCAACCGAAGCAAATGTGGCGATCCCGCCGGCGTCATTTCCCGCGCAAGCGGTGATCACGCCCGGGCCGAGGATCGCGAAGTAAGCAAACATGCGCGGGCGCCGGGCAACGGTGCGACGCACGCGCGAGACTCCTTGCGCGCCGCGGCGCAAAAGCCGGCGTCCCGCATTGCGCACGTCTGTTCGTTGCTCTGGCACTCGGAGGGTCCTCAGTCATTCCCAATTTCTAATTGCCGATTGCCGATTTGGAGGGTCATTCGGCAATTGTAAATTGGCAATCGGCATTGCCTTCATCCTAACAACTTCGGCAGTCTTTGCCGCCAGTCTTTCGGCAGCAGAATTTCAATCGCGTCGTCAACGGTTACGATGCCCAGAATCTCGCCGGCTTCGTCGACCACCGGAAGAGCCAGCAGGTTATACTCGGCAATCTTCTGCGCCACTTCGGTCGCGCCGTCGTCGGGATGCGCTACTTGCAGAACGCTACGCATGACGCGCTCAAGCGGAGCGGACGAATCAGCCAGGATCAAACTGCGCAATGCGATCACTCCAACCAGTTTCCAGGAATCTTCGGCGGCCACAACGTAAAGGTAGTAGATCATATTCGGCGTTTCGGCCATCTCGCGTAAACGCGCCAGGGCTTCGCCGACCGTTAAATCACGCGGCAGGGTGACAAACTCGGTCGTCATCAATCCGCCGGCACTGTCATCCGCGTAAGGCAGGAGTTCAGCAACTTCCAGTTGCTCGTCGTCTTCCATGCGATTGAGCAAATCTTCCGCCTTCTCTTCCGAAAGATCGCCCAGCACGTCCGCCGCTTCGTCTGGCGACATAAGTTCGAGGATGTCTGCCGCCCGTTCTTCATCCATGTCGCCGATAATCTGGGCTTGCCGTTCGGCGGCCATCTCTTCCAGGGTTTCGGCGGCCGTTTCATCGTCGAGGGACGCGACAATTTCGGCGCCGTGTTGGTAGGAAAGGGCTTCAGCGAGTCGCGCAATTTCCACCGGATGCAGGCGCGCAAGTTTTCCGCGCGACGATTTCAACTGCACGGTCGCGGCATCGGTGGCGAGATAACCGACGTCGGCCCAGTCGATCACTTCGACGGGTCGAGCACTGCGTAGGAACGCGGGTGCGAGCCGACGCCACAATCCCATCAGGCTGACATCAGCTCCGGTCACGCGCCATTCATTTGCGGCTTCAATGATCTGTACATCGTTCACGCGCACGACGCGTTTGCCATCAACGTCTACTAGTTGTTTGTCGAGCACGTCGCGCGCCAGTAGGACCTCGCCCTCGCGTCGCATGAATGGACGGAGGTCAAGAATGTCAGACTTCAAACGCACGCCGTCCTCGCCGAAATGTGAGATCCGCCAGCGCGACATAAAAAAATCGCGCCGCCGATAGCGGGCCACAAAACCCGCTACCGGCGGATGTTCGTCTTCGCCCAGCCGCACGATGACGTCTCTGAGCGTTGCCACACGCTCACCGTCAAGGTCGAGGATAGGCCGACCCAGCACTTGCGAGAGATAGAGCATGGAGGTTGATTCTTCCGATTAAGCTCGCATAATAGCACGAGGTTCGAGGGATTTCCGCCAGTTATTGCGATCGCCTTCGGCGTGCGCCAGCCGTTCGTATTAACGACGATCGAAGGAGGGCAAGAAAATTGAAGATACCCGTCTTGACCATCGCTTTAAAGCCAAAATAGCCCTATCTCTGGAGTACACTGCCTAAGAAACTCATTCGAAAGATATCACTTCGGTGGCTTGCGGAAGTTATAACGCAGCAACACGCGCATCGGAATCGCTACACCTTCGCGCATGGCGGGGAAGAAGTGCATCTGTCTCACCGTATCGATGACTGACTGATCCAAACCGTATCCGGCCCAGCGAGCTATTTCGACGCGTCCGACTTCACCTCGAGCGTCGATATCCACCAGCACGTCGACTGTAGCTTCTACTTCGGCCGCGGCTGCGGTTTCAGGATAAGGCGGTTTCAATCGGCGATAGGGACGAGGCGCGCGAACTTCCCGGTTTGCATCGCTGTCATCATCGGACATTACTTCGATGATCTGAGGACCACTTTCGACTGCGTTCACTCGTTCGGCCCGTTCGTCCTCCTGCGCGCGGCGCATCACAAGAATATAACGGTGACGAGTCTCGTCGGAAGATAAGGTGGTTAGCAGTGCTTTCTCGGATTCTGCGGGAGCATCGCGTTGCGCACTGGGCCTTTCCCAGAGGATCAGCCTGCCCGTGCGGGCGCTCACCAGAAAGACTGCCGCATAGGATTCGTAATAGAGCGGCTTGGTCGAGGGAGATCTTCTGAACGTCTGTGCTTCACCGATAAAGTAGAAGTCGCAGCCCATTGCCGCGCCGAGATCTCGCGCCTGTTGAATCGTCAAGTTCAACGATCCTTCGAAGCCGGCACCGAGAGCGGCAGCGCGTGTTTGATCCCGATCGATAACGGCGAACTCGCGGCCGGACGGCGCCTCTTCTGCTTTAGGGTGCAATGTTTCCCGGATTGCTTCGGCCGCGCGTAAACCTGTCGGCGCATTCCCGAAATCGATGACCGCCAGACGGGTTGGCCGGGATTGAGCCATAGCCGACGACGCGAGCAGCAGCATGCAAAGCGACGCCAATAGCGACGCCAATAAAAGTCGCGCGCGTAAAAGTCGTGCGCGCGTGCGTTGGCAAAACTGTGAAACTGAGTGATTCAACTATCCTGTTGCCAGCGTTCTACCAGCGTTCTAATTGGTAAGAGTC
>JBGPWS010000290.1:0-5853 GCA_041492345.1 Pyrinomonadaceae bacterium | reverse complement strand
CTGCGCGAGCACTTCACGAAGATTCACATTGCCGGGAGTGAAGCTGGCCCAGGCATCATCGTTCGGCAGATAGATCGCGACGTCATTCACGTTCTGCCCCTGGCGCAAGATGAAGCTCACGCGCTGCAAATATCGCGCGACGTCCGGCATCACGATCCACCACGGATTCTTTTCGTCAAAGACCGCGGCTGCATAGAAACGCCAACCGGGATATTCGACTCCTGGCGCTGTATAAGGCCAGCCGTGTCCGATCAACTGATTGATGCCTTCAAGAAAGTGGCGATCGGCCTCGGCCTTCATGTCGAGCGGCGTCGCGCGAAAAGACGGCGAGTGCAACCACGTCCATGTTTCCGACGAGGTGACTGGATGACCATACAGGTGGCTCGCCGAAGAAGCCCATCGAGTTGCACTGAGAGTCTTCCACTGCGGCCCTTCGCCTTCCGGCAGATCGGCGTAAGCATTACTCGACAGCGCGGCCGAGGGGACGCCGTAATCTTGTATGCGAAAGAGCGTGTGATGCTGCTTCGCCCACTCATGGAGTGGCGCTAAAAAGCGTTCATTGAGCAACTCGGTCAGCGTAATTCCCCAATCACGCCGCAATGCTTTTGTCTGCGGTCCCATGTCGTTGACTAAAGCTGGCAGATGGGGCTTTAGATCATAACCACGCCGCTTTTGGAACTCGTCGAGAAAGTCGTTCGACCAATCGGAATTGTAGACTTCGAGACTATCGCAAAAGATCGCATAAGGCGGATGCGACGGAAACGCCTGCATCAACCGATCGCCGACTGTTTTCAAATAGCTGTCGGTGGCCGCGCGATTCATGTGGTCCAGGACGAAACCTTCGGCGCCGACAGCCGGACGTTTCACCTGCATGCCCGTGCGACTGGAGATGAAGAACAAAACTTCGAACGAGCCTTTCATGCCCGTGGGAAGTTCGACCATGCCGTCTTTGATGTTCGTTAACTCGCGCACGCCATCGGCGGCGAATGATGGACCTTCATTGCGGGCCAGGAAAACTGCGAGTAACTTTTCGCCCGCGCCGATCGAAGGAAGCTTCACGAGCTTCGCGTCCTGATCGATCTTTACATGCTCGTAGCGCAGTTTTCCCGCCGCTTGATCTATGGTTACGCCTGGCCCGCCGAAAGGCCAGCCGCTTCCGAGCGTCAGATCGAACCGCAGTCCCAACTCGCGTGCTTTTTCTGAAGTGAAGCGCAACGCGTCGATAAACTCGTCGGAAAGAAACGGCAGCGTCTTGATCCCCGCAGCTTTGTCATCGAGCACGAGCGGATAAACGGGCTGCACCTCAAAACCGCCAATGCCGCCTTCTTTCATCAAACGCATCTCGCGTTCAAGTTCAGGCTTAGTCACCGCCGGCCCAAACCACCACCAACGCATCATGATGCGCGAATCGTCCGGCGGATGCGCGAATGAAGCTTGCAACTCATCAATTGACGCCGCGCAGACGGCTCTGAAAGGCGCGAACGCCGCCAAAGCAAGGAGAATCAGCGCTACCGACTTCATTTGTATCTGCGAAGGGTGCACTCGTCCGTTCCGTTCAGACCAGAGTTATGTCCAACCGCGTCACCGAAGCAGGTGGAAAAGTGTAAACCAGCGGATTTCCCGTCTGCGCAATTCGAACTTCTTTTGGCTCGACGCGGTTTGGATCTTCAAAGCTGTTATGCGCATGAATATCACCGGCGGTCAGGCTGGTGCCCCTGATCGCTTTGATTGTCGCGCCGCGGATGGCGATTTCCGTTTCTCGCGGTGTCTTGAGATCGGCATTGGTGACGGTGAGAACAAGTTGCCGGTCTTGAAGTGAGGCTGATCCCATCAGGCCTCGCAACGTTGCCGGCTGTCCGTTTCGTGTGTACGCGACCGGCGGCGAGGAAACATTGGTCCTGATCGCGTTCGCGCGCTGATGCGCCGAGTACATATCAAACACATGATAAGTCGGGGTGAGCGCGAACTTGTCTTCGTGCGCGATGAAGAGTGCCTGGAGACAGTTGACGAGTTGGGCAACGCTGGCGGCGCCGACTTTGTCCGCATGTCTGTGAAACGTGTCCAACGTCAAACCTGCGAGCACGGCGTCGCGAATTGTCGACTGCTGGCCGAGCAGATGCGTGTTGTTTGCTTCGGTGCCGGGCTTGTACCAGGCGCCCCATTCGTCCACCACCAGCTTCACGCGGTGCGTCCGATCAATCTCGCCCATGACGTTCCAGTGATTGGTGATCAGAGTTTCCATCTGGTCGGCCTGACTCAGCAGCTCGTACCATTCTTCCTCTGAATAGTTGAGCGCGTCACCCTTTCCCTGTCGCCAGTCACTCGTCCGGCCGCCGCTAACATTCCACGAGTAGTGATGTAGCGCCCAACCCCACATGCTTCCCAGCGCTCGCCGTTCATTCAGCTTGGTAAAGAAGCGACGGGTCCAATCAAGATCTCCGCCGTTCGGACCGGCGCCGACAAAAGCGAGCTTGAGACCGTAGTTGGGCACCCACGCGGTAAAACGACGATACTCGGCCGCGTACTCTTCGGGAGTGAAATTCCCGCCGCAACCCCACGATTCATTGCCGACGCCCCAGAACCGTACGTTGAAGGGTTCGCGCTCACCGGAAGCGCCTCGCACGTCGGCCGCCGTCGTGCTGCCCGCCGGTGAATTGCAGTACTCGACCCATTCGTAAAAATCTTTCGCGGACAAACTGCGCAGGTTGGCTGCCACATATCCCTGCGCGCCGACCAGGCGACAGAATCGCAAGAAGTCGTCGGTGCCGAATTGATTTGTCTCGTACTTCCAGGGGCCATCGGGCGCATCCTTTGGCCATTCGCCGGCGTCGCGCCAAAAGTTTGTGTGGCGTGCGCGCTGTGCCTTTGGTCCCACGCCGTCGCGCCAGTTGTAACTATCGGCGAAGCAACCGCCCGGCCAACGCACCAAACCGGGTTTGATCTTCTTCATTGCGTCGACCAGCGACTTGCGAATTCCGCCGATGTTCGGAATCTTCGATTTCTCTCCCACCCAGATGCCGTCATAAATCACGCCGCCCAGGTGTTCGGCGAAATGCCCATACAGCTCGGGAGCAATGGTTCCAATCGGCTCGGCCGTCAAGATCTCGATTCTGGATTCGGCTGATTGCTGAGTCGGCATCAACGACAAGAGCCGCTGCCCGATAAACGCCGGTTTACCTCCGACCAGGAGTGCGCCACTGCCGCTCGCAGCGGCGACCAGGAATGCTCGTCGCTTCATCGTGTTTCATCCTTTAATCGAGAAGGGTTGCGGACTCTGTTCTTACTTGTTTGCGAGACCATACCAGAATTTTCTCGACCGCAAAACTGAACTGGTCCGGAGCCGTGGATTCCTGACAATGACGTCTTGATTAAACTCACAGCGGCCTGGGAACCGCGGCAGAAAAAGCCAGGGCAAGCATTGGCGAGAATCCGAAGCGGACTTTTCTTCTTCATTCTCCAGTTCACCTCATCAACGCGGTAGCACTCCAGAGTATCGGCGCCTGGCCGTGCAGGTCGCCCACTCGGCGCGGACGGTCCAGGTAGAATTTCATTTGCGCGTTGACGTCGGGGCCTACTTCCAGATTAGCTTTGTTGGTCCCAATACAGACATCGGTCACGTTAGCGTCTTTGCCGATGTGTTGGACCAGTCCGAGCCAGGCTTTGCGCGCTGCCGGACCGTAGACCTTTGGATCGAGCCAGCCATTCTTGACTCCGCTCACCATGGCGAACGTAAACATGCCGGTGCTCGAGGTTTCGGCCCACACGTCCGGGTGGTCGATGAGCTGACGCCAGAGACCATCGCTTGCCTGGTACTTCAGTAGCGAGGCCATCATCGTCCGGTAGCCTTTGAGAATTCGTTCGCGCCGCGGATGATTCTTGGGCAGCGAGCGAAGCAACTCAGTCATTCCCGCGGCCACCCAGCCATTGCCTCGGCCCCAGAAAAACTTCGAGTCGGGCGCGTGATAGAAAAGACCGTTGGGCTGCTGTAGCTTGTCCAGATACGCCGCCATCGTGTTAGCAGCGCGGTCAATGTATTTGGCATCGCCGGTTGCCCGGTAAGCCTGCACCTGCACTGCGGTAATCATGAACATGTCGTCTATCCAATAACGCGCCTCAGCGGTGATCCCGTCCGGAGTGGTCTTGTCCCACTGTTTGTCCGCCAGGCCGATACCAATGTCGAAGAACCTGCGGTCTTTGGTCTGCATGTAAATCTCCAGGGGCGCGGTGCCGAAGACGCGGAAATCAACGTGCGGTTCCTGCGAGATGCGCTTTGCCCCTTCGGGCGTAAAGAGCGGATCGAATTTTTGTATTAACCTCGACTTGAGGTCGTTGTCTTTAGTGAGTTGCGCGACGGTCAGAGCGCCATACCAGGCGCACACTTCGGGATAGATCACGTATTGCCTTTTGCCTTCAGCGTATTCGAACGGGCGCGCCACAAAGTTTTCGGCCACACGCTTGCCGATCTCCTGCGGCGATGTTCCCGCGGGCCATTTGCTGAAGTAAACCGATTGGGCGGTAACCGGGGCGTTTGTAATCAAGAGCAGCGCAGTCGTTAACAGCAGCGCGAGTCCTTTACAACGTCGTAGCATGCTTTAGTCTCCTCTGGTACGACAGGCTGTCCAGCCGTTGTGTTCACGTTCTTATTTATCCTTAATCAAGAAGGATTTCATTTTCCATATGTCATTTGACAGTCTTCATTTGGCCATTTTTCTTCGTGTCCGTTCGTGTGATTTCTTGGATCGTTCTTCACTTCTCAGCCAAGCGAACGATCCACGAAGTCACGCAAAGCGGCAGAGACAAATCCAGCAGATGGCAAATGAAAACTGTCAAATGACAAATGGAAAATGCTCTTACCGCTTACCGTCTGTCGGACCCGGCCAATCATCGGTACGAAACGGCGAAGCCGGCAGTCCGGTTTCATTCGTCAAATTCGGATGCCTCGGATTGTTATTAAAAGCATACCGCGCCGCAAGTGGATTCGGTACCGGCGGGACCCAAACTTCGACGCGGTTCTTGCCGATTATCTTTGCGTTGGCCCAGAACCACTTGTGATCGGAACCGGCAATAGCGAAATCATCCAACTCGTCGCCATCGCGAATCTTCAAACCGCTGCCGACATTGTCGAACGTCAGGACGATTCTCTCACCATTCACTTTCGCACTGCGAAACATCGGTCCCGACTTCGTGAGGTTGCGCCCGTAAGCATCAGCCAGGGCCCAGAGCGCCATTCGTTTGCCGACATCGAGTTTGTTCTTCGGATGAATGTCATGCGCCTCACCGATGTCGATTGTGACGATCAGGCCGACGTTCCGCATCGCGAGCGCAGTGCGTCGCTGCGCTTCGCGAATGTGGCTCCACGCTTCGCCGGCCGGCTCACTCATCTGGTCGCGATAGTTGGGAAGCTGCACGATGCCAAAAGGAAAATCGCCTTCGCCCCAACGTTCGCGCCAGGCGCTGATCATCGTCGGCAGCAGCATGCCGTATTGCTGCGCGCGCGCTTCGTTCGATTCGCCCTGATACCAGACTGCGCCGCGAATGTTGAATGGGATCAGCGGCGCGATCATTCCGTCGTAGATCGATGAAGCGATCCGATATTCGCGCAAAGCATCGGGAACGGCCGGTGAAGGTTGCGGTCTCGCTCCCGCTGCCCTGGCTTTGTCTGAGTCTTCACGCCATTTCTTCAGGGCTTCGTCGTACTCAGCTTTCACGCGCGGTCTTTCTTCGTCCCAAATCTTTGTCCGATCGACCGTCGGCTTCAGATCCGGAGACGCGAGCAGGTATGCAACCGGCGTCCAGGCTTCCGCCTGTGATCCGCCGTAAGACGAATTGATCAAGCCGACGGGTACATGCAGT
>JBGPWS010000121.1:0-12079 GCA_041492345.1 Pyrinomonadaceae bacterium | reverse complement strand
GTCGCCGCCGGTGACGACGTCCGGTTGCCAGAAAGCAGTGTCTTTGAATTCGCGCCGGATCGTTGGTTCGGCGTACGAACTCTCGTTCTTGAAATCTGCCAGTTGATAAGACGATTTATTCCGCGCCAGGTTCGCCGGTTTGTCACCCGCATAGCCCGTGAAGGTGTAATGAATCGCGAGACTGGTTTGCACTTCGTCGAAGCGCTTGCCGTAAAACTCGCGCTTGATATTACCGGCGGTGTCCGGCTGGATGCTGTAGATCGCTTCGTCAATAATCCCGAGGCTTACTTCGGCGTTGGCAGCCGGTGAGCCATCTTCGTTGCGCGCCAGGATTGTGTACGACGCCACATCGCGCGGCTTGAACTCCTTCTTATTCGGGACAATGTCGAGCTTCAGCATCTTATCGCGCGCCGGCACGGCCAGGAGCTGGCTCTGGTTATACATGTCACTGTCTTTGACGAACGACACGTCGAGATAGACGTTCGGTTCGTACTTGCGATCGATGGGCACGTCGATCACGATGCTTCGTCCCGTCGCGTCGATTTGTCGCACGGTCATCACTTCGGAGAGTTCGGTAGTCACTAATAAATGGGCTTTATCCGCTGGTAACATGGCCAGCACGTGTGCGGTTTCGCCCGGTTTATAAGACTTCTTGTCGGGCACAAGTCTGATCGACTTTTCGTCAAGGTCCCGGTACTCAAAATCAGACCATTCGCCCTTCTTGTCCGGCGCCCAGAACGAGCCGCCGCGATTCACGATCTGTTTGCCGTTCTCGTTGACGATCGCCTTGACGTAAATACTGCCGGGCGAGGGGACCGTGAAATCGTAGGTAGCGTTGCCCTGGCTGTCAGTATTCACATCGGCCGAAGCCAGATCGCGTTCGTGCAGAACATAATCGGTAGTCGTGTACTTATAGCCGTCGGTCTCTTCTTCTGTTTCGACTTTTTCCCATTTCTGTTCGACGAACTTGAGCGTTACTTTCTCAGACACCGGCTTGCCGGAATAGTCAGCAGTCTTGACTTTGATCTTTGCCTGATCGCCCTGGTAGTAGAGATAGCGCTCGGGGTAAGCATCGGCGACAGTCTTGCCGCGCGTGCCGATGAACGACGCCGCACCCTGCATTTCGCGGCGCGAGGCGTCGGTGACCTGGGCTTCCAGGCGGTATGAATAGTCCCATTCGTCTTTCTCTTCGGGAGTCGGCACCTGGAATTCAACGGTCGCCTCGCCTCTGGAATTGAGTGAGGCGTCGCCCTCGGTCACAAGATCACTACCATAGTAGCCGACATCACTTTCGTCACCGCCTTCGTTGTCGGGCCCCGCGGCATCGTCGAACTCGTCGCTCGATTCATCGCCCCACCACCAGTGGTAATAGCGCTGCTTGTAAATGTAGTAGTGCACGTCGGCATTGGTAACTGGCGCGCCGAAGAAGTAGTTCGCGCTGACCGTGAACTTTACTTTCTCGCCGACGGCGGCGAACTGTTTCGGCCCCGTGACCTTAACTTTGAATTCAGGTTTTTTATATTCCTGAACTTTGAAGTAGCCGCTGGATTTTGCTTCGCCCACCGCGGCGGTGATGTTGTAACTGCCCAGCGGCGCTTCATCCGCGATGTCCACCTCGCCACTGAAAGATCCGCGAGTAGAGAGTGGCAATTCCTTCTCAAAGACTTTGCCGTTGTTGGGATCTTCGATCGTTACGTTGACGGTTTTGTTATCGAGCAGTTCGTACCCATTGCGTCCCCATTTGCGCAGGATGCCTTTGAAGTAAACTTTCTGGGCGGGGCGATAGATGGGGCGATCTGTATAGATGTAACTGGTTAGATCTTCCCCGGAGAGGACGTCGTCCTCGCCACCCTCGCCGCCGAAGTAAAATGATTCGACATCCGAGATGACAAAGTTGTCGCGCTCCTTCGCCATGATCAGATAAGCGTTTTTAGTTTGCGATTCAGGGTCGACATCCGCGGGCGCGGCTTCGGTTGTTTGCGGCGCCTTGATCTCGGCTTTGAAAACACCGGTCTTGTCAGTTGAGCCGGTCGCGAGGGTTTGTTTTGCTTTAGTGACTTCGACGCTTACGCCTTCATGCGGCGCGCCGGATTTTCGATCGACGACGTAGACCACAACCTGGCCGCCCTTGGTCGTCTTTTCAATCATCGTGAGGTTGGTAACGATGGCGATTGAGTAAGCCCGCAGGTCTCCGTTCACCGCCTCGACGAGATAGACGCCCGGCTCCTGTTTCCCGAGCGAAACCATGCGGCTGTCGTATTCGTTCTCGAGCGGCGGCAGCTTCTCGCGCCAATCCTTAACTTTCTGATCCGGATTCAACAGCGGGACGCGCGCGTAATCGGCAACATTGAGCGGTGTGCGCTCGGGCGCATCCTCTTTACGGTATTTTTGATTGAACGTCTCGCGATGCTCTTTCAGCAAATGCGAGCGCACGTAATCCCGGACTGCCGAGAAAAGCGAAATCTTCAGACGGTGCGTGCGCTCGAGAATCGAGACGCGGCTGCCATAACCCTGCGAGACTGCTTCCTTTTCCTTCTCGCCCATTTGATGTGGGTCGTCGAGTTGCTTAAAGAATTTCGAGGGGTCTTTAACCCGATAGACACGAAAGTCCAGATAGTCGACATTCTGGTAGCTGGCCCACATCCGCGCCGTCTCGTTCGGCGAGTAAGAGCGATTGGTGGTCAGCGAGAAGTAGGGTTTGCTGCTGACAATCGTTGGTCCCGGCGGCGGCGCCTCTGCGGGCGGTCGCGCGGCGCGCGAGCGAATCACATTGAATCCGAAAGCCGAGGCAACGACTGCCAGATAGATCGCCGCGGTCGCAAGATAGCGGGCCAGGCGGGGGTTGTTGTCAGACACGTTTGATAGCCTCCGTAAGAATGCACGAACCAGGAATAAATGAGCGCGGCGGTGCCGCCCGATGTGCGGAAAGGCTTAGCCTTTCCGTCTTAGCATTTGAGATTCTGAGGCTTCGCCTCTCGCGGACTTCCTGAGGCATAGCCTCAGCAAAGAAATTGTGTGCAAACCGGAAAGGCAAAGCCTTTCCGCACATCAGGCGGCACAGCCGCAATACGTCGAACTTGTGGTTAATCTGCATTGAATGGTTCTTTCCTCACTGAAGAATCTTCAATCGATAAAACCCGATAAAGTTGCGATTGCTTTCCACCGGCCGCCAGCGCGGATCAGGGTGACGGTCAAGCACTGAAAGCTGCACTTTCTTTACTGTTCCCTGATCAGTCGGCGACGACCCGGTGTGATAGACGACCCAGTCCTGGGCGCCATTCGGCGCGATGCGCGCAGAGCCCAGCAGAATCATCACGTGATAGGGAAACTTTTGCACCCACGGTTGATAGAAAAAAAGAAGATCGCCGGGCTGGGCCTCGCGCCGGTCACGACTGACAAAGACGCTATTGAAATTCTTAAGCGAGCGGCCGTCCGCAAATTCCGAGAACCTCCCGTTGCGCAGATCGCTTTCATGGAAAGATCCGAAGTCCGTGCGAAAGATCTTCTCACCCAGCGGATTCTTATCGAGATCAAAGCCGGCCACGTCCGGCGCGACGGTTTCATAGCCCTGCCCCATTTTCTGAAACCAGATCCGATCGTGACGACGGAGCGCTTCGCGCATCGCGAACCGCACCAGCCCGGCGCAATCGCGCTGTTCGGCGTTCCATTCATCGCTCAACTGATAGAACTGAATCTCGGCCAGCGCGGTAAACCAACGTCGAAAGCTGTCGCGATCCTGGAACGCGCGCAGCTCGGCCACGTCCGGAACGCCGTCGTTGTCTGAGTCGATCAGCTTGGCTTCGGGTGCGGTATCAGTGCGGCCGGGCGAGGTCTTGATTTCTGCTTTCTGCTTACTGCCTTCTGCAGTCTGCTTTGCTAAGGCGGGCGCCCCTCCGAAACCGCGCGCATGCGGCAGCAAACGGCTGAAGCTCCACGCCAGCGTTGCGAGCAGAATCAAGAGGATGCTCGCCATCGTTACCAAGCGTTTCGAAGGGGCACGCATTTTATAGAGGTTCAGCATTGCTGACAACTAATACGACTGATATGTCCCAAACGGTACGCGGATGCTATCACGTATCCGACAGGCCAACCACTGTAATACTCCGGCTTGGTACGTCGCGGGCGAGTGTGGATTCCCTCAGTCGCTTATCGCATGCTAAGCTGCGCACAATCCGCCGCGAACGTGCTCTGGGAGGACTCGCGGCGCAGCTGGTCCATCGACACATGCCCAAAGAGAACGCCAACCCCGATGCCATTCTTGAAGCTATCAAGAAGATCGACATTGTCTCTGAGCTGCTCGAGGAAAAGAACAAAAACAATCTGAAAATGATCGCCGAAGGAAAAGTGTCGGGCGGCAAGCAGATCGGTCCGTATGCGCGTTTGCTTACTTACTCTCCTGGCGAGGTGATCATGACCCAGGGCGAGTGGGGCGGAAACACTTTCTATCTTTCGGTCGCCGGCGAGTTGCACGTCTATATCGCCGACGAGCCGGGTCAAAAAAGTAAGGTCGGCACGGTTCAGCCGGGCACATGCTTTGGCGAGATGTCGATTCTTGCCGGCGTTCCCCGTAACGCCACCATAGTCGCCGCTCCATCCAGCGGCGACGCCACGGTTTTGGAAATGGTCCGGCCGGCTCTCAGGCTTTTGAGATCATTAAAGAAATTCGCAGAGACAGTTGACGCGAGCTATCGACTTCATGGCCTGGGAAACACGATTGTCGCAATCCAGGAAGCAGCCGGCGAGGCCCTGAGCGCAATCGAGTTGGTGGCACTCGGCAGTCTGGGTAAGTTCATGGCCTACGGCAAGCACCATCTTCTGGTTCAGGAAGGAAAGCCGATTGAGAAGTTGTACCTGATTCGCAGCGGCTGGGTGCGACGCGTGCGCGGTGTTCCAATCTATCGGGACCTCACTGACAGCGCGGGGCCAAGTGTGCTGATCCCCGAGGATTTTCTGGGGGCGGGCAATTGCCTTGGGTTGGAGGCGCTCAGCGGCCAGGCAACGTGGCAATACTCAGCCGAGCTGATGGCCCGGACTGAGGTGCTGGAAATTTCATTGACTGAACTGCGTGCCGACCGGCAACTCTGCGAGCGAGTGTTGAAAGCCTTCGCTGATTTTTCCGTCGCCGATGATGATACGAGCGTGCGCGGTCGCGCTGAGCCGAAAGTTCTGGCCGCGGCCGAGAAAGAAATCGCAACAGGTATCGTCGACGCGGTCAACCTGCTGGTCATGGACATGGATTTGTGCGTGCGTTGCGGTAATTGCTCGCTCGCCTGCCATAAGGTCCATGGGCAATCGCGGCTCTTACGTCGCGGCATCCACATTGAACGCCCTCAGCAGATTGGATCCCCCACTGGATCAAAAGCTGCGCAACACGTGCTGGCCCCATCAGTGTGCATGCACTGTAAGGATCCTGAGTGCCTTACCGGCTGTCCCACGGGTGCGATCTTTCGTGACCCTAAAGGACAGGTGGACATCGATACGCACACCTGCATCGGCTGTTTCGATTGTGCGACGCAATGTCCTTACAACGCCATCTCGATGGTGCCTCGCAGTGGTTCCAAGACCCAGGCGCTGGACCTGGTCACCGGTTTGAAGAGCCTGTTCAGCTTCAGCGTGCCCAAGCCGGTTCCCGTGTCCGAGAGCGACGACATGGTGGCGATTAAGTGCAATCTCTGTGAAAGCACGCCTTTGAATCCGAGCGGTGCTTCGCGTCCGGCTTACTCGTGCGAAGAGAACTGCCCGACCGGGGCGCTGGTCCGGGTCAATCCGCAGGAATATTTCGGCGAGATTGAAAAGACACTCGGTTTCGTCTTCCGCGATCAGACGCATGCCATCGGTCGGAACATACATAAGGGCGATCCGATCGCCAGGCTGTGGCACATCGGCGGCGCCGTGGTGACGATAGTCATTGCCGGTCTGATCGGCTGGGCGGCGCTGCATTACGGATTCAAGGAGCACCTGCGCGGAACCTGGCTGACGATGCGTTGGGTAACCGGGCTCGTGGGTCTGGTGGGAATCGCGGGCGCGATGACCTATCCAGGTCGAAAGCAAGTGTATCGCAGACGCGTAGGCGCGTTGCGTTACTGGCTGCTGGCGCACATTTATCTTGGGGCGCTCGGCGGCATTGTGTTGCTCATGCACGGCGGCAGTCACGGCGGCAGTTGGTTGACCTCGGTGTTGATGCTTTGGTTTGACGCGGTGATCGTGACAGGCCTTTTCGGACTGTTTTGTTACCTGATCGTGCCGCGCATCATGACCAGTATCGAAGGCGATCCGTTGCTGATCGAGGATCTGGAAGGACGCCGGGCTGAGCTGCGCCAAGAGCTGGCGACGATCAGCGGCAAGTGTGACGAGCAACTACGTGATTTGATCGAACGAAAAGTACGTCGCCATTTCTCTTCGCTGGCGTATCTCATGAAACAGTATCTGCGTCGCGAAGAGCTGACCGCCTCGCTGGCGAAGGGCCGTTTGGAGTTCAAAGCCGAAATGGCCGCCATCGACGACAAAGAAAGGCGCACCTTGTTTTTGAAAGCGATTGAGCGGGCCGCGACCCTGAGACGGGTCGAATCGCTAATCTATCTTCACCGGCTCCTCAAAGTGTGGCTGGCGCCCCATGTTATTTCAACGTCGGTGATGTTGGCTCTGATGGCCGTGCATATTATTCAAGTGATCTTTTTCAAGGTTCGCTAGAGGTCGTAGTCGGTAACATTTGTGATTCGGTGCTTTGTACTTAGTGCTTTGTACTTTGATGTGTGTCCGACGTTGTGCCATTGCCCAGTAACGAGGTAGGCAGCCAAAACATCCAAGCACAAAGTACTAAGTACCAAGTTCGGGTCGCGAACAACTGACTACTGACCTCTGACTTCTGACCTCTGTGTTATGGAAGCTACCTTCATCATTATCCGTGAGGACTTGCAGGTTGATCCGGTGACCATCGTTGCCGAAGGCTTGCTGGTCGGTCGACTGCCAACCTGCGAACTGCTCCTGAACCACCCGTCGGTTTCCCGTCTGCATGCCGGCATCACGAGCGTCGAAGGTGACTTTTACATTCGCAATCTTCGACCCGGCAATCCGATTATGCTCAACGGCGCGCACCTGGAAGAATACGAAGCGCTGGCTGACGGTGATGTCATCGGAGTTGGTCCGTTCGCTTTGAATATCCACTTTGCCGAGGGCGCGCTGGTAATCAAAGTGTCGTTGCAAATCGCGGCGACGGCGGGCGACGCGGTCACGCGGCGGGAAGCACCCGGGCTTTGGGAGCTGCCCACGACGGTGAAACTGGAACTGCCGAGCACTCCGCCGGAAGGACAAGCTGCAGAAGGTACGCATAAGAAGCCGGCGCCACGAAAGGCAAAGCCTGCTTCCTCCAGTTCGAAAGCGCTCGATGTTTTTTGGGACAAGCGCATAACCGCAGCGACCAAGACGATCAAGCCATCTCCGCTTTTTCCGGTCACCGGCCGACCGAGCGGCAAAGCCCAGTCTGTCTGGACCCCGACTACCGATCTAAGGCGGCGCTGGCCGGCCTCGCTGATGCTGTGGGGCGCGATTCCGATCGCTTTACTGTCAGTGGCGGGCGCGCTCTTCTATGCTTCTGCATTTGCTCCGGCCCCAATCTCTGAGGCGCACACCAGAGCCAGCATGATTCTGTCGCCGCCGGTTGCGAATCGTGCGAACGCCGGCTCGTGTACTTCCTGTCACGCGCTCAGAGCGAACATGGAAGCGAAGTGCGCAGCGTGTCATGCAACGGATGCTTTTGTGGCCACAGTGATCCAGCCGCACATGAATGCCGGAATCGGTTGCGTGGCTTGTCATGCGGAACATCGCGGCGCGGAGTTCAGCGCGATAGACGGAGCGCTGCAATCATGCGCCGAATGCCATAACGACGGCAACAAAACTCTCTACAACGGAAAGAAAGTCAGCACCCCGCACGGCGGGACGTTTGGCTATCCGGTTGTCGATGGTAAGTGGAAGTGGGCCGGGCTCGATCCTGAAGAGTTGCTCCAGAGAAAGACCCCGCTGAAGCTCGAGCGGCTACCAAGCGACAGCGAAGATCAATGGCGCAGCAAACAGTTCCATGCAGTCCATCTGTATCGGGTCCGTGCTATTGGAGGTCTTCCGGGCGACAAAGAAGGTGAGTTGAGCTGTCCGAGTTGTCACGCTACGCAAAAACCAATCGATTTAACTACGCCACGAACGACGTGCGCCAAGTGCCACAACGGTCAACCGGATCCCCGGGCAAGACATCAGGTGATCGCTGCTGACAAAGCCAACTGCACCTCATGCCATATTCAGCACCGGCTGGACAAAAGACATTGGAATCCGAGTTTACTGGTCAGAGTGAGGCAATGAATTTGGAGTGCGGTGGCAAGCGTAGCGCGACACCGCTTTGGATGTTCCTGGCTGACGAAACCAAAGCTCCGTCGCCGCTTCGCTCTGCCGGCGCACTCCAAAGTCGCCGCACTTCAAAGCTCACTTCGCGACGTGACACTTCACGCAGCCCTTCGGATCAGAACCTGAAGTTTTCGTAGCCAGATCGGGCCGCGCTTTGATGGCGGCATCGTGGCAGACAAAGCAATTGATGTGATAAGCGACTTCGTTGTCGAGCTTCAGTTGCTTGTCGTCTTTGTTGATTACCGGAAGCGGTTTGCTGTCGTCACCGGCTTGTAAGTGACATGAGCGGCAGCCTTTCACTGGCGCAGCGGCGGCATCTTTCAGCACGTCGGCGGTGAGAACGACATTTCTTTCCGAAGTAACGAGTGGCAGCGTCAGCTTATCTTTAGGCTGATCGGTGTGATGGCATTCGACGCAGGTGCCGGTAGTCTTTCCATCCGGAGTGTAATTCTTGATCGTGTGGTTTTCGTGGTCGAACGCGACCTCTCCCCACTTGTCGTCGAGGCTGTCGGTGTCCAGCTTGATCTTCTTTGGCTGCTCTTTGCTTTCCTTTGGTATCTGCTGGCCCAGCGACGCGGAAGTGCGCGCCACATTGCCGACCAATCCAAGTGCTAACACACTAAGTACTACGATCAAACCAGGCAGCAGCCGTTTCATGTTTTGTTCGTCCCCCTCGCCAATCTTATTTACGCGCTTGAAAGCTTGTCAAACGGATTGGATGCGCTATTTGAAGCAAAAGGCGTTTAGAGTACCAACTTCAGTTGGGTTTTTCTTAGTCGGGTGCTAGTCAGATTTTGAAAGTGCGCCAGAACAGAGCTCTGAACTAAACCTCACGTCCCAAGCCTGAACGACTGCCCGGTGTGACATCGTCGGCAGGTCTTGAAATCCAGATCTCCGCCGAAGGATCGCTTTCCACTATGACAAGTGGCGCACGTGTTATTGCCGGTGGGGAAATGCTCCAAAGCCCGAGGCGAACTGACCTGTCGTTTCTGTGGCAAGCCCGCGGTGAAGTTATGACAATCGGCGCAACCGAGACGCTGGCGCGCGCTGTGTTGCGCATGGCTGAACGCGAGACGAAATGCGGGGGCCTCAGTCGAAGTCCTGCCGTAAGGTTTTTGATCGTGACAGACGCCGCACGAAGCGAGGTCGCGTCCATTGGCTTGGGCGTTGGGAGTATGACAAGCATAGCACTGGTCATGCGCCGAAAGGTTCGCCGGAATCGACAGCGCCACCCCGCGCCTGAGCGGCGAGGCGTGACAAGAGTTACACCCATTCTTTGGACGCGCCGCGCCGGTCAGGTGCTGAGCATGATCGAACTTCAGGTTGAAGCTTTCTTTGAACTTGTCGGGAAAGGTCTTACGCGGAGGATCGTTGCCGTTCACGTCCGCGTGGCAGATAAAGCACATGGGCGTGTTGGGCGTGCCGAACTGTGTTCCGTGGCATTCGATGCAATCCTTGTGACCGGGAAAGCTGGGTCGCGCGGAGTTATCATTCCGATGATGACAGCTTGAGCACGCAGCCGATGCATGACGCGGACTGTTGTGCAGAAACTTCGAGTAGTCCAGATCGTTACCCTGGGGCAGGGCAAAGGAAAAAGGAAAAAGGAAAAAGGAAAAAATAAAGGCAACACGTGGCACGGACTTCCGAAGGGCCAAAAGGGAAGTCGAAAGCCTATGTACGACGCTCTTCATTTTTGCCTTCTTACTTTTTCCTTGTCCTATTGCACGGCGGCGTCATGACTCGCCGGAGGCTTCTTCTTCCCGATATCCGGGGTGTGGCAATAACCGCAGTTGCTCGTCTTCTTAAACTGTGCCAGTTCGTCTTCAATCGTAGTGATCTTGGAATAAGTTATTTTCTTATTGTCCTTGTGACAAGTAGCGCAGGTGGTAATCGGCACGTCTGGAGTGAGACCGCGCAGCGTGCTTGCTCTCGTAATATTGATATGACAGGTCGTGCACTCCATGACGTGTTCACCCTTGCCACCTTCATGACTGAACATCGCAGACTTACGTGCCGGCAGATCGACCCCGATGAACGTAGCGGCAGGCTTGTGGCAACCGGCGCAGTCGTCGCTGGTCGGCTTCTGATTTTTCCAGTGGCAGTTGAAGCAGGTGTCATGCGCATGAGGCATGGTCTTGAAAAACCTGTTCGGCTGCGCGCTCGCATCCGCCGGTCGCACGAGCGGCACAATGTTCGTAATGTTATTCGGCTGGTGACAGATTGAGCAGTTATTGTAGTCAGGCTTCTTCTCGTCGACGGACTGTGGTTTGAAGAACGAAGCGCGAATGAAGTTCACTCGGTTGTCTGTGGGACGACCAGGGCGCACGGAGGCGATCACGTTTTGATGCTTATCGTGCGGAAACTCGACCATGAACTGCCGTTCATCTTTCGGCTTTGTCGCCTGGCTGGCGCCGTTTGGTTTGCCAAACACGAAGCGTCCCTCTTCGCGCGGCGCGGCCCGCATATGACAGACCGTGCAAATCGCGGGACCCGTGCCCACGAAAACTTGTCGCGTGAAAAACTGCTGTCGATGACAACGGACACAGGCGTCATGGTTTGGGAAGTCAGCGACGTCGGGAAAGTCGCGCCTGGCCGTCCAGTCCGTCGGGACCTTGTGGCAGGCGTTGCACGCCAGACCCTTATGCTTTTCAGATAAGTGGAGAAAGGCTGAGTACTTAGTTGCGGATCCTCGCGGCGCTTGCTGCGGAGTCGTAGTCGACACACGTCTGGAACGCCGCTTTTGAGCCGATGCTATTTCTTCCACTGACCAGTGTGGATAGATCAGTCCGATCGCGACCGAAAGCGCGAATAGAAGCAAAGGAATCGTTGTGCGTTTCATCGAAAGGTTCGAGAACTCTTGGAGTGCGCCGGCAGAGCGAAGCGGCGACGGCGCTTTGGTTACACTCTAACCGTTAGAGAGATCCAAAGCGGTGTCGCGCTACGCTTGCCACCGCACTCCATAACGAACTTACTTCGCAGTCTTCTCACAAACCGGTAATGGTCGTTCGACGATCTCGCATTTGACCTTCGGGTCTGTCTCGTTCGACAGAGTAAAAGGCCGTCGCATCGCGATCGCCAAATCGACAGCCTTAACTTCCTTCTCGCAGGCCCAGAGGATGCTGGTTTTCTCGGCTTCGCTGCCGACGAGATTCGAGATCGTGTAGGTGCCGGGCTCAATGTCAGTGAGATACGCCGTGCCCTTCCGATCAGTCATCACCGACATGACTTTAGTCGCGGTTGCCGTCTCAGCCTGTGCAATCAGATTGGTAATGACTCGCTGCTTTTCATTGTAGAAGCCGTCACGAATGTCCGCGGGCAGATTAACCGTGAGCCAACGCCGCGCCAGCTCCGGGGTTTTGAATTCGCGTAACCCCTGATTGTATGCAGCCTGGAATTCGGGCACAGCGTCACTGCCGCTCAAATACTTTTCTTCAATCGCGCGGCAATAGACTGAGTCGCAATCGTTTTCGTTCAGCCATTTGATCAGGGCCGGGCTTGCTCCCTTGCTGCGGTAGTAACACTCGCGCGACATCGGATCAGTTTGTTTGATCCTCTCGATCAGACTTTTGTTTTCTTCAAGCGTGCCTTTGATCAGGAAGAAGCGTTTGCGCGGTAACTCCTTCGTTACATCGCCTGACTTGAATTTCACTTTCAGACGGATAACGCCGCGAGTCGCTGGCGGAGTCTG
>JBGPWS010000154.1:0-10148 GCA_041492345.1 Pyrinomonadaceae bacterium | reverse complement strand
CAAGTCATTAATGGGAACGCGGGCGCCCTCGCCCGCACAGCGTCCGCAGCATACTCAATTCCTTTACTTTGGATGACTTCGAGAAATCGTCTTCGCGCTTCGCGCTCACGGCGGGCGAGGGCGCCCGCGCTCCCAGTAACAGGCGGCCTCAAGTTTGGGAGTTGAACCTGAGCGATCGCGGCCCACTCGAACAAATACAGGTATGGTCCAACTATGACCGACAATCTCATTGCCTTCTTTTATCGCGAGCGGTTGCTTGTGGCCGTCGTTTCGATGCTCATCGTGGCCGGCGGAATTCTGGCGCTGGGCAGGTTGAACGTCGACGCCTTCCCGGACGTCACCCCCGTGCAAGTAGAAATCGACACTGAAGCACAAGGACTGGCGCCCCAGGAAGTCGAGCAGCTCATAACCTTTCCAATCGAAAATGTGATGAACGGGATTTCGGGCGTGACGCGGGTAGAATCGATCTCCAAGTTCGGTCTGTCGGTGGTTGTGGTCTATTTTAGCGACGACACGGACATCTACTTTGCCCGCCAGCAGGTCTTTGAGCGCCTCTCGGACGCAAAGGGTCACATCCCTGCAGGGTTCGAACCTCAGATGGGACCCATCACCACCGGCACCGGCCAGATTTATCTTTACCAAATCGTCGGGCGCGGAAAAAGCAATCAGGAGTTGCGCACCATTCAGGACTGGGTGGTCAAACTGCAACTGCGCACAGTGCCTGGCGTCGCCGACGTGCTTAGCTTTGGCGGGGACGTCAAGCAGTATCAGGTGATCGTGGATCAGCAGGCGCTGGTCAATTACAGCATCCCGCTCAAAACGCTCTTCGAAGCCATTCAATCCAACAATCAAAACACCGGAGCGAACTTCATCGAGCATGGCGACGAACAGTACGTCGTTCGCGGACTGGGACTGGTCAAGGACATTGAAGACATCCAGAACATCGTCCTCGACTCGCGCAAAGGCACGCCGATCCGCGTCAGCGACGTTGCCAAGGTTGAGATCGGCAACGAGATACGCCAGGGCGCGGTCACCAAAGACGGTCAGGGCGAGGTCGTGACCGGAATCGTCCTGAAACGAATCAACGAAAACACCAAGCAGGTGATCGAACGCATAAAGGAAAAAGTAGTCGAGATCAATAAGGCCCTGCCTGAAGGCGTGAGCATCGTTGACTACTACGATCAATCAGAGCTGGTCGATAACAGCATCCGCACGGTGGTCGAATCATTAATCGAAGGTGAGGCGCTGGTGCTGCTGATCCTGGTGTTGCTGCTCGGCGACTTCCGCAGTTCGCTCATCACGGCCGCCGCCATACCTTTCTGTATGCTGGTCGCTTTCATACTGATGTGGTACTCAGGGTTGTCGGCAAACCTCACGTCGCTAGGCGGCCTGGCCATCAGCATCGGCATGATGGTTGACGCCACGGTGGTGATGGTCGAAAACATTTATCGCCACCTTGAGGAACACCGCGAACATTCAATTCGCGCCGCCATTCTGGTGGCCGCTCAGGAGATCGGGCGACCAATGTTTTTCGCTATCCTCATAGTCATCGCCGTGTTTCTGCCGGTCTTCACTCTGCAGGGCATCGAAGGCAAGTTGTTCAAGCCGCTGGCATATGCCGTCACCTTCTCGATGATTGGCTCAATGTTGATGGCGCTGTGCATCGCCCCAATGCTGTGCGCCTTGTGGTTGCGGCTCAAGAAGGGCAAGGTCCGCACAAATCCGATCATCGGATTCTTCAAAGGGATTTACGTTCCCGTCCTCAAGTGGGCCATCCGCCACCGCTATATCGCGCTCACGATTGCCGCCGCATTGATCGTGTGGAGCGTGGCCGACGTCTACATCCTTGGCAGCGAGTTTCTGCCCACGATCGATGAGGGCAATATGCTGGTGCGGGCGACTATGCCTGCCAGCATCTCGCTGGCGCGGGCCATCGAAATCTCGTCCCAAATCGAAAAGTCACTGCGCGAGTTTCCCGAAGTCGAAACTGTCGTTGCCAAGATCGGCCGCGCTGAGTTGGGCGGCGATCCTGAAAGCGTCAGCAACGACGAACTGTACGTGCGTTTGAAACCCAAGAAGCAATGGACGACAGCAAAGACGAAAGATGAATTAGTTGATGCCATGCGCCGTCGAGTTGAAGGGTTCCCCGGCGTTCAGTTCAACTTTTCGCAGGTCATCCAAACCCGCAATGACGAACTCATATCGGGCATCAACGCGCAGATTGCCGTCAAGATTTTTGGCGAAGACCAGGAGAAGCTGCACCAGGTGGGCGAACAGATTCGCGACGCCATGTCTCACGTTCGCGGCGTCGAAGACCTGGCGGTCGAGCAGGTGGCCGGGGAGGAGCACCTGGAGATCGAGCTGGATCGAAATAAGATTGCTCGTTACGGGCTCAACATAGCCGATGTGCTCGAAGTCACCAAGATTGCCATCGGCGGCGACGAGGCCACCGACGTGCTCGAAGGTCAGCGCCGCTTTGCGATCTTCGTGCGCCTGAAAGAGGACTACCGCAATCAGGTTGAAAAGCTCAACGACATTCTGATTTCCGCGCCGGTGGGCGGACCCATACCGCTCGGACAGTTGGCGGCGTTTCGACTATCGAGTGGGGATTCGATCGTCAGCCGCGAGAACTCTCTGCGCCGGGTCGTGGTGAAGTGCAACGTAAAAGGGCGCGACATCGGCAGCTTCGTTCACGAGGCGCAGATGCTGGTTGCCGCCCAGGTCAAGACTCCGCCCGGATACTTCATTACCTGGGGCGGGCAATTCGAAAACGCGCAACAGGCAACGCGCAGGCTGCTGATTGCCATACCGATCTCGCTGCTGCTGGTGTTCGTGCTGATCTATGCCTGCTTCAATTCGCTGCGCAACACTCTGACGATCATCTTCAACATACCCATCGCGCTGGTCGGCAGCACAATGTTCCTGCTGATCTCAGGATTCCCGCTGAGCGTTCCCGCGATAGTTGGATTCATTGCGGTCTTTGGGATCGCGGTGCAGAACGGAATGGTGATGGTGTCTTACATCAACAAGCTTCGCAATCAGGGAATGGAGCTGCACGAAGCCGTGATTACCGGCGCGAGCGTTCGCTTGCGGGCCGAGTTGTTGAGCGCGTTGATAGGCAGCATCAGCCTCATACCATTCATCATTTCTTCGGGTACTGGAGCCGAAATCGAGAAGCCGCTGGCGATCGTAGTAGTCGGGGGACTGGTGACGCGCCCGATCAAGATCGTGATTCTACCAATGGTATACGAGTGGGTAGAGCGCGGCGCCGCCCGCAGGGCCGCCCGAGGCGCCGAGGCCACTCTCGAGTAGAGCCTAACCTAACCGACTCCAAAAGCCTGTCGGCGTTCATGGTCACCTGTCACTTTTGGCACCTCGCCGGCAGCGGAAAAGTTGGATTGACACGCTTTTCAGGCACGACTAAACTACGGCCTTGGTCTGGCAGCAAACTTCAAAACCGTGATTCGTAAACCAGCACAGATGATTTTCCGAAGCCCGGCAAAACGAGCGCGCCTGCTCGCAGCTTTGCTGCTGGCTTCGCTCGCCTGGGGCGCCACGGCTGAATTCAACCATCACCACGGTAATAGAACTCGTTTCGATCAATCGCTGCTCAGCACGACGCAAGCTCAAAACGTTGACGCCGCGTCCTCTGTAAGAATCGAACCGAGTAAAACGAACGGCACCTCCTCCCCCTCAAAGACTGGCGCCGAATGTCTAATCTGTCAGCTTCATCAGAATCTTTCCGCCACTGCTCTGGGTCACACGCCCGGGGTCGGAACGTCGGAAACGCATGCTCTAAAGGCGACCCCGAATGTCGTCTTCCAGCTATCCGAATTCACTGCCAACTGCCAGGGCCGCGCTCCTCCTTCCACTCTCTAAGCCAATAATTGCCGTTCCTGTGCGCTCGCTTTTTTGCGGAGCCGCACTGTTCGAAGCTAGCGACGATCCACTATTGCTAACTGTGGGTTCACGTCCTGAAGCTTCTCAAGGCACGCCAACCCGATAGGAGGCAGTAATGATAAAGGCTCAGAGAAACATTCTTACGATCGCATTCGCATTTCTAGTTCTTGTCTCGACATTCTCAAATACGTGCATAGTTGCACGCGCGCAAGCTCTAAGCGCAGGCACCGTGAGTGGCGTCGTTCTCGATCCGAATGGCGCGGTCGTTCCCAACGCCAACGTAACGATCTCCAACTCCATCACAGGGTACAAACGAGCGACGAACACTGACACGGACGGGTCATTTCGCTTTGCTGATGTTCCGCCCAATAACTACCAGATTACGGCTTCGGCTACCGGCTTCTCAGCCAACACGCAAATGCTAACCGTTCGCACTTCGGTACCAATCAGCTTGAAGATTTCACTGGATGTCAGCAGCGCGACGGCAATAGTAACAATTGCGAGTAACGCCGCCATGATGATCGAAAACGTTTCCACCACCCATACCGACGTTGACCAGACTCTGATCAGCAGACTACCAGTCAGGTCGCCGGGGTCCGGCCTGAGCGACGTTGTCACGCTTGCTGCGCCGGGCGTAGTGGCGGACTCGAACGGATTCTTTCACCCACTCGGCGATCATGCACAAACATCATACTCCGTCGACAACCAACCAATTTCGGACCAGCAAAGCAAAACCTTCTCCACGCAACTGCCCCCGAATGCGGTCCAGTCGCTCGAAGTAATTACCGGCGCAACGCCGGCTGAGTATGGCGACAAGACGAGTCTGGTCGTGAACGCGATCACGAAGTCAGGCCTGAATCAAAAGAAACCGAAAGGTGGCTTTAGTACGACTTATGGAAGTTTCGGAACGGTTAGCCAGGAGGCTTCCCTGAGCTACGGCAGTCCGAAGCTGGGTAACTTTGTCACCTTTAATTTTGAGCGCTCTGGTCGTTTTCTCGATGCTCCTGAATTCACGGTACTGCACGATCGCGGCACATCCGGTACCATCTTCGAACGCATCGACTATAGTCCGACGTCGAAGGACACGTTCCATCTGAATCTGTTTTTGGCCCGCAACAGCTTTCAAACACCGAATCAGTTCGATCAGCAAGCTCTCGGGCAGGATCAGCGGCAGATCGTCCACAGTCTTAACATCGCGCCGGGCTATGTTCACGTCTTCGGCGCGACGACCGTGTTGACTGTTAACCCGTACTATAGGCTCGACGATGTTAAGTATTTCGCGAGCCCCAATCCGTTTTCCGATCAGACGATGACGTTCAGCCAGTCAAGGCGTTTGAACAACGTCGGAATCAAAGCCGACGTGTCGTACGTAAAAGGGATACATAACGCCAAGTTCGGAGTGCAGTTTTCGCACACGCTCCTGGACGAATCATTCAGATTTGGGATCACCGATCCTAACTTCAACGATCCGGCCAGCCCGGATTTTCTTCCGGGTCTATTGCCATACGACCTGACGCGTGGTGGAAGTCAGTTTTCTTTCCGCGGCCACGCAGACATCAAGCAGGAAGCTGTTTATGCGCAGGACAACCTGACCATGGGGAACGTCTCGGCCTCATTGGGTGTCCGCTTCGACAATTACGACGGCATCACCAAGGGCCGACTGGTGCAACCCCGGCTGGGAATCTCGTATCACCTGAAGCGCACTTCCACAGTCGTGCGCGCATCATTCACCCGCAACTTCGAAACTCCATATAACGAGAATTTGATCCTTTCCAGCGCCACCGGCGCCGGCGGGCTGGCCAATGGGATTCTTGGTGACACCAGCAACCTCCCTTTGCGTCCCGGCACCCGCTCTCAATTCAATGCCGGCTTCCAACAGGCGATCGGCAAGTACATCGTGCTCGACGCCGACTACTTCAATAAGCGCACCAACAATGCCTATGACTTCAACGTGCTTTTGAATACATCGGTCGCGTTCCCGATCTCCTGGCAAAACTCGAAGCTCGACGGCGCCTCTTTACGCATCAACCTAACAAACTACAAAGGACTAACAGCGTTCATGGTAGCCGGGCATACCAGAGCGCGCTTCTTCCCACCTGAAACTGGCGGTTTGTTCTTCAATTCTGACCTGCCGGGCGGCGTTTTCCGCATCGATCATGATCAGAAACTTGAGCAAACAACACAGGTTCAATATCAGTTCTTTCAATGGAAGAAAATCGAACCTTATGTGAACTTCACCTGGCGCTATGACAGTGGCCTGGTAGCAGGATCCGTTCCAGATTTTGCTACCGCGCTTGGTTTTACTGCGGACCAGCAAGCGCAAATCGGACTGTTCTGCGGTAGCACTTTCGCCACGCCCACGCAGCCGATTTTGTCTTGCACTTCTGCGAATCGTGGCGCTTTGAGAGTTCGCATGCCAGCGGACGGCGCGGAAAATGATGACACTAATCCTCCTCGGATTGCGCCACGTCACTTATTTGATTTCAGTGTCGGGACGGACAATCTGTTCCGCACCGAACATAAGAAGGTGACCCTGCGATTTACGGCCATGAACATTACGAACAAGGTAGCTTTGTATAACTTTCTATCGACCTTCAGCGGAACGCACTTTGTAACGCCGCGAGCATTTCAGGTGCAGGCCGGGGTGACGTTTTAGGCCGTTTCTCGATGTGTCAGGACCGGCTTCACAGCATTAATGCCAACAGTGAAGCCGGCTCCATCTTTCTCCTACCGTATTGCGTCCGCGTGATGGGACGGAAGGAATGAGCGCGGAGCGTAAAGACGATTGTCGTCGTCCGATGAAATGAAATTTTGAGCTGAGGGCGGGCGCCCGCGCTCCCGGTTTCAAGGCCCGAAGCGTTGCCGGTACTCACCTGAGATGATAAAGGCTTTGACCATCTCGGCTTTCTGTATCCGCACCAGCACGTCATCACCAGGTTGGGTGAACTGATTCAGCTTGGTCAGCCAGAAGTCGTAGCCCGAATGGTCGGAGTCGGGAGCCGAGTTCGGGTTGCGCCGCAAGTAGCCGAAGTACTGCATCAGCACAAGGGCGCGGTTGAACTCTTGTTGCGCCAGCGTACCGTTCTCCGCTACTCGTCGCAGCGCGCGGCCACGGGCTGCCGCGTTCGCCGACGTCCCCGCACCACCAAATTCGTCAATCGCTGCCTGTCGCTCGGTCGCCGCTGGCACTACGCCGGCATTGGCGAACAACATATCTACAAACTGCTCCGGCGTGAGCGTGTTCGCATACGCCGTAGTGAACCGCGAGCGCGTCACAAACTCTGCGGTGAAGGCCTGCTTGTTGTTCTCCAGCACCGTCTCCCAACCGGTCTGTCCTACTACTACACCTTGCCCGATTGTCTGCGTGTCCGGCAGAAACTCGCTGAACCGCACGATTGGTACTGCCAGTTGATGTGCGCCACCGATGGTCGACGTGCCCGTGGCGTCGCCATATGACGTTTTGTAGAGGCGCTCGACCAGATAGCCCGTATTCTGAAATTCAATCGACAGGAAGAAGGCCGCGGACACGTTAATCCGTTTGACCTCGATACACCCCGCATTCGTGCCGCAGGAGGTAATCTCGTTGGTCCAGAAGGCCAGACCGCCCGCATCAGGTTCGCGATTGAGAAAGTCGTGATAGTGCTGGCGCACGAAATTGTTCGCGTCGTCGATGGGGTTCGTCGCCGGCTCGGTCGCATCGTCGGCGATGGTCAACGTGGCCGTCGAGGGCACGCCGAAGACTGCCCCGCCGGTCAGGTTCGAGAGCGTGAGCGTCAGCGTCTCTGGTCCTTCCAGATAGTTGTCCTGCGAGATCAGGACGGTGAAAGTCTTGGCAGTCTCGCCCGCGGCGAATCGCAGCGTACCCAGGGCAGTCGTGAAATCGCACCGCGGCGAAGCCACCCCCCCGCTGATGGTCGCGCACGGAGTTACAGTCGTGGCGGCACTGTCGTCCGGAGTAGCATAGTCAACGGTTACAGCCTGCGTAGTATCGCCAACTCGCTCAACTGTAATCGTCGTCGAGCCGGAGCTTTCCGTGGTGTTATAGAACGGCGAAGAAAACCTGATGACCCCGCCCACTGGGTCGTCGTTGGTGATCGTGCCGGTAGCCGAGCTGGGACTGGCGACGTTGTAGCCAGTGCCGGAGGTCACCGTCAGGATTGCGGTCTCATCCGGTTCAAAGGCCAGGTCGGGTGTCGGGTCAATAGTCACCGTGGCCGTGGCGTTACCCGCGCCGAAGGTCACTGTGCCGCTGGTGGCCCCAAACGTGGCAGCGCCGGTCTGCGTGTAATCCGTCCCGAAGGCCGCAGTGCCGGCTACTGAGAAGTTCACTGTCAAAGCGCCGCTGGTCACACCGTTTCGCGTGAACGTGTAAACGAGATTCGTCGTGCCATCTTCAGCCACCGACGAGGGCGAGACCGCTACCGAGACGTCCGTGTCATCGTTTAGAATCGTGCCCAGCCCTTGACTATCACTGATCGTCGCATTGACCGGGTTCGAGAGATTCACAAACAAGGTCTCGTTCGACTCAACACTCTGGTCACCGTTGATCGATACGCTGATCGTCTGGGTTGTCTGGCCGGGGTTAAAGGTTAGCGTGCCCGAAGTCGCCTGGTAATCGCTTCCTGCGGTGGCCGTGCCGTCGGCCGTTGCGAAATCTACCTTGACCGTCAGATTACTCGGGGCCGAAAGGGCGACGGTGAAATTCATCGTCTTTGTTCCGCTGTCGCCTTCGATGGTTGAGAGATCATTGATCGAAAGCGAAGGTTGAGGTCTTACCGACTGTCCGCCTGAGAGTGTGCCGGTGCTTGAGACGAAGTTGGCGTCACCGCTGTAGTCGGCGGTAATCGTATGCATTCCTACTGTCAACGATGGGGTTGAAAAGGTAGCCATACCGCTGGCGTTCAAAGTCGCGGGCGCGCCGATGGGGGTGCCGTTGTCCTTGAACTGCGCTGCGCCCGTCGGCGTGCCCGCCGAGGACGTGACAGTCGCAGTAAAAGTCACATTCTGTCCAAAGTCAGACGGGCTAACTGATGATGTGACGTTCGTTGAAGTCGCCGCTTTCGTGTTGGTCAGTGTAAACCCAGCCGAAGACGAGATCCCATTTCCGCCGGCTGTGACGGTGTAGCCGCCGGCAATACTGTTTGCTGTGAATGTCGGGGATGTCGCTACACCGCTCCCGTCAGTGATGACGATTACTGTCGGGCCGCCGCTGGGGAATGTACCGCTCCCTCCACTCCCAGGAGCGGTAAAGGTGACTTTTCCCCCTGCTACCGGTTCACCAAAGCCACTGCTGACTGTGGCCACCAGGGGCGCGGCGAAAGCTGTCGTGATCGTCGCGCTCTGTCCTGAACCGCTGGTGGCTGCGATAGTGAAGCCGCGTGACTCAAACGCACCGATGTCGACGGTAGTGTTCGTGATGCGAGCGAAGCCGGCGCCGCGTTGATCGGTAAACGGCGGGCCACTGAAAGGTGGATTGGTAATGAAGGCGTTGCTGCCCGCATTGATGGCCAGGCTGCCGGGCAAGAGTGCATGTGTCTGCGTCGCGCCTCCGTTGTTAGCCAATGGTCCAACCAGCGCATCGCTCACGCCCACCTGATTGTTGTTGACTCCGTTAGTTAGTCCGCCAGAACCGCCAGTGCCGATCAAGTTGAACGAGCTTGAGGCGGCAACTGTGCCATTAACGTCGTCAGCGATGGTGCCAGTGCCGCGGAAGTTACCCGCGATGATCGTGTTTCTGAGTGTTATCGTTCCGGCATTGCGGAATATACCCCCGCCCTGCTCGCCGCCGCTGTTGTCTGAGTCGGAACGGTTATTAGCAACAGTGACATTTGTCAGACTAATCGTCGGATTCGAATTGATGACGCTGCCTTGATTCATGATCCCGCCGCCGTTGACAGCGCTACTGTTACCCGAGATCGTGGTATTGATAAGAGTCGCCGTGCCGCCGTTAAAGACACCTCCCCCAGCAGTAGCTGCCGAGTTGTTTGCAATTAGACAGTTGATAATAGTTGCCGTACTACCCGGAGCGTTGTCGATACCTCCAGTCAAACCGTTGTTAACGGAAATATTGTTGGTGACGAGAACGCTGTTCAGCGTGATACTTCCACCGAATACGCCAGCGATTCCACCGCCTGAATTTCCCACGATTGACCCACGGGTCATTACGACGGTGCCGCCTATACTGTAGATGCCGCCACCGTCAGTTGCGGTATTTGGTTGACCAGCCGACGTGCCGCCGATGTTGCAGT
>JBGPWS010000324.1:0-5190 GCA_041492345.1 Pyrinomonadaceae bacterium | reverse complement strand
GATCGAGGCGATCACCGGCTTTGTCATTTGCCGAATTGCCAGCACTACCCGGCGCGCCGCGCCCAGGATGCGCGCGAATTCTTCCGAGTCGTTTCGCTCGACCAGTTCGGCCATGAATTGAACGTCACCGCCGGCACAGAAAGCCCGCCCCTCGCCGTTGATCACCACGACCCGCACGTGTGGATCGCTGCCCGCTTCCTCAAGGGCCTCGGCAAGATCTCGCCGCATGTGACCGACAAAGGCGTTGAGCCGATCCGGCCGGTTAAGCGTGATGGTAACGATGCCGTTGTCTTCCGCGACTTTGATGTGTTCGTCGTTCATAACAGTTTCGAGTTCCGAGTTTGGGGTTTCGAGTTGAAGCATCAACCGTTCGTCAGCGAACTCGAAACCCCAAACTCGGAACCTATTTGCCTTTGAACTCCGGCTTCCGCTTGTTGACGTAAGCTTCCAACCCTTCCTTTGCGTCTTCCGACTGAAACAGTTGCTGTTGTAATTCGCGTTCCAGAGCCAGCGCAGATTCGAAGGGAATCTCAGCGCCGGTCTGCACGGCGCGTTTGATGCGGCCAACCGCCCGCGAGGCCTTGTTCGGTGTCGTGAACTGACGGGCGTAATTCATGGCCTGCGCCATGAACTGTTCGCCGGTCTCGCCTTCGTAGATCTGATTGACGAGACCAAGTTCCTGCCCCTGCCCGAAACTAAATAACTCTCCAGTGGCCATCAACTCAATCGCCCGTGACTTGCCGACGATGCGCGCCAAACGCTGCGTGCCACCCGTGCCTGGCAACACGCCCAGCGAAACTTCCGGCAAACCCATTTTGCCGGCGTTGCGGCGCGCGATGCGGATGTCCGCCGCCAAGGCTACTTCCAAACCGCCGCCGACACAGTGACCATTGATCGCGGCGATGACCAGCTTTGGTGTCTGTTCGAGACGCGACAGCGTTTCGTTCGCGTGCAGACAGAAATAATACTTGAACTCCGGAGTCACGTTGCCGAGCATCTGAATGTTGGCGCCGGCGCAAAAGAACTTCTCGCCGCTGCCGGTGATGACGATTACTTGCACGCCCTCGTCCATGCGCGCTTCCAGGATGCGCGCGTCGAACTGCTGCATCATCTCGTAAGAATAAGTATTCGCGGGCGGATCGGTGAGCGTGATAACCGCGACGCCATCATCGACTGCATACTGAACGAGATTGCGCTCCATTCTGGTGTCCCGTCTTTAAATTGCGTTGACAAAAACAACGCTAATAGATCAGCCTGCGGAGCAGGCGCTAGCGTAAAGCCTGGGGCGTGAGCCCCAGGAACGAGTCAAGAGAAACATTCCGAGCCCGCGAAAGCGGGCGACAGCGGAACGCTACCGTCCGCGTGTTGTATTTCACAGTATCGCCGATCCGAAGGCCACCGCGCTGCCGCCCGCTTTCGCGGGCTGATGATTGTTGTTGATTTCCAACCTGGGGTTCCGCTGCGCTCCACCCCAGGCTTTACGCTAGCGCCTGCTCCGCAGGCTGGTCGCTCTTGTTCAACGGACTTTAGAGACACCGACCAGCGTTTTGTTAAAGCCCTCAATGTTGCCAACCATGTCGATTATCTTTGCCTTCGTATAGTTTCGGCGGGTTGGCTGGCCAGTAGCATAATCAAGAGTGCAATACTTCTTGCTCTTGCTATCGATGATGGTCTTGTTCTCTTCGTAGAATGTTTTGATGACACGTAAAGACTCTCTGCGAAACGAACGAATTACAAATCCCTTCCGAAAGAAGTTATCAAAAGCCGGAACATTTCCGAACACCCCGAGCATGATCTTGGTAACCAAAGTGTCCGATGGTTTATGATCTCTGCCGAGCGATTCGACAATCATTTCCCGGCAGGCAAACAACACCCCGATATTGTCGTCGTCGTAAGAGTCAGCGTCAATAGTCCAAATTCGTTTATCAAAGGTTGCGATGCCCAGAATCAGGGGCTGATAAAACCTTACATTCTTCCCCAACAAGAATGATGAGCCGCGCAGCATTCCCCAGCTCGCTAAGTAAAAGGCGAGCTGTAGGCAGCTCACTTCCATGTGACTTGGTTCTGCAAGTTTTCCGATCCGGCCCTCTTCACGGAAAGATTGAAAGTAGTTAAAGCAGTAGTCAAACGAAGCAGACCGCTTATCCTTATCTAGTCCTTCATCAAAGAGTTTTAGGTTTTGTTCAATATCCACCATCTAGCCTCCGGAATGCGAGCCGCGCCAGACCCTAAACTGGTCAGTCCCGGCTTTGGGAGCGAAGTTTGGTTCTGAGGGTGGTGATCCACCAACAAATCCATGCAGGAACAATCGCGTTACGTTATATACTAACTCCGAAACCTTCAACTTTCCGCGCGGGTCGTACCAGTTATAGATCCAGTTCATCATGCCGAACAACGCGTAAGTCGCCACCGTAAGATCGATCGGCTTCGCCACCCGTTCACGCTGACCATTTCTGCGCGGGGCTCGTCCGGAATTATTGATTGCGGCCTGTTGTACTTCGGAAAGTATCTTCCGGGCCGTACGCGTGTATTGCCGCTTTCGGGTCGAGACGTGTTCGTGCAAATCCCCTGCCAGCGACTCTGCTTCGTGCGACAGCACCTTCATCTCAGCCATGTTCGCGGCAAAGAACGAAAGGTGGTTGTCGATAAAGATGCGAAGCCTTTCAAACGGATCTTCGGTCGTCTTGATGCGCTCTTCGAGCCTTTCCAGCACGCGGCCAAAACAATGATCCTGGATTAGAAAAAGCAGCTCTTCCTTGGATTTGCAATAGTGATAAAGCCCGGCCAGACTAACGCCCGTCTCGCGCGAGATGTCGCGCATCGAAGTCGAGTGATAACTCTTTTCGGCAAAGATGCGCGCCGAGGTGCGGAGGATTAATTCCAGCTTTTTATCGTAGCGCGAAACGTCCGTTGGGGTAGATGTGACCATAATAGGTAAGCGGCTTTGCCGCCTGATGTGCGGAAAGGCTTTGCCTTTCCGGCAGCAACGTTTTATGTCATTGCGGGCTATGCCCGCTATGCGGGGCGTAGCCCCTTGGATCTCCAGTTGGCATGTCGGAAGGTCGAAGACTGTCGAAGACCTTCCGCACATCGGGCGGCGAAGCCGAATATGCTTGCACTACAAGCGAACGTATTCAAACTCAAACGGTTTGCCCTTAATTCCCGATGCCGGCGGCGCGATCCAGTTGGCGATCTTGCCGGGCTCTGTCACCGGGTGCATCAGGCTGCCAACGTATTCGCGATCCTCCATCGATGGAAGCCACGCTCCTTTGCGCTGTTCGAATTCTTCCTGCGTAATCAAAGTACCGTCAGGATCGAAATGATGCCCGGCGTATTCACCTACATGACGATGGAAGTGAATGTTTGGCAGGAATAGTCGCTCGCTCACGCCTTCATCAGCGAGTGCCTTGTTCCATCGCGCCAGGCCTTTCTCGCAATCTCTCACATACTCGCCACGCAGCACTTCATTCAAAGCATTTCGCAAAGGCACTTCGCGCGGTACCAGCTTTCCGTTTTCGACGACCATCATCGTAAACGAGCCTTCAGCGGCAATGTGATCCGTGTACTGCTCCTGCTCTTTGAAGCGCCCCTTCAGTCCGGCGGCAAAGAAATCAGCGGAGTTCGAGCTGATCTCACCGCCAAACAGATCCAGCGAATAGCTGAACCAGAAGTTGATGTACTTCTGAATGATCTCGAGCGGAATGCCGCCCAACTCGCGGACATTTTCGTTCTGTTTCATCAACTGCGCGGTGCGGCGGACCACCCGGCTCAGGCCCGTGTCGCCGACGAACATGTGATGGGCTTCTTCCGTCAACATGAACTTACAGGTGCGGGCCAGCGGCTCGAACCCGGATTCGGCCAGAGCAGAGAGCTGATACTTGCCATCGCGATCGGTGAACATCGTGAACGAATAGAAGTTCAACCAGTCGTCGCACGGCTGATTGAAAGCTTCGAGGATGCGCGGCTTGTCGGGATTCCCGCTGCGACGTTCCAGCAACGCGTCGGCTTCATCGCGGCCATCGCGCCCGAAATAAGCGTGCAGCAGATAGACCATCGCCCAGAGGTGACGGCCCTCTTCCACATTCACCTGAAACAGATTGCGCATGTCGTAGAGTGAAGGACAGGTGTGGCCGAGCAGTCTTTGTTGTTCGACCGAAGCAGGTTCAGTGTCGCCCTGCGTGACGATTATGCGGCGGAGGGAGTTGCGAAACTCCCCGGGCACTTCCTGATAAGCTGGCGCTCCATAGTTATCACCAAACCCGACCTTCGCCTGCGCCTGCGCCGGTTCGAGAAAAATGCCCCAGCGATAATCCGGCATCTTCACGTAATCGAAATGCGCCCAGCCTTCGGATCCGACATCGACGGCGGTGCGCAGCCACACGTCTTTGTCCTGAAAGCCATCAGGCCCCATGTCGTGCCACCAGTCGAGATAGTTCGGCAGCCACCTTTCCAAAGCGCGTTGCAGACGTTTGTCTTCCGAAAGATTTACGTTGTTAGGAATGCGATCGTAAAGATTCATGGTTCTTGCTCTTTCTGGAATAGTCTCAGCGGTGGTACGCGGTCTTCAGCGATCTTCTCGGACCTGTTTTACGGTGAAGACCTGTTCCAAATACGTCGCCATATCAGGCGCCTGAAGACTACATCTTCCGAGAAAAGAGGAAATGAGTGAATAGAGAAACCCAAAATGCGCTCCAGCTCGACTATCTTCACTGCCAAACTCAGTGAAGTACCAGTTTCCAGACTGACGGGAATGTTTAGTCAGATTCACCTCGTTTGGCAGGAGAGGATGAGTACTATAGAAGCTCCAAGTATTGCCGTTGTTCCACCCACCCTCTTTCTTGAACAGCACCACGCCTTGATCGAGGAAGCAAAGCACATTCGGTAACCCAAAAGCGGGGGTGTTCGAGTACAGTTCGGTTATGTCGCCAACTGAGAATCCTTTTCCCTCAACGAAAAGCATGAAAGAGAACAACGGATTCAAAATCCCGAAGGCGTGTTCCGGAGTTTGGCTCCGCATCAAGTTGCTCAGCTCAATTGGGAATGCTGGGTCCCTTTGGAGGCTGGATCTTATGCTTCCGAGAGTGCTTGTGAACGCCTCAACTGGTTTCTCACTCTTCCGATATGTAGTCTTGACTTCACCGATTGCGTATACGGATTCGTACGGAAAGTACTGTGTGCCGTCTTCAGCTT
>JBGPWS010000030.1:0-20525 GCA_041492345.1 Pyrinomonadaceae bacterium | reverse complement strand
CAAGCGCGTTCCCGAAGTCCCGATCGTTGCGGACATCCACTTTCATTACAAACTGGCCTTGATGGCGCTCGAAGCGGGCATCGACAAGCTGCGTTTGAATCCGGGAAATATCGGCAAGCACGAACGGATCGTTGAGGTCGTACGCGCCGCGCAAGCTCAGAAAGTCCCCATTCGCATAGGCGTCAATGGTGGATCGTTGGAAAAAGACCTGCTCAAGAAGTACGGCACGGCGACGCCTGAAGCGATGGTCGAATCGGCGATGCGCCATATCCAGATTCTTGAGGACCTGGACTTCACGGATATCATAATTTCACTGAAAGCTTCCGACGTGCAGCGGACCGTCGCCGCGTATCGCATGCTTGCCGAAAAAGTCGACTATCCGTTTCATCTCGGCGTGACGGAAGCAGGTACGGCGTTCACCGGAACGGTTAAGTCGTCGATCGGTCTGGGCATTCTGTTGCATGAAGGGATCGGCGATACGATTCGAGTTTCGCTGGCCGCAGAACCGCAGGAAGAAGTGCGCGTGGCGTGGGAGATCGTTAAGTCGCTGGGGCTGCGCACGCGCGGTGTCACGGTCGTGGCGTGTCCCACCTGCGGACGTTTGGACATTGATAACTTTGTCGAGATCGTTACTGAAATCGAACGCCGTCTCGCTCATGTTGAAGAGCCTCTGCATCTTTCGATCATGGGTTGCGCTGTCAACGGTCCGGGCGAAGCGCACGATTCGCAACTGGGCATCACGTTCGGCCGCGGCGTCGGCATGATCTTCAAAGACGGCGTGCCGATGCGCAAAGTGGCCGGCGAAGATATCGTCGAGGCGTTTGTGAAAGAAACCGAGAAGCTGCTGGCCGAAGGCGCGTCAGCCAAATCAGACGTGCGTCATGAACTAGTGAGCATTACCTAGCTGCCGCTCAAACTGGATTCACTGAAGGCTGCCGCGGGGCGGCCTTTTTGATTTTGCGTGGCCCCAAATCTGAAAATCGTCGTTGACTCTTAAAGTGCAGGGTGGTAGGAATGTCGCTATTAATTGTCCATTTCCGCATTAGTCCAGCCAGGGGTTCAATCCATGTCAGGTCTACCCGCGTAACTACAACGCAGGTTAGCCCATGTCGTTTCACGCTCGGAGGATTATCCAATGAAGACCCGACACGTTTCTCGTTGGTTCTGGCCGGCGCTGGCCGCTGTGTGCCTGACGATGCCTTTTCTCACAAACAATGCTGCGACTCAGTCGCAGACTCCCGCCCAAAAACCGGACGTCAAAACCGCAGGAGGACTTACTACAGTGACCTTCCACCTCGATCACGGCGAGATAACCGTGAACCTCCCGGACGACATCAGGGCTGGCGACACGATCTCCGGTACCGTGGTCGAGGAGCCAAAAGGGCAGACGAAAGAGGAGCGTGCGATGAACCAGACCGAGCTCAACGGTCTGGTAATAGAAATAGATGGCAAGCCTGTGGAGCCCCCCTTTCCGGTGACCGCAAAAGAACGCGAGAGCACGATCCAGAAGACTTTCTGGATCTATCACGCGGACGAGGCCAGGCTTAGGCCCAACGCTACCGACCCTAAGACTGCGACACCCAAACCTATCTCGATTTCTCTGGCAAAAGCAGGCTCGGAAATAGCGCAGACGACAGTTCCCATTGAGATGGTCTCGCTGAGCTTACAGAGCGTCACGCCTTTGACAGTTTTCCAACTTCCTACGGTTGGGCAACAAGGAAGGCCGATCGTAGTTACCGGACCGTTTGATGGCAACAGTTCAAACACGATTCTTAACTGGATTGCCGTCAGAAGTGCGGTACAGGACTTTGAAAAGAATACTGAGAATGTTTCCGGAGGCTTCGGATTGATTGCAGAATCACCACGTAAGGCCGTCTTTGCCGCGCCTAACAATGTGACCGGCCCGATCGAACTTCATCTCACCGAAGGTAAGACGCAGACGACCGGCAACTATCGCAACCTCAAGGTAGATCTAACTGCGCCAAAGACGAGCCTGCTAAAAGGCGAGAGCACCGAGTTGCACGTTGAAGTGAGTGGTCTGCAAGGACTAACACAGCCAGTGCCGCTGACGCTTGAGTCGCATGGGGTGATCACAATGGTTGGTGGCAACTTACAGTCGCTCACAATTCCACCCTCGCAGGTGGGGCCGGACGGACGCTTTACGACCACGCGCGGGATTACGGGCGTGCAAACGGGAGGATGGACGGCGACAGCAACGGTGGTGACGCACAAGTTCGACGTCTGCTTGCAGGACGACAGCGCTCCGGCCAGACGAATTCTCTGGAACACTTTCAACGGCGACTACATCTTTATCTGCCCCGGTTGTTGGCCTCCGAAGGGCCAACAAGGTAGCGCCACTGGGACTACCGGAGAAAGTGGCGGCACGAAGACCGGCGGGACGACCGAGTCTGGCGGCACAAGGACAACCGCCGGCGCTACCGGGGCCGAGGGAAGCAGCACCGACCCGGCGGGCAGCCTCTCAGGCAAAGGCACTATCACCATGAAAGGTTGCATATTCACGTTGGAGCACAATGTGACTGACCGCAGAGTGATGAGCAGGATTGACCAATGTACCCAAACAGGCAGCGCGTCAGTGCAGACCGTTACGCCGAAGGTGAAGTTCACGATTACTGACAGAAAAACAACTGACAATACCTGCTCGGTGCAGTAGGGTTACTAGCCGGCCATCGTCAGGAGGAGCGCGTCACTGGCAATCTTTCGATTGATATTGACTTCGAGTGTGCCGCGGAGTTCTTCGATCTGCCTGAGCCAGGCAGCAGCTTGCGCACTCCTTATCTCGGCGGCAATCTGTTGCAGAGCGGTTAGGAGATCGCCATTCACTATTGTTGCGCTCGGCCGGCCCAGCGCCAGCGCCCACGCATCCCGAATCAGAATCTCAAGCGCATCAAGCCGTTGTTCGTACTCGTGGCGGTCCTTTACCGCAGCCAACTCTTCCGCTGAGTGCAACAATTGTACTCGATCGTTGGTGAGCGTCAACGCCTTCAGAACTCCCAGCATCGTGTCGCGTCGGTCGCGATAGGTCTCGACGTCTCCGGAAAGCGCGCGGCCGATACTGCCCTGTGCCGTGCGGGCCAGCAGCTGCGCATCCTCGGCCGGCAGATGTTTTTGCTTGACCAGGAATTTCTCAACCTCGTCGGCGGCAATGGGCGCAAACCGAATTATCTGACAACGCGAACGAATAGTTGCCAACAGCGCAGTGGGATTTGAAGTAGTCAGGATCAAGTGAGACGTTGGCGGAGGTTCTTCCAGGGTTTTCAGCAGCGCGTTCGACGCCGCTTCGTTCATGTAATCCGCATCCTCGACGATAAAGACGCGCGCGGCGCCTTCAAATGGTCGAAAGTTCGCTTCACGTTCTAACTCGCGCATCGGTTTGACCCGAATAACTTGCTTGAATGGACGTACCATTGCGAGGTCGGCGTGCTCGCTCCAGATAAGGCGCTCCTTATTGTCGTCGTCGCTGGTGAAAGGAGGGAATGTCGATCGCGAGATTCTCTTACATGACGAGCATTCGTCGCAGGCTTCGACCCCGTTGCGTTGACGACAGTTCAGGGCTTTGGCCAACTCGAGCGCGAAGAGCTTCTTTCCTATCCCGGCATCGCCGGTGAAAAGAAGTGAGCCGGGAACGCGTCCGCTGGTGAGCAAACGCCGCAGCGATTCCTTTACTTCGTCATTACCGATAAGCGTTGAAAACATGAATCAATTCTAGTTCGCAAAGCGGGTCAGTAGCCCGACCGTAAGGGAGGGCTTGGTAGGGAGTGTGAGCCCTCCCTTACGGTCGGGCTACTGACCCGTCTCAGCGATGAGTCCGCGCTCTTGCAAAAACGGCATTACGATGTCCATGACCGTTTGGTGGGTTTCCTGGACTGAGCCTCGGGCATCGATGACGCGGAAACGCTCTGGCTCGGATTTCGCCATCTCAAGATAAGCGTTGCGTACGCGAGTGTGAAACTCGGCGTCCTCGCTGTCCAGGCGGTCAGTGTTTTTGCCGGCCACCCGACGCCGAGTGCGCACTGCCGACTCAGCCACTGACAAATCAAACAGCAAAGTCAGGTCAGGCATCAATCCGCCGGTCGCCAATTGAACAATATCCTGAATCAACTCTGGCTCGAAGCCGCGGCCGGCGCCCTGATAAGCCACGGTCGCGTCGGCATATCGATCAGATAGTACTATCTGATTCGTTTCGAGCCCCGGTAGCAAAAGCGTGCGCACGTGATGCGCCCGGTCGGCGGCAAAGACCAATAGTTCAGCCAATGGGTCGACCTGCTCGTCGACATCCAGCAAAGCGGCGCGCAGCCGTTGTCCCAACGTAGTACCGCCGGGTTCCCGGGTCGTCAAAATCTCGAGACCGCGGACGCGTAATTCGCTCGCCAACAGCCGCAGTTGCGTAGATTTCCCGCAACCGTCAATCCCTTCAAAGGTGATGAAAGCGCCGGCCATCTCTTGCGGGATTATGCGTTGGAATGTTTTCAGGTAACGGATGCCTCAGCAGTTTGCTCGGGCTGGCTCTCGCTGGTCGCCGCTGGCTGCTTCAGCTCGCCGGTCGCACGCCGCGCCTGCGAGATCGTCGAGATGGCATGCTTAAAAATCAATTGATCTTGCGCGCCTGTTTCCATAATCAGCGAAAACTTGTCAAAGCTCTTGATGCGGCCTAACAGTTTGGCGCCGTTCACCAGATAGATCGTGACCGTTATCTTTTCTCGCCGCGCGAGATTGAGGAAGCCGTCCTGAATGTTTTGTGGCGCTGGCTTTGAATCCACTAAGAGATCGTCCTTGACTAGAAACTTACTAACGGATGACTCAGAGTATAACAGGCGCTCAAAGCTGACAAGCCTTTTCTGCTACGTCTGATGGCGTTGCAGCAGCGCGAAGGCCTGCTCCCGGACTTCGGGATCGTCACCGAACCCTTCGAGCCACTGCACGCCGGGCTCATGACGGAACCATGACAACTGGCGCTTGGCATAATGTCGCACGTCCAGTTTTGTTTGTTCGACAGCGCTGTCAAGATCACGCTGCGCTTTTAGATATTCGACTACTCGACGGTAACCATGCGCGCCGAGCGCGTTTGAGTTCGCCGGCACACCTTCTTCCAGGAGCCGGCGTACTTCTTCAACGAGGCCATTCGCGAAGTGCGCCTCTGCCCGCGCATTGATTCGCGCGTAGAGCTCGCCGCGCGGTGGATTCAAGGCGATGATCTGAATCCGCGAAGCCAGGGAAGGCGGCTCGGGCTGGAGCGGTCTCTGCCGAGAGATGGGCTCACCGGTCTGCAGGCAGAATTCGATTGCGCGTTGCACTCGCGGCCAATCACGCGGGCTGAGCTTTGCAGCCTCGAGGGCATCGAACTTTTGCAGAATGCGATGAAGATGTGCGGGGCTGCGCCGCTCGCGAATTGCTGTTAGGCGGGCTCGCAGGGCTTCATCTGTCGGCGGACTATCAAAGAAGGGCCGGCGCAGGGCCCGGAGGTAAAAACCCGTGCCGCCAACCAGTAACGCCGAATGGCCACGCGCTTCGATCTCTTCGATCTTTTCAATTGCAGCGCGGGCCCAGTCCGCGGCCGTGAAATTCACCGATGGAGAAACAAAGTCGATCAAGTGATGAGGGACGCCGCGCCGCTCTTCCATTGGCACTTTGGCCGTAGCGATCTGAATGCCCTGGTAGACCTGGACGGAATCACAGTTGATGATCTCGCCGCCGATGCGTTGTGCCAGTTCGATTCCCAGGCCGCTTTTGCCGGAAGCGGTAGGACCAACTATGGCAATGATTCGTTGATTGGATTCGCTCACCCGCGAGAGATGATAAGCCGAATCGCGATCACGAGCCAGACCACGAGAAGTAGAAGGATCGCGCCGATGATTTGATTGCGGGAGAAACGCATGAACTATTTGCGGCTTTGCGCGCGTTTAGGTGGATACGAATTTGGAGTTGGAATTGGCGCGTGTTCACCCCGCGGAACAAGCCAGAACTCGACGCCCCGCCACTTACGATAACCGCCATCAATCAAGCGAATTCTGGATGGAGCTATGCCGTAGACCTTAACTAGTAGGTTGCTTTCAAACCTGAGTCTCTTACGTGAGGTGTCGGGAGGATCGATCCGCGGCTCGTAGGAAACTTCATGGTTGTCGCCACCTACAAGCTGTCGCTTGGGGCTGAAATGAGCATAGGCGACTAGATATGCTAACGCACGCTTTTCGCGCCGCAGTTCGGTCGCGAATGTTTCAAGAAGGTCGGCTTCTGTAGGGTATTCGGATGAGTTTCCGCGTCGTGAAGCCTCGGTCACCTCGTAACCAAACTCATCAATCTTGCGAGCGGAATCCAGGTCTGCGAAGTCTCTGGCATAAGCATCACTTCTCGGAACTGGTGTCGTTCCTGGCGGCACGATCCAGAATTCCTGGGTGAGGCAATCGGCCTCGCCACCGTCGACCGCAATCACACGCTCTTTCGGGAAGCCGCGCGAGTTTATGAGATAGCCTTTCGAGCGCATGGCATATTGGTTACTCAATCCCGGAAGATCGCGCCGGCCACGATAGACCAGAATAAAGCCCTTAACAGTGGGTTCGTTCTGTAATTGGATGGCGAAGTTATCGAGACGGGCCATCAAGTCAGAAGTCTGGACATCTCCAAACTCATCAAACTTTCGCGCCGCATGAGGGTTTGTCTGCGCGAAGCTTAGCGCTTCCTTTTCCGCAATCCAGGATACCGAGAGCAAGAGGAGGCAGAGGATTGGTTTTGACATAATCGCAGCCGACGCGTTCTTAGAGATTGAAGATGGTGCTGACGCTTAATTGAAAACCGGGTAGAAGCGGCGTCGTAATCTCTTCGCTGTTCCGCCAGGTTGCCACGCCTTCCAGCTGTTGTTTCTGCAATCGGTAAACTTGCACCAGGCGATTGTCAGCATCAACGATCCAGTACTCAGCGACACCGTACTTTGCATAAAGCTGCCGCTTGATCTGCTGGCAATTTAGCACATGTCACGGGCGGAGCCGTAGACAATCCAAGCCATGGTAGCGTCGTGCACTTAGCAAATCATGACACCATCAGGGCCAACTTCTTTGATCGCGCCAAGGTCAATAAGGAGTAGAAGAATTGGCTCGAAGAATCCGAATCCGTGTAATACTATATTGGAAGAGCTGCGATTTGAAGGGAGTACTCATGACAGTACAAAGAAGCATCGAGCCGCCCGACTTTACTGCGATTCCCAGGACCAGAGAGATGATTAGGAGTTTGCCGGACATGATTCGCATTTGTCCGGAACATGGACAAGAGGTAACCATTCGAGAAGGTGCGCTTCTTCCCAACCAAGGCGGCGGTGTTCCGTTCGCAGAAGCAAATTGGGAAGGCTGCTGTGACGGAGTAATCGAAGGGGTCCGAGAAACGCTCGATTTGATTGATCGCGCAAGGCGGAGATATAGGGAAGAGTTGGCAGCGATACTTGAGCCTGAGCACACGGGAGAAATGGTTGGGATCGAGTTAGAGACTGGCGACTATTTTCTCGGACAAGATGAAGTTGATGTGGCTGACAAAGCTCGCGCAGCCGGCCACGACGGATCACTCTATTTCTTACGCGTAGGCTCACACTACGCTCATCGTCTTATGAGTCCCCGTGCCTGATGCAAATAGACGGTTTCGTTAATGCGCGAAATGAGCCCGTTCTAGAACTCGACGTGGGCTCGCTGTCTACTCAGGTACTGGTCGATACCGGATTTGATGGCGGTTTAATCCTCCCAAGTCACATTGCCAATCAGCTAGATCTAACGTACGTAGGTCTTGAAGAATTCAATTCTGTTTCGGGAGAACGAATCGTTGCCAAAGCGTACTCGATAGAGATCGATTGGCTCGGCAAGAGAGTTAGAGTCTCGGTTGTAGTAAGCCCAAAAATTAACGAAGCTCTGCTTGGAAGTCACATGCTGAGGGATTGCCGTCTTACAATCGATTACGGGTATCATACCGTGACTGTCGTCGAGAGTTAGTCGCTGCGGTGTGTGCTTTGACCATAGCAGGCAGCCTTGAACCATAACCTCAATACATCTTCGTCACTTCAATTCCCGTGTAGTAAGCCTTCAGAATCTGCTCAACGTTGTATCCCTGACGCGCCAGACCATAAGCGCCGACCTGACACATGCCGACGCCGTGGCCCCAGCCGCGTCCGGTGAAGATGAATCCGGTGACACGATTGCTATCGGAGTAGATGCGATCGATGACAAAGAGCTGCTCGCGCAAACCCAGCGCTGAGCGGATGCGTCCACCGCGAACGTGTCCCGTGCCCTGACTGCCGACGACTTCCAGATCAATCACGCGCCGCGAAGATCCGCGCGCGACCACACGCAAGTCGCTGATTGCTCCGATGCCGCGAACTGATCTGCTCAGACGTGCTTGCACTACGCCCACAGACATTTCGGAGACCCAGTGTGAAAACGGCGAGAATCGTTCGGCCGCGGCTCCGTTCGGCGCCGGTCGAACTTCCAAGTAATCGGCTTCGCCTTTTGCGTTAACGTGAAAGGTCAAAGGTTCGCCGCCGACCAGCGCCAGCGATTTCATCTGATAAACACTCTCGCCAAACTCTCGGAACAGGAAAGCTTCGCGGTTGACGACTATGGGCAGGTCCTTTCCTTTGTTTGAGCGCAAGATCAGGACGCCCGAAGCAGCGGGCCGCGTAGTCCCTTTTTGCAAAGTCAGGAGACCGCGTCCTTCAAGTAGACGCGCAACCGCGTGCAGCGCGCGCGCTCGCGACATCGCCTCTTTGGGTCTCAAGGTCGCATCGGCAAACAGGGACAACGCTCCGTCGCGTAGCAGCATGGCCACGTCCGCGCGGTTGGCCGCCGGCACTTGTTCGCCATCATGAAAGGCGAGCAGGTAATCCGCGTCCGCGTTGTTAAGAAGTGTGTCCGCGCGTTTATCGCCAAAGATCGCAGCAACAAGGGCGGTGCTGAATGCCGGAGGCTTTGTCACCTCTTCAGGAATCGTTAACTGAAGCGTACGAGCCAATCGGCCCGCTGCCATCAACCAGTCTCGCGCTTCGGTTTCTGACACGTGCGATGAAAGCCAGGAACTCGAGACTCGATCAGCCGGCAAAGAGAAACCATTGACTGCCAGCAGGGCCACGTCGCGCGCGAACACCAGGTCCCTTTCATCTTTGATGTCGAAAAGATCGCGTGAGCTCTTGATCGTGAAGGGAGCGAAAGGCGCCTTACCTTCTACGCCGCATTCGCGGCCCCGTAAGTAAGGCACAGCCTCGTTAAAGATATTTTCAGCGTCTTCAGTGCGGCCGCCACAGGTCGAAGTGTAGAGCGCGTTGATTGGCTCGCCGTTGTAGGTCGCGATCATTCCGCGTGTTTCTTCCACCGCGCGTGATGACAAAGGGTTCTCGCTCGAGAGGCCGCGATAAACCTGCGACCGGGTCGTAGGCAGCAAGTCGTAGCCTTCGGAAGCAAACTGACCCTGATTCCTGAGGGCGTACGTGCGCGCGGCGATCGCTTGCGCCTTCTGCGCTTCGATTGCCGGATAACCCCCCGGCGAAAGTTCGTTGGGAACGACGCCGCGAACATAGTCTTCCAGGCCTATGACATTAACTACCGTCAGCGCTCCCCGCGTATTTGCAAACACTTCGATCTTTCCGCGAAACGGTTTGTCGTTGAAGCGGACCGGCGCATTCGCTTCGTCGCTCGAAGCAAAGGTAAGGGGCGCGCTCGAATGAAAGAGAGGCGCCGCGCCGCTGGCAAAAGCTATCAATTCGCGACCCGGTGCGATCGCCCGCGAGATCAGCCGGAGTTTGTTCGTCGGCGCAGCCTTGCCGGTTCTGGGCGATGAAGCTTCTTTTCCATCGTTCGCAAGAGGAGCTGGTCCTTTGCGGCCGGTCGCCTCCCCCGGTAGCAGTACCTCGAATCCTGCATCTTCAAGCTTGGCTGACAGATCGTCGGCCTCTTCCGGCGATTGGCTGCGGACGGCTACCCTCCACTTGTCTGAAGAATCCGGAACCGGACGAGCCTCGATGCCCGTTAACTGCCGGATCTGACCGACGATTCCGTCCGCCTCGTCGCGCGATAGCGATCGCCCAACTACAAGGTCGAATGCGCGTTCGTCCGCCGGCCGTGACGGTGACAGCATCCGTGATTCAACTCGCACGCGCGCAGTTTCGAGCGGCAGGGCCGAGGCGTTGAATTCGGAAGCGTTGAGCAGCTTGGCGGTGGTTGAGATTGTCGCTGCCCGCGTGCCGGTCGAAAGCGCGATGCGCATCACCGGTTCACTGGAGAGTTGACCCGGCTCTTTCGATTCGCCGGCTTTCTTGACGATTGAGCCTTGATCCAAAGGCCAGGTCTTCTTTTCGCCGGTCGCCCCGGGCGCGCGAGGCTGACGCTCCTGGGCGGCAATCGAAGCCGCAAAAGTTAACGGAGAAAGCAGCACACTCGCGATAAGCAACAGGATCGCGATAGTTCGAATGGAATTTCGCATTAGGTTTTGAATCTCTCCGCGCACAACAGGGAGCAAGCCGGGCGGGCCGACACTATGATACTAGAACTATGCTGACGTGAAAAGCTCTCTCTGAAAGTGGTAGTGCTCTATTACCCAGAAAGTGAAATCACGAGTCAGCTTGATCTGAGGGCTGTGCGCGGGCGCATCTCTTCCATTCGGCGGTTGACTTCATCCCAATTGACGTTCTGCATGAAAGCATCAATATATTTGGCTGCGGCTGCGCCGTAGTCCATGTGATAAGCATGCTCATACATATCCAGCACCAACAGCGGATAGCCCAGCGGCGCATTGTGCATGTGATCCCACGCCCAGTAGTTGTGAACTTCGCCAGTGTGCAAATTGTAAGCGAGAATCACCCAGCCCGATCCGCCCGCCAGCGCGTTTGCAGTCTTCTTAAACTCCACCTCCCACTGCTCATAACTCCCGTACCATTGTTTGAGCAGATCGAGCGCCTTACCGCTGGCCTTGCCGTCGCCGCCAAGGTTGGCGAAGTAGTGGTCGTGCAGCACCACCGAGCCAGTGCGGATCAACTCTTCGCGTTTGAGGTCGCCGTAAACGTACGGTGGGAGATCCTTGTCCTGTAGCATCGCGCCGAGTCTTTGTTCGACAGCGTTGAGAGCTTTGACCGCGCCGCCATAATTATTTTCCCAGTGCGACTTGATAAGCTTTTCTGAGATACCCTTGAGCTTCGCAGGATCGAACGGCAACGGCTTCGGTGAGTGTTGGCCGCTGAATGCCCGCGCCGCGGGAGTGATAGCTGCCGCCTGTTCCTCGGTTGTCATCCCTCGGTTTCCACCTGCTTTGACCTCCTCGGTTTTAACCAACGTCGTCAGCGCTACTCCTGCGCCTCCCGCTGCGATCATGTTCATCAACCGTCGTCTTGAAACTGTTTTCATCTTCGTCCCCTTTCTACCACTGTGCACCGCCGCTCTCGCCTGTGGAGCGGCATTCAAGTTTTCCACTCTCTCTTCCTTCGCTGACTCCGTGAGCGATTTACTCTTGAGCACGGCTTTCCATAATACTCGCATAGAGCGCGTCGTAAACGAATGAGGCTCGCTCGACAGTTTCGTAGTCGTCTCTAGTTACCAAAGGAAAGCCGTGACTGATCGTCTGCAAACCGCGTGCGGCGGGATGATCGTCCAACTGACCCTGGATGTCGGCTGCCTGTACGATGCGCGCCATCTCTATTTAATCATCCCTCCTTACAATCGCTAGTTGGCCAACTGCTCTCGCACGGTGGCGATGAAAATGAATGTGCCCGCAACGCCGAAAGCGCCCGCCAACACGAACGGTGTTTGCGGCGCGAACTTCCAAAGCAACCCGCCGATTGCCGCCGCCGGCGTGATTGCCAGGCTGCGCAGGAGGTAGTAGAGACCGACACTGCGCGCGCGCAGTTGCGGCTCGGCAAAATCCACAATCATTGCCTTGCGCGCGGGCTCGCCGATTTCTCTCAAGCCGCCGATGATGAACGCTATCACCAGTCCACCAAAGTTATGCGCTGAAACGATCGCCAGCGGATAAAGTGCAAAGGCACAGAAGGTCGCGATGATGAACGGTCGCCGTCCGACGCGATCCGCCGCTTTGGCCGCGGGCAGATAAATCAGCAGGGTGGTGATGGTACTAATGGCGATCAGAGAGCCAAAGCGTGCGAAGCTGACATGCAGGACGTTGGTAACGTAGAGAATGATCAAAACGTCTGCCATGCCTTCACAAGTGCGTATGAAGATGTCCGAAACGAGCAAACGCTTCAGGCCGGCTTGAAAGGAATTCCAAACGCCGAAGATGTTAGCCGGTTGATTAGGCAGGCGAGCGATGTTGATGAAGCGAATGATGAGTACCGTCAGTGCGGCCAGGACAAGCGTGATGATCAGCCCGATATGAATCCCCGACACAACGCCTCGCGAGGCAATAATCACACCGCCGATTACGGGCGCAACCACGACCGGAACGCGCTTCAGAATTGACTGGATCGTAAAACCCATGGCGCGTTTTTCTTTTGGCAACGAGTCGCCAATGACGGCGAAAATGGCAGGGGAAGCCATGCTCTGCCATCCCATCACCAGCGCCAATCCCAGAAAGGCGAACGGCCACGATGGCCCGAGCAGATACACGAGATAACCGGCGCAAGCGAGCCCCAGGAAAAAGAAAAGCGCCCGCCGTCGCCCAAAGCGATCGGCAATCCAACCACCGGGATACTGGTAGACCGCGTCGAAGAAATCCTCAGCGGTGCCGAACAGTCCGATCATGGGAGTGCTGGCGCCGAGCGCCTCGAGATACTTGGGCAGAAACTTTTTCCAAAGCTCTTCGCCGAAACCGAGTAGAAACACCGCGCCCGACGCGACGGTCACATTCCGTTCGAGGCTGAGAAAGTCTCGCAGCCATGCGGCTCGTGTGGCTGGTTTCACGGTTTTGTCTGGTAGGCCCAAGCGTTCCCCGTCACGTGCTTTTCAAGGCTGCTGCGGCCAGGGTGTGAAACTCGCGGCGCACCTGGTTAATGTTCGCGAAGGGGAGCGTGCGGGCATGGGTGCGATTGGTAAGCAGGATGTATGCGCGTTCGCGTGCGGCGTCAATCCAGCAGCTAGTTCCAGTGAATCCGGTATGACCGAAAGCATCTGATGGCAAAACTGGCCCGGCGGTTGAGTCCTTGGTCGCGGCAAGTTGCCACGCGAACGACCGGGCTTCATTCAGGTTCGCGGTCATATCCTGGCGAAAGAGTTCACACGTTTCTCTCGAAAGCAGTTTAGACAGTCCGCCGACGAATTGATTCGCCAGACGCAAAGTCTCGGCTGCGGTCGAGAACAAACCGGCGTGGCCGGCTGCGCCGCCAAGAAAATGCGCGTTGCCGTCGTGTACCTCACCCCAAATAACCGCAGTGCGCCAGTTGGCATACGGCGGTAGCGCAAGGTCCTGTTCGCACATGTCGCGTTCGTAGGCGTTTCCGCTCTCGCAAGCAGCAACGCTCGTTTGCATGGACTGGCTTGGGTTAAAGAACGTCGTTCTCAAGTCCAGAGGTTCGATGATCTCCGACTGGGCAAGTTGATCGAGTCTCGTTCCGGTCAGGCGTTGTAAGAGAAGCCCGAGCACAATAAAGCCCAGGTCGCTGTAAACGACTCGCGCGCCCGGCTGGTACGTAAGGGGCTCGTTGGCAATTGCGCCAATCGTTCCGTCCTTCTGATCATGCGTCAGGATGTAGAGCGGCCGCCATGCAGGCAGGCCCGAGGTGTGGGTCAGAAGCTGACGAACCGTAATCAGGTGTTTGTCGGGGCGATCAAATTCGAGCAGGTAGTTAGCGACGGAGCTGTCCAGGATCAATTCGCCCAACTGAACGCGCCGCGCGCAGAGCAAGCCAGTCACCAACGGTTTCGTCAGCGAAGCGAGATCATAAATCGTTTCCAGAGAAGCGGCGTGCGTTTCGGGTTCGCGCACGGCATCGCCGAGCGCGTCAGCAAAGATAGCGCAACCGTGCTCAGCGACTACGTAAACTGCGGAAGGAAAGTGGCCGGACTCAATTCGGCTGCAGAGCATTGTTGAAATGCTTGGTTCAGGAACTGTGGTGGGACGGTCAGGCACGGCTGGCAATAACTGATAGACAAATTAGATCAAGGTCCGGGTTTGTTTCGGTCATTTCGAGTGTCATCGATTAGAGCCTTGAGCTTTTCGTCGGAACGAGCGGCGAACTCTGAGATTTCAGCAAACCGCCTTCTGGATTGCCTGTCGAACTCCCGCCAACGCTTATCCTCGTCCAGCATTCGCTGGCGTGCTGGAGAGTCGGCGTTAACGGTAGCCGTCAGTATTAGCTCTAGTCGATCCAAATCGCGATCATTCTTACGACGAGCTTCATTCGCCTCTTTATCTGGTTGGTCCGGTACGCTCGCCCGAATGGAATCTTTCAAGCGTTCCCACTCTTCGTCAGTCATTTCGTCGCCCTCATTTTTGCGGAGAGCCTCTATCCGCCATTTCGTTGCTGTTGGACGATATCGATCAAGGCATCCAGTCGGTTGTCCGTATGCGCCTGCGATTCTGCCAGAACTGCAAGAGCTTTAGTCAAACGCTCGTCTGCCTCGCTTCGGGTTCGCCGCTCGCGTCGTCCGGCACTAATCACTAGCTTGAGGATTCGCTCGTCTCTATCCAGTCGAAACTCATCTCGCTCAAATCGAAGTTCGGCCTTGCGCTGAGACTCGATTAGCTTATCAATTGCGACTGAATTCTTCGCCTGTTGCTCGACGATGAAATCCATCGCGCGTTGTCTTTCTTCATCAGTCATTAGGGAGTCTGCTCCTCCAGGCCAAGGTCCTTCTTAAACTTTGCGCCTGTCAATGATAACAGCAGCTGCTCAAAGAGCGGAAGGCTTCGCATGATCGTATTCACGCGTTCTGAAGAAGAGCGCCAACGCCGGTCTTCACCGTATGTTCTTGGATCTGTTCCAGCGTTCGCAGCGCCAGCGCCAGCGCGCGTCGACCATCTTCGCCTGAAACTGCCGGGCGTGAACCCTTTGCTGCCGCTTGCAGAAAGGATTCGATCTCGGCGCGCAAAGGTTCGACATCTTCCACTTCCAAAATGTTCGTGCGCACGCCGGGCCAGAGACTCGTCGTTGACGGCGCAAGGTTGCTGATCGACGCGTGGTTAGTTGTGTAATCTACGGCGATGTAATCACGCGGCTGGAAAAACCGCATTTTGCGAATCTTTTCAGTGCCCACGCGCGAAGCAGTAATGTTGGCCACCGCGCCGGTGGCAAATTCCAAACGCGCGTTCGCTGCGTCAACGCGATCCGTGAGGATGGGAATCCCCACGGCATGTAAGCTGGTAACCTCAACGTCTGCGCCGACCAGCCACTGCACGATATCCAGATCGTGAATCATCAGATCCAGCACGACATCAATATCCAGCGATCGGGCCGTGAACTGACCGATGCGATGAATTTCGAAATAGACGGGGTTACGCACGTGGGGACGTAGCGCAACCAGCGCCGGATTGAATCGTTCGGCATGGCCCACCTGTAGGACGGCGCCACCTTTCTTGCCTGCGGCGATCATGCGGTCGGCTTCCTCGATGGTGCGCGAGATCGGTTTTTCGACCAGCACGTGAATACCGGCTGCCAGCAATCCACACGCGATCTCGCAGTGCGATTCGGTGGGTACAGCCAGGCTTACCGCATCCACGTTGCCGATTAATGTGCGCCAGTCGGTGGTTGAATTTGTGCGCCATTCATTGGCGACCTTGTTTACGCGCTCGGGGTCGATATCGCAGACGCTGGTGAATTGCGACAGACCTTCCGCAGCCAGCGCTGCCTGAATGCGCGCGTGTTGCTGGCCCAGATGTCCGACCCCGATGACTGCGGTGCGTAGCATAGTCAGTAGTTAGTGGTCAGTGGTTGAGTGTTTGAATCAAAGTGGTGTTTCGACGATACTTCGGAGTTCTGTTCCAGATGAATGATATGAACTAGCAGGTCAGAAAAAAGCGACTAACAATTGACGACTGACAACTGACCTCTGTTTGGGGACTATACTTGCAACCTTCAATGCTTGCCAAGCGCGGTTGGCTGCTTCTCTTTCTCAGCATCGCCGCTTTCTATCTTTGGGGCCTGGGTTCGCTTCCTTTGGTGGGGCCGGATGAGCCACGCTATGCCGAGGTGGCGCGTGAGATGTTGGCGCGCCACCATCTGATCACGCCAACGCTCGGCGGCCTGCCCTGGTTTGAAAAGCCCCCGCTGCTCTACTGGTTGATGATTGCCGGTTATCGCGTCCTTGGAGTCAGCGAGTATGCGGCGCGTCTGGGTCCGGCGATTTGCGGGCTGCTCACCGCAGTGTTCGTTTATTGGATCGGTAAGACTGTTGAAGAGAGCCGCGATGCATCGTCCCTCGTAAAGGGTGAAAACGCCGAGCAAAAACGTGACGGCCTCGGTCGCTTCAGCGCCTTAGTCTGGTTATCGAGTCTGGGTGCGATCGTGTTCTCTCGTGGCGCGAGCTTTGACATCGTGGTAACGATGACCGTTACCGGAGCGCTCGCGTTTTTCTTCATCTGGCACGTTCGCGGAACCCGGAGCGATAGCGACGGGATGATTAATGACCAGGGCGCCAGCACCCAACCACACTGGCCTTTGATCGGTTTCTACCTCTTTGTCGGGCTCTCTCTGCTCGCCAAAGGATTGATCGGTATCGTTATACCTTTCGGCGTCATCGGGAGCTACTTCCTGCTGAAGCGCGAATGGCCGAGCCAGAGATTTCTGAAGAGTCTGTTTTGGGGAGTGCCGCTCGCGATCGCAGTTGCCGCTGTGTGGTTCGGCCCGATGCTCTCGCGACATGGATGGAAGTTCGTCGATCAATTCATTGTTCAGCATCACTTCGCGCGATTTGTCACCAACAAGTATCACCACCCGGAGCCATTCTATTTTTATCTTTTGGTGCTGGTGGCGCTTTCCTTGCCGTGGACGATATTTCTCGGCGCGGCGTTCTTTGCATCGCGTCGCTGGCAGTGGCGAGGAGGAATGCCGCTTAATCGCCTGCGGGTGTTCGCCTTTTCCTGGATAGCTGTCCCGGTGGTGTTCTTTTCTTTTTCGAACTCAAAACTAACGGCTTACATTCTGCCTGCGCTCCCCGCAGTAGCGTTACTCATAGGCGAACGGATCACGTGCTTACTGCGTGCTCAGCGCGGCGATTTAGTCCTTCGCTCCACCGGCGTCCTGTTGATTGGATTGGGCGCAGCCGGAGGATGGTACTTGGCTCATCATGCCAGTCTGAGCTCTGCGTGTATTGGCTTAGGCGCGTCACCGCTCATTGTGATTGGCGTGGCGGCCCTGGCCCGCCCTCAGTTGCGCAAAGTTCTCTTCATGCTGATTCCCCTCGCGTTGTTCGTCACCTCGGCAATCGGTCTCAGTTGCGCTGCACCTGTCCTTGCCCGCCCAGAGTCAGTTCGTGATTTATTAGCTGCGGCATCAGCGCGCGGTTATGGCTCGGCGCCCGTTGTACAACTCCACACCGTCGAGCGCACGGCCGAATTCTACGCGGCGGATCGGATGATGTACCTGCCTGATGGCGAGCCTGTTAAGCTCGAGGGTGTGGCTCAAGTCGCCGATGCCGCGCGTGACAGCGGCGGTCTGGTTTTGTGTTTTGTGCCGAAGGAATATGAGACGCAGCTAACGTCTTATCCGAACATTCAAGCCGAAGTGATTGGCGACAATGGTCGCGTATCGTTGCTGGTTGTGCGCTGGAAATGATTCGGCCCAGACAAGCTAGCTTGTGCTAAGTGGGCGAACGTTCTACAGCCCAGGGCGACTTAAGTTAACGTTCCGCCAGATGTTCCGTTCGCAGGCGCGTTTGGCAGTCTCCTAGTAAACCTCGAATGAGCCGCTTGCGAATTTCCTGTCCTCGATGTACACATCCACGCTGTACGTGCCCGCTTTCCAAGTTCCCGGGCTTTTGAATCCCCAACCCGTCCCGTGATGGGATGTCGTCCAATCTGACTCGATATAAGTCTGAAGAGTCTGTTGAGCCAGAATGCTGCCGTCCGGATTGCGCCAAACTGCTTTGACGACAAATTGATACCGGGAATTTGGCGGTTCGTGTTCCAGATTGAGTTCCCAACCAAGGTAGGTAATCGCTGACCCGGAAAAACGAATACCATAGATTCTTTGTCCATAAGGAGAAAGGTTGTAACCGCTTTCGAAAAAGCGTAACGACGAGAGTTTCAAGACTGGCAGGATTAAAGGATTTGACCGATTATCCTGAATGCTCTCTGCTGTTTCTTTCACCTGGGTACTTGAAGCTAGTTCTGAGGGCGGCGACGCAGAAGCCAGCTCAGGAGTTGGCGTGTCTCGTGGAGCGGGCCGGTCATTGCTCAGCAATGTTTGGTTGACCCATCCCTCATAGGAGTTGATACGAACCTTCACCCAGAGTTCGCCATGTTGGTTCCGCGTTTTTTCCACGCAAGCCACATAGTCGCCTCGTGAAAGTCTTCGAATAACACCGTAATCAGTCCCGGGACCGGATCTAAGGTTCAGCTGCAAGGTGTTCACATAGGCGTTTCCAAGCGAGCTAGGACCGTCATTGCTGCGAACAAGCGAATGGTTCTTAGTGCCGAGACTTAAGAGCACAAGCAAAGCCAGCGCGCCGAAGATCGCCACCGCGATCAGGAAAGGTCGTGTTGATCTGGACGAAGGGCTTGCGGAAAGAGAGGGCGCCGACCTTGCACTGGGTACGTAGGAAGAAGTTCGAGCGGCAGAGTAATCACCGCCGGTCCTAACGTTTGTCGAAGGTCCGGCCGAACCACTCGCGTTCGCGCGTTTGCCGCTATCCTCGCCGTAGCGCTGAACATATTTGCCGCCAAGCCAGCCTTCTTTCCGTTCGGTCCAATCCGTTTTGTTACCCTTAGAATCATAGTGCTGTGTATATTTGTTACCGCGCCAACCCTCTTTCTTTTCGCTCCTCCCACTCTTGTCGCCCCCGGCGTTGTATTTTTGAGTGTATTCTCTGCCTGTCCAAGTCTCCTTCTTTTCGCTTCGGCCGGTTTTTTCTCCTCGGGCATTGGTGTGCTGACTGTATTTCTTACCAAAGAAGGTTTCCTTCCTCTCGCTTCTCCCGCTTTTGTTACCCTTAGAGTCATAGTGTTGTATGTAGCTCTTGCCCAGCCAGTTTGTCTTCTTTTCTGATCTGCCCTTCTTATTAGCCATGGCCTAATTTGATGGTCACAGGGACTGATGAGCCGCAGGCGTCGCCCTTTTGGGAATCACGAATTTGGAAGCATCTTCGCGTGTGTCGCCCAATAGGCGACCAACGGTCAATCCCTCGATTGATCGTCGGAGCGGCACAAAGCATTTGTTAGGATCGTTGAAGGGCTAACTGGCGAGTATGCGCGAACTGCAGAGGCTCGGGGAGCTAGCCGTTACATCGAATTCGAGCGCACGATATGCCAAGGTTTTCTGAAAGTCAACGCGTTTGCGTTCCACGCGGAGAACTTTCGTGGCGAGACAGCTAACGCAGCGCCTTATTAAAAAACTCGATCACGGGACGGTCGTAGGCTTCTTCCTGCTCACCTGTGGCAGAAGGAAGAGAGACGCCCGTTACCTGCAGGTCTCTTTTCACCTCGACAGATCCGTTGATGCACCTGGCTAGTTCCAGCGTCGACGTCCGCCAGGGATCACCTTCGCTCCCAGTCAGCAGCAAAACGCGCACGTCGCGCAGAGAGCGGGCGAGTTCGCACGATGGCGTGCTTTGATACTTGCCTAACGAGTAAATCTTTAGGCCCCAACTAGCCAACCGCTGCAGGACAGAATTATTCATCCCGGTATATCCGCTGGTCGCGGCGCGAACCAGGTCATCGGGTGAACCGGGTGCCGAATCCAGCACCAACGCGTGTATCTCGGGATAACGCTTGGCCGCGTCCAGCGCAACATAGGCGCCGAGTTCGACCCCGTAGACACCGATAGGACCGGCGACTTGAGGCTTGCCGCCAGTTGTCTTCAGAGTGTGCAGGTAATCAATCGCAGCGGTGGTGTCGTCGCCCTCGACGGCGCCGAACAAAGTCCTGTTCACAGGAGGGTTTTCTCCGTGTCCTCGCAGATCCGGCCACAACACCGTGAAGTTGGTCGTCTCGTTCAGTTTCACCGCGACATTCAACAGCCAGGATCGATCGGCGCCATACCGATGCAACAAGATCACCGCGGGCGATCCTTCGGCGCCGCGAATCAGCCAACCGCGCGCCTGGGTCCGGTCGTGGTTGTTCCAGGTTATATCGGTGGCCTTCAGCAGCGGACCAGTGACCCGCGAAAAAGTCTGTGGTGTGACCAGGTAAGGTGTCCGCGGCGGCCGCGTAATACCGTGAACGATCCACACTGTTACGGCCGCGAAAGCGACAACGACAACGAGGATGATCGGAAGAAAAGAGTTGATTACTCGCTTTATGAGTTTGCGTCGAGGTGACATGTCAGGGCGGATTATGAATCAAGAGCAGGGAATTGCAAAAGAAAAAGTTGGGTTAGAGCGCGCGGTAGTACTGAGCGGGAAGAATCCGGTTGAATGTAATTGCAGATTTCAAGTCTCAATCTT
>JBGPWS010000399.1:0-3315 GCA_041492345.1 Pyrinomonadaceae bacterium | reverse complement strand
CGAAGCCAATTGGGAAGTCTAGCTACCTGTCAATTACTTAATTGAAATCGTCAAAGTATAGCTGGCATTTCCCCGAGTGCCGCCCACCACGATAACGTATTCGTTGTCGATCGGTAGCTCGCCTGACCAGTTCGTGGCATCGTCTCCATCGGCGGCGCCCGGCAAAGACTCCTCCTCGCCATGGAAATAAATCTGAAAGACGGCGTTCTTCTCCAGCGATGTAATCTTCACCGTCATCGTCTGGCCGGCCTTCGCGCCGATGTAATAGCGATCGCGATCGCCGCGGATGACTCCGCCCTTGATGGTCGTCGACGAAGTTCCTTTGGCAAAGTGGACCTTCTTTTTCACGCCGTCCGCGAAAATAGAACTGGATGCGAGCGCGCAGATGAAAACCATCGCAATCATCCGGCGAACCGTGCCAACAAAATTAACTCCGATATGCATTGCTAGTCCCTCCACGTGGTTTCTAACTCACTTAATTTTTCCCGGACCCCAAAGCGCGCGCCCGGGTTTGGCCCCCGTGTGTTCACCGTCCCTGATCACTTGAACTCCGTTGACGAGGACCTGCTTCATTCCGACGGCGTACTGGTGTGGGTTTTCGTAGGTCGCTTTGTCCGCGATCGTCTTTGGATCGAAAACAACTACGTCGGCAAAGTAGCCTTCCTTAAGCAGGCCGCGATGATCGAGGCCGAGGTTCGCCGCCGGCAGACCGCTCATTCGCCGGACCGCGTCCTGGAGCGTGATCACTTTCTCTTCGCGCACGTACTTCCCGAGCAGCCGGGCAAAGTTACCATAGGCGCGCGGATGCGTCGATGATTCCAGAAACATACCTTCGGCGGCCATCGAAGAAGCGTCCGAGCCCAGCGAAACCCAGGGCTGCCTCAGTTCCTTCTTGATATTGTCTTCGTTCATGGTGAAGGTGACGACCTGAATTCGTGAGCGAGCTTCGAGCACCAGATCGAGCAGCGTTTCGACTTCGTCTTTGCCGCGCATGGCGGCGACCTCTGCCAGAGTCTTCCCGATCAGGGGTTTTAGTTTCGCTGGTCTGAGCCCAACCAGCAGAGTTCGCGCCATCGTCGGCCCACGCTGATGCATTTCGTCGCTGATCTTTTTGCGCGTGACGGGATCGGCGAGCCTTTCGTACATCGCTTCGTCTCCGCCGCTGTGGGCCCAGGCGGGTATGCGCGACTCGATCGAGTTCGAACTCGCAGTGTAGAGGTACATGTCCGCCGTGATCTTCAAACCGTCGCGGCGGGCAGCGTTAACCATCGCAATCACGCGATCGATCTTGCCCCAGTTTCTTTCGATCGAGGCCTTGAGGTGATAAATCTCGGCGGGAATCCCGGCTTCGCGACTGATCCGCAAAAGCTCTTCGACGGCTTCAATCAATGCGTCGCCTTCATTGCGCATGTGCGAGATGTATTTGCCCTGATACTTCGCCGCTTCCTTGCTCATCTCGATTAACTCTTCAGTCGTGGCATAAGTGTCAGGCGCGTAGATCAGAGACGAGCCGATGCCCAGGGCGCCGGTTTCCATCTCGCGACGCACAACCTCGCGCATCTGTAGAAGCTGTTCCGGCGTCGCTTTTTTATCCTCAAGCCCGATTACGTAGGTTCGAACCGTGCCTGCGCCGATGAATGAAGCAACGTTGGGTGTAACGCCGCGCTTCTCCATGTAGGTCAGGTACTCGGCGAGCGTCGTCCAGGGAATGTCGAATTTGAAATCGCCCTGCTGCGCCAACATGCGCCGCTTCATCTCGGCGTTGAGTGGACCCATTGACGTGCCTTCGCCGAAAATTTCCGTGGTGACACCCTGGCGAATTTCACTCTGCGAACGGTAATCGGCAATCAAAGAAGTTCCGGCCCACGAAAGCATGTTGATGAAACCCGGCGCGACCGCGAGCCCGCATGCGTCAATTACGGTTCGCGCTCGCGCGTTCTTCAGATCGCCGATGGCTACAATCCGATCACTCTGGATGGCAACGTCGGCATTGATTGGCGCCGAGCCCGTGCCGTCATAGACAGTGCCGCCTTTGATCAGAACATCGAAGGTGGAAGACTGCGGTTGGGATGAAAGAGTGCAGGGGAATAAGAGGAGAGCAAGAAATAAGGATGTGAATTTGTTTTTCATCGGAGGCAAGGTAACACTCGAATTAACCGGGCAGGAAGCATAGTGTCAAGCCTCCAATCCTCGCGAATGAAAGACAGGCTGATTCTGGTCTGGTTCAATGAGTTCTTATGCGGCGGCCACGTCTCATATATCTTTCAAAAATCGTACAGTCGCAACGATCTTGTCTTCAAGAGTCTGGCAACCTCTTGGCGTGTAGTCGTAAATGATGCATCAGTAATGCTTCAAGTCAAAGGGAATATCTTCAATATTTTGAGTTACGGCTTCGTCGAAACGGTCAGTCGAAACTACGCGGCGATGGATTCACTCTTGGCAATTGCTTTGGCTATGTCCTTCTTCTTGGCGCCAGCCGCTAAGAGAGCGCGAACCAGCAGGTCGAGCGAGACTGCCGGATCGCTGGCTTCCATCTTGGCTACACGCGATTGGCTGGAACGAAGGCGCTTTGCGAGGTCACTCTGCGAAAGACCATGGCGTTGTCGCCGTTCCTTCAAACTCGCGCTTAAGGTTAGTTTGAGTTCGAAAGACGCGGCTTCTTCCGGCGTCAGACCGAGAAAGTCCTTCGCCGATCCAACTTTCCATCCGGCTGCTTCAAGGCGCTTTCGTTTGGCTCGGCGAAACTGACGCTCGGATTGGTCGTCAGAAGAATTGCTCTCTTCAATAAGGGAAGTCATGGCAGAGGTATTCTAAACTAAACCAGTGAAGGTGGCACGGGCGTCCCGCCCGTGAAATCACGCGCAAGATGCGCGTGCCACAACACTGCCAGGCCCTTCACATCTTCGGAACCGTGATCCACTGCATGGCGCTGCCGATTTTTCCGCTCTTCATGTCGCGTACGCCCACGCGGACTTGATACAGGCCCGGCGGTAGCCAGGCGTCGAAGTTATAGACCGGCTGAGTAGGCTTAGCGGGAGGAGAGTTTTCCGGCAACGGAAAAATTTTCAAACGGCCGACAAAGCTGGTTATGGGTTTGCCCTTATCGTCATAAAAAATTCCGCCAATATCTAAGTCGGCTACCCGCTTTCCGTCGTTGAGGTCAAACGTCAGAGCCTCTCGACTTATTTCGATGGTGGCTGTTGTGCTGGTGCCGACACCAGGCATCAGGGCCAGGCGGAGTTCCAGTTCGGTTGGTATCTGTCGCTGCGAAACGGGAGCGTCTATTACCAACCGCATGTCGTCTTCGCGCGCTTT
>JBGPWS010000017.1:0-23772 GCA_041492345.1 Pyrinomonadaceae bacterium | reverse complement strand
GTGGCGCTCCAATCGCTCCAGGTCGTGTCCGGCCGCTCGCTGTTGCCGCTTCGCGTTTGCAACTCAATCGGCCCGGAACCTCGCCACCAAATTCGTCCCCAGGAGGCTACCAGCCTGGCGTCACGGATCGACGATTCATAGCTCCCTTCGCTTACCGCAGATTCGCCAAAGCGAAAAAGCTTTCCCTGGTTACTGGAGGTTGCGAACACATCCGCACCGCGCGCGACCAATGAAGAAATTTGCCCTTCAGTCGTTTGCAGTAGGAGAGTGTCCCGACCGTCATCAGTGACGAAATAGATTCGTCCTTTATCAGAGGTGCCAATCAACACGCCGCCTCGCGAAGCAACTACAGCGAAAGCCGTCACCGAAGTTGAACTCCAAACGACATCGCTGCTCCCATCGGGCAGAATATGGAAGACGGCACTGCGGACATTCGAAAGATCATTTCGGCTGCGCGCCGGCTGGGGCGGCTGCGTCGCCTGGGCCGCTGCCGCATCTTCACCAGCACCGGTGGCTGCCGTTATGGCGGTAACCACCGCAGAGGCATCGCCAGGTTGCGTAACGTTTGCGGATTGACCGCCCCCTCGAGCTGTTGAAGCTGCCTCGCTCAAAGCGAGCGCATAAATTGAACCATCAGGCCCTGACGCCAACGCGTGAATTTCCCGCAGCGGCGCGTCATAGAGACCAAACGCTTTGCCGTCCGGAGAAATTCGCAATACCAGTCCGCCCGGATCCGTTCCCGCAATCAAATCTCCCTGTTTAGTGACTGCGAGCGACATTACATGAGTTTGGTTGGTATTGATTAGCAAAGAACTTTCCGGTTTTGCTCCCGCCGCGCGCACTCGATAGAGCTTTCCGTTGTCACCCGTCCCGACCGCCAATGAGCCGTCGCCCAAAATCGCCAGCGACCAGATGTACTTATCGGCCGGATCGAAATACACCTCGGCTTTTCCGTCCCCGGTCACGCGGTAAACTTTACCGTCGGGTGATGTGGCTGCGAAAACAGCGCCATCACGCGCCACCGCGAGTGCGGTGACGTCTAACTCAGGTGCTTTGTAAAGCAGGCTTCCCTTCCCATCCGGCCCTACGCGAAAAAGCTTCCCATCATGACCCGTGCCCAGATAGACGTTACCGGCAACATCAATCGTGGTGGACCAGACATAGGCCTGATCGGTGTTGAAAAGCTGGCTGAGACTAGGGGCGAGCGTCAAAATACCGGTGTCGGTTACAGACACCCCACGAGCTTCGCCTTTAAGCAATTCGGTACGCGAACTTATTTCCCAGACCACCGGCTCGCCGGCAAATACGTTCGCAGAGAAGCCACTGCCAATCAGAAACAGAAGCGAAATTAGAGCTGAGATGGATTTGTGTTTGTACATGCGTTAGGGACCTTATTAGATTTAAGACAGTTCAGTTACCAACATATTTTGCGTAGAGCGACCGTGCCGTTGCAATGTCGTCTGTGCCACGAATAATTGAACGCGCGTCCTGAAACACAGTTAATTCGTAATCGCCGGTACGGAAGCGAAGAAGATAGTCGTTCCCTCTGACCTCGCCGGCCGATTTAAGTTTTTGACCCAGGGCCACCAGATCAACCTGCGCGGGTTGAGAGGGCGAAACCTGCACCGCGTGGCGTCCACATAGCACGGCCGCGAAGTCGCGGCTGTCAGCCTGGAGCGTTTCAAAACGGCCGAGCCCGCAAGTCAAGCAGTCGGACGCTCGCTCGCCAGTTCCGATGCGTCGCCATTCGTTGCGCCATACATCAAACTGCATCAGTGATCTGTGCAGGCTCTCAGTATGCCCGGTCAAAAGTTTTAGTGCTTCGGCCACTTGCACCGCGGCTACCACGCTGATGATCGGCATGATTACGCCGGCGGTATCACATGTGGGAGCACTGGCGGCCGGGGGCGCCTCGGGAAAGACACACCGCAGGCATGGCCCCTGGTGGGGCTGGATCGTCATCGTCACGCCGTACGATCCCACCGCTGCTCCGTAGATCCATTTGACGTTGTGTTTGACGCACGCGTCATTGATCAAGTACCGCGTCGAAAAATTGTCTGTGCCATCCAACACCACATCGCAGTCCCGAATCAGCCGCTCAATGTTCGAATGATTCACATCGGCGATCTCGGCTTCGACTGTGATTTCTGAATTAATTTCGCGCACGTGGTTGGCGCACGCGATGGCTTTCGGCAAACGTTCACTTGCGTCACTCTCTGTGAACATCGTTTGTCGTTGCAGGTTGGATGATTCAACAAAGTCCCGATCGACTATGCGCAGCTTGCCGACGCCGGCTCGAGCCAGCGCCTCAGCTTGCGCCGAACCGAGCGCTCCGCAGCCGACAATTAAAGCGCGCGATTCGAGCAGGCGATCCTGCCCTTCCCTCCCAATGCCAGCGAAAAGAACCTGGCAACTATAGCGATCTTTTTGAGATTTCAAATTCAGATCATCCAGAGACTTCCGCAGCGATTCGTCGAGGAGCTTCGGCAAAATAACCAATGATTATATGCCCAGCGCGCGCAACGCTGCCGACCGCATGACCTCGACGTCAGGATCATTTCCCGTCCAAAGCTTGAATTGCTCCACGGCCTGGGCCAACAGCATCTCAATTCCACCGAGCGTTTCCGACCCGGCCGCGCGCGCCTCGTGCAGGAACCGCGTTTCCATTGGATTGTAAACGAGATCGTAAGCCAACCGCACCCCGCGAAACTGATCGGCGGTCGCGGCGGTATCGTGTTCACGATCACCGCGCGCGCCCAGCGGCGTGGCATTGACCAGAATGTCAAAGCCGCTAAAGGACGCGGATGAAAGTGGATAGGAATCTATTTCGAACTCCTCTGACACGGGTCGGGCCTTGTCAGGGTCGCGGACAAATAAAGCAACTTGCGCACCTGCGTTACGCAAGGCCCACAACGCCGCTCGGGCTGCGCCGCCCGCGCCGATGATGGCGCATCTTGCGTCCTTCAACGATCCAAGTTTGCGCCGGAGCGGCTCGATAAATCCCGCCGCGTCGGTGTTATAGCCGTGCAGCTCTTCTTCGCGAATCAGGATCGTATTCACCGCTCCAATTTCTTTGGCTGCCGGGTCGATCCAATCCAGGTGATTCAGCACGATAGATTTGTGCGGCGCAGTCACACTGAGACCACGCAGCTTCCAATCAATCTCACGCGAACGAGGTTGCGCCATGCGGCGGAGAAACTGATTCGCGTCACGCACTTCAAATGGAATGTAGACGGCGTTTACCTGCCCGGCGGCGAAAGCGGCGTTGTGAATATGCGGAGATAATGAGTGCCCAACGGGCTTCCCCATCAGCCCAATGATTTCCGTTTGGCTATCAATCTGATCAATCCGATAGACTTCGCGGAACTGTCTGGCGGTTAATTGTCCCTCAGCGGTAGCGCTTTGGTCATCGAGTGAGCCGTAGGTGAGAAACGACCCGCGCGACGGGCCGAGAATACGCGTCATGATTCCTGCCTGGCCCATCGCAATCGCAATCATCTCGCGACCTTCGCGCTGAGCGCGGGCGAGCAACCCAAAGATCGGAAGACAATCAGTGGCATCGTCAGCCTGCACTGCTATCTTCAAGACTCGAGCAGACGTGGCAGCCATTCGCTCATAGATTCTGTCCAGGTTAACCGGAACGCCGTTGAAATCATGATGCGAACAAATAACCCGGCTCCAATCTATCCATGATTCTGCGTGAGGTTCGCCCGCTGCGAAATCAACCACCAGATCAAGTTCGAGATCGATCAAACAATTTCCGGGGAGGTTATGAAGCGAACTCCAGAAACGACGCCGAGCTTCATGATCGGCTGAAGTGTGTCCGCCCTGTTCGGCGGATCGCAGCGTAAGAATTGTCGGAGCGCCGGCGCTGTTCAGACAGCCGGGCAATGATGATGTCGTCGTCTCACGCTCATTTTCGGCGAGGCAATCCAGCCGCAACTCGACGATGTCGGCGACTCCAGTCGCGCGTTCGATCGCGGCGGCCAGGTCGCTGGCGCGCTGAACGCAGACCGGAACACAGATTTTGACAGAGTTAGCTTTCATCAAACACGACGCGGGGCGATGTTCGCAGGCTTCACCGAGAAGCACGTCATCGCCCCGACTTCAGACTTGATCTTAAGTTTGGAGTACCGACTTCAGTCGGGTTCTTATCGTAACGTTTAAGAAAGAGCCGACTAAAGTCGTACTCCAAACTTCTAAATCCTGGCCTTTACTCTTAAGGAAACTTTTCCTCGCCGGTTACCGGATCGAAGTGCCGGGTGGGCGCTTCCGCGCCCAGGTGTCTGGTAGTTCCTTCGGTCACACTGGGCACGGGAGACCTCAGCTCTCCAGTTCTTAGCGAAGGCAAACTCTCCAGCCGCGGCCCCGGGGTCATCTGCGGTTGCGCAACAACCGGCGCAGTCGTCTTGATTTGCCTGGCACGTACGATGTCCGAAATACCTCTCCCAAGAAATGTGAACGCTGGGATCAGCATCCAGTACCACCAGGTCCAACCCCCGGGACTGTATTTGCCGACCAGGACTGAGACGATGATAAAAGCAAGGCCCATCATGAAATGCCTGATCCCACTATCAAGGCTGGGCTCACGCCGCAGCTTCCGACGGATGCTTTGAGCAAGATCTTGATTCGCCGGAGCAGTTGGCAACTGGCCACTCAAAGCTTGAGGCACCAGGCTGATATTAGCGCCGCACGAGCGACAGAAACTCGCGCCGTCGACGTTTTGCGTGGCGCATTTCGGACAGAACATCTAAGCATCCTCCGGGCGATTTCAGCCAATCACGTTTATAAAGCCAGGGCTCACTCCCTCTCCCTTTGGGAGAGGGTTGGGGACAGGGCTTGAGTAACGAGCGCCTGGCTACGCCCCTCTTCCCCAACCCTTCTCCCAAAGGGAGAAGGGAGTAATTCATAGGTTCGCTATTGTCTTAACGAACACCCCGCCTCCGGTGTTTCGGAGTTTTAGTTTCGGCTTCGCTGCCGCAGCGCTTCATAAAGGACAATGCCGGCTGCAACTGAAACGTTTAGCGATTGAATTCTTCCCCGCACTGGAATACTCACGAGCACGTCGCAGTGTTCGCTCACCAAACGATGAAGTCCGGCGCCTTCTCCGCCCAGGACCACGGCCGAGGGTCGCGTCCAGTCCCATTCGGTGTAACTCATCGAAGCATCCGCGGCGGTTCCGACGACCCAGACGTTACGCTCTTTCAACTGTTCAATCAAACGGGAAAGATTTGTAACGCGTGCGATGGGCACATGCTCTACTGCGCCGGCGGCCGCCTTCGCGACGGTGTCCGTCAACCCGGCGGCACGGCGCTCCGGAACAAACACGCCGTCCACGCCGGCGCATTCCGACGTGCGCAAGATCGCGCCCAGGTTGCGTGGGTCTTCCACTCCGTCAAGGACGACAACCAGCGGTTCACTCTCACTGCCGACCCGCGTGGCAATCGAGGACACAAGATCGTCGACGTCGGCATAACGCGCCGCAGCGACTCGGGCCATGACGCCCTGATGATGCGTATTCCCGACCGCTCGATCGATACTGGCTCGCGGGGCGCGCTTAACTGTAACGTTCCTGGTGCGCGCCAACTCGATCAACTCGCGCAGCCGTTCGTCGCGCGCGCCTTCTGCTACGACGATCTCCGCGGGAATCCGTTCGCCGGCACGCAAGGCTTCCAGCAATGGATTGACTCCGTAGAGCAATTCCTGATTTGCTGAGCCCGAGCGCGCAGCTGCCTTCTTCTTCATTAGCCGCCTTCCAGCTCGCGCAACTTCAAACGCTGACGCAGCCGCGAGTAGCTATTGAATTGGATTTCGTTATCGATCGTCGTGACAGTGGACACGTCGACTTTTCCGGCGCCGCTGCGACGCCATTCACCTTTTCTGGTCTGGGGTTCCAGCGGCCAAACATTTGCCAGCAGTGCTCGCAGACCGCGATAAGAGTCGTCTACCTCGACCTTCGGCGCTCGCACTCGCAACCGGCTGATTAGCGTAGTAAGGTTTTCGAACGCCGTCATCGCCTTCTCAGTTCCCAGACAAGAGAAGTCAAAGCTACTGGAAGAAATGCGCCAGCCTACTTCGTCGGATCTCACGCAGAGATCGACCACCGGCTCGTCTGAGAACAACTCGCGAGTGTCCAAGGGCTGAGCGCGACCGCGACGCCGCCTTTCTTCGACTTCTACGCGGTTCACCAACAAGCGCCCGGCTACTATCAGGATCAAGTCATCCCAGGGTACTGAAATCTCTCCGCCATTCATGGGCGTTGCCGCCAGGCCGTCATCTGAGAATTCAAGCGCGCGAATCTTTCTGCCGGGCAGGTCGAGACTCAGCGTATCCTCTCTGAAAGTGTCCACCCCGATTCCCAGCGCCCGCAATTTGTCAGCCAGCATTGTGGCCTGTTCACTTGACGCGGCGCGCGCGAGGGGCACGGCGCAGCCTGAGCCGACAGCGATCTCCACCTCAGTGGTCCGCAGATGCAACAGTGAAGCGATCGCTGCCCACGATGATTCCGCCACGACGTTGGTTTGATCGGGCGCCAGAACAATGTAGTAAGCGTCGCTGACGCTTGCGGGCTGGTCTATCTGGCCGATCGCCTCGCGCGACGATTGGACCTGGTCATTGCCGGCAGGCAGATTCGCCCCACAGTAAAAACATTTCGAGCGAGTCGGCGGGTTGGCCCGCAGACACTCATCACAAGTGATCATCTCGGCCAGCGCAAAGCTTTGGGGCCTGGCGTCTGAAACCGCTTCAAGATCTGACAAAGCTCCTTTGTCGCCGTCCGTCAATGGGTTCTCCTCGTCTCGGATTATACGATCCAGTCCGTCGCGACTTATAGCCTAACTTGACCGCGAGCACATCTGAGCGGCATTCTAGTCGTCACCAATTACAAAACTTTAACGGAGCTTACTAACTTGAACCACTTCGATTCGACGAACAATATTTCGTTGCAGTTCGGCCATCGCGGAAAAGTGGCGATCTTTATCGACGGGAACAATCTGTTTCACGCGGCGCGTTTTCACAATATCGATATCGATTACAACAAGCTGCTGCGTGTGCTGCTGGGCGATGGTCGTTTATTTAGGGCTTTCTTTTACACCGGCGTGGATGCCGGCGCTGAACGTCAGCAGGGATTTCTGCTGTGGATGAGGCGCAACGGTTTTCGCGTCGTGCAGAAAGAACTCAAGACCTTCTATGACGGCACCCGCAAAGCCAATCTTGACGTTGAGATTGCGGTTGACATGCTCTCGTTGGCCGGCCGCTACGACACTGCGGTGCTGGTTTCCGGCGATGAGGACTTTGTCTATGCAGTCAATTCAGTCGCTTACAAAGGCTGCCGCGTTGAGGTAGTTGGGTTTCGCTCGAACACCGCGCCCAAACTGATTGATGTGGCGGATTGTTTTATTGATTTGGGCGAGATTGCCGAGAAAATTCGCAAAGAGTTTTCGCACGGCATGAAGTACGAGGAGCGCGACCTGCACGTTTCGCAACAACCGCCGCCGCCGGCGTCATTCATCGAGCCCGCGCCGCTGGCTCCGCCATGCGTCGATTCACCTGAGATTCCGGCGCCGGAAGTCCACGCGTTTCATCCGCCGATTGGATCGATCATCGACGCGGGTGCCGTTGATGGATTGGATCAGTTTGGTCCCGGCAGCGATTTCATTCGCGTGACGGACGATCAGTAACCTTAACGATTGGCGAGTGAAATAGCGGGCCGGCCTTTGCGCCGACGGACTCTACTCGAAATCCGCGTGCTGGCTCAGCGTCGTTTGATCACAACAGGTCTAACTCCGGGCTCGTTTCAAACGTACCTCGAGCGCCTTGTTATCCGCGACTCGATAAGTGACCCTGACAAACTGGCCCGGGTTGTAGTCGCTCAGCGAAAGGTCTTTCCTGCCGGCCATCGCAGTGTCCTTGTCAGCTCTTACGCGAACTTTGGAGTCGACGACGAACGTGAGCTGGGTCTTGTCAGCGCCTTCCAGCACAAGTGACCCGCGGGTACTGTCGAGGGTCACAATCGTGCCCGTCACTGATCGACTATAAACAGATGGGTCCTTACCCATTCGCTCAAACAAAGGGTTAGGCGGCGTGACGGGTCCGCCGGTATTCACCCCTACTACGGGTACCCCCCCGCCGCTCTTCGCCACCTGCGCCACCGCGACGCCCCACGCTACAACGACTATGGCGCAAATCAAAAGTAGTCTCATGCGTTGCTCCTTCTGAAGACGAGTTCGTTGCGGAATCTCTACGCCGGTCGCGCACATAAGTCAAGAAACTCCTATTCAATCTCACCGCTCATCAATAGGCACGTACGGCACGTTGCGCAGCCCGATGTATTCGGCGCGCGGTCGAATCAGTTTGTTGTCGGCGTATTGTTCGAGGATGTGCGCCGTCCAGCCGCTGATGCGACTGATGCCAAAAATCGGCGTGTAGAGATCGAGCGGAATTCCCATCATGTAGTAAGTCGAAGCTGAGTAACAATCGACGTTCGGCAGCAGGCCTTTCTCGCGCTTCATCACTTCTTCGACCTTCGCGGTCATGTCGTACCACTTCGTGTCGCCTTTGCGCTCACCCATCTCTTTAGAGAACCGGCGCAGGTGCGTGGCGCGCGGGTCTTCGGTGCGATAGACCGCATGGCCAAAACCCATAATCTTTTTCTTCTTCGCCAACGCGTCTTTGATGTAGCTTTCGACGTTGTCAACGCTGCCGATCTCGATCAGCATCTTCATCACCGCCGTGTTCGCGCCACCGTGTAGCGGCCCTGACAGCGCACCCAGCCCAGCGGTCACACAGCTATACATGTCAGCCAGCGTGCCTGCGACTACCCGAGTGGTAAACGTCGAAGCATTCAATTCATGATCGGCCTGCAGGATTAGCGCTACATCGAGGACGTGCGCGTCAAACTCGTCGGGCATTTCGCCCTTGAGCATGTAAAGAAAATTCGTAGCGATACTGAGATTTGGCTTTGGCTCGATCGGATCAAATTTGTTACGCGCGCGATCCATCGCAGCCACGATGGTCGGAAATCTGGCGGTCAGACGGGTGGCAACTCGGATACTTGCCTCACGCGAAAGGTCGCGCGACTCTTCGTCGAACATCGCCAGAGCCGAAACCACGGTGCGCAACGCGTCCATTGGTTCGGCACTCGCGGGAACGCGCGAGTACATTCCTTTTATCAATTCAATGGCTTCCCAGGGAAGCTCATAAGATGCGGCAAGGTTTTTTCTGAGTTCATCCAGCTCGGCGCGTTTTGGCAGTCTTCCATTCCACAATAAAAAGACGACTTCTTCAAACGTGGACTTCGTGGCCAGGTCATGAATGTTCAGACCCTGATAGATCAGCTCGCCCTTTTCTCCGTTAACGTCACCAATTGAAGAGGCAGCGGCGATGACCCCTCGCAGTCCGCTCGACACTGCGGTTCCCGCCGCGTTCTCCTTCGCTTTTTCCATTATTTGCGTCCCTCGAAATCTTGGATGAATTGAAGATAGCAAAGAGGTTTGCACGTGACAAGCGAGCGCTCGCGCATGTGGTCGGTAGTTTAGAGTTCAAGCTTTAGCTTGCGCCTGTGATCAGCAACCTCAAGGTTGAACTCTGAACGATCGGACCCGATTGTAGCTCAATCAACGCGACGCACAAGCAGGATCACCGGATGGCCACGCTGTGCGCCCAGGATTTTCGCAGCCGTTGAGTTTTGCGCCGCGATCTCCAAAAACCCGGCGCTGCCGAAGAGGCAGAACAACTCGCCCTGCTCTGCTCCATGGTCTTCGAAGAACTCGCGAAACGAAGATACTTCGTGACCATTGACCACCAGCTTTGCTCCCACGGCGATTTTGCCGCCGGCAAAATCATCGCGGGTCAGATTCGTTATGCAGTTGCCGAAGCGATCAATATGAATGATCCACGCCTCGGTCACTCCGTCGTCCAACGTCCTGGGCTGTAATGATCCGAGCTGAATCAGATCATCGATCACGGGACCGAACTCTTTGAGAGCAACTCCGTTTGAAAGCGCCGCCGCCACCGGCGCAAAGATGTCGCGGCCATGGAAGGTTTGGCTGATTGGATAGCGAAAGAGTTTCTCGTTAGTTAGATGGACTGCCCGAAAGTCCCCTTCTCGTTCACAAATCCAACTAAACACCCCGTTGTCAGGTCCGACAAAAAACTGCCCGGCGCATTCCAGTACGGTGCCTCTGCGCAGAGACCCCACTCCCGGATCGACAACCACGACATGAATAGTGCCAGGGGGAAATTCCTTATAAACGGCAAGCAGATTGAAAGCGGCGGCCTGGATATCCTGTGGCGAAATTTCGTGGGTGATATCAACGATGATGGCGGCGGGATTGATGGAGAGTATCGCGCCCTTCATCGCGCCAACGAAATAATCCTGCGAGCCGAAGTCAGTCAGGAGAGTAATGATCGTGGGTTTCAAGTTTCGAGTTTCGAGTTTCGAGTTTCGAGTTTGAAGCTCGGTAGCCAAAACACCCAAACCATTACGGCTTTGATGCCTTAACTCGAAACTCTAGACTCGAAACCCGAAACTGATCTTACTGAATCGCCACGTCGCCGGCCGTGCGAATGCGCAGTTGCTGACCCTGATACAGCTGAATGTCTTTGCCGCGTTCGCTGAGGACTCCGGCGGTTCCGACTCCGGCGCCGATGGTCGCGCCCACCGCGGCGCCAACTCCACCACCTGCAATCGCGCCGATGACCGCGCCGATGCCGGCAGCGGCGCCGACTTTTTGCACGTCACCTTTGGTCGAAGATCTTCCCTGCACGCCGCCTTCGGGATCGACCTTGCCCACGCCCTGGCCGCCACCGTTCGGAATAACTTCAATTACCTGAGCGCTCAACTTTGACGAGCGGCCATCAGTAAAGCGGATTTCGTCAAACGAGAGTTGCAACTGCGCGGTGCCCTTTGCTCGCCCCGGACGTTTCACATTCACGACCCGGCCATCGATAGTAGCGCCTTCATACTCTTTCGGCTCGAGCACGCGCGCCTGAAAATGATCGCCTTTCTGTGAAGCATCGGTCGAGAGATTGCTCAGCAGTTCGATCCGCATAATCGTGTCGCGGGGAATGGCGTCCGTGCCGGCAGACTGAGCGGGCTGAGGTGGACCGGAGATCTGGTTCGGATCTGTGGAACTCTTGTTCTGATCTGTCGGGTAACCAACCGACGAGTCTTCCGTTCTGCGCTTCAAGTCGGACGGGATGACCGAATCAAACGGCTTCCGGTCAAAGCCCGCGTTGTAGCCAACTTCAAATCCCTGCTGATAACCATCTCGGTAGTCTTCGAGCGTGCCGTAGGTAGAGTTGTACGCGCGATCGCCGTGCTCGTATTCCGTCTTGTTGCGAAATTCGCGGGCGGCCTTGTTTGCCAGATCACTAACACCGGCTTGATAACCGTCCGAATAGCCCGTGCGATAGCCGCGCATGATGGCGGTTGCCTGGTTCGAGGGGTCCTGCGCATTGACCGGCGCCGCGAGTAGCGGAACAGTCAAGCACGCGGCCACGAGGATATGAGTCAAAGCAAATCTGAGATTTTTCATCTTCTAACCTTTCCTGCCAATCTGAGCCTTTCTTGCCGGTCTGAGATCGACATTTGCGAAAGGGAGAGCGTTCATCTCGGAGTTCTACTTGATGACTCCGGTGCGTAACACCAAAATGCTAACACCGAGTGCAGGCGGTCACAACCACGGCGCTTGACGCTCATGGTCACCCAACCTAGACTCGACATCGCTGAACACGACTAATCTGATGCTATACAATTGTGGTTCGTTGTCAGTGCTTACCTGTCAGTTGTTAGTAGTTAGTTGTCAGTTGCACGCTTTTGGTCGACGCGTTTCTTTGAACAACTGACCACTGACAACTGACTACTAACTGATAACTACTGACTACTGACAAAATAATGCGCAAGGTCTATCTCGATCATAGTGCCACCACGCCGGTCGACCCTCGGGTCGTCAAGGCAATGCTGCCGTACCTGACTGAAAAATTCGGCAACGCCTCAAGCGTTCACATGTTCGGGCAGGAAGCGCGGGCCGCAGCCGATCGCGCCCGGCGCCAGGTCGCGGCGCTCATTGGCGCGCGCGCGAACGAGATTATCTTCACCTCCGGCGGCACTGAAGCCAACAACCTCGCAATTCGCGGCGTTTGCGAGTTGGCCGAATCGCACGGACGGCACATCATCACCTCATCAATTGAGCACCCATCGGTTCGCGGCGCACTCGAATCGCTTGAGAAGCGCGGTTGGATCGTCACCCGCTTGCCGGTTTATGACGATGGGATAATCCGTCTGGAAGATGTGCGCTCGGCGTTGCGCCCGGACACCGTGTTGATTAGCGTGATGATGGCCAACAACGAAATCGGCACCATTCAACCGGCCAAAGAAATCGGCGAACTGGTTAAGGAAGAGCGCCGGCAAGGTCATCGTCACCTGTGGTTCCACACCGATGCGGTGCAAGCCGCCGGACGCCTTGCGATTGAGGTCGAATCACTCGGCTGCGATTTGCTTTCGCTCTCAGCACACAAGATCTATGCGCCGAAAGGAACCGGGGCGCTCTTTCTTCGCCGCGGCGTGCGGTTAACGCCTCAGCAGGTTGGCGGTCATCAGGAGCGAGAACGGCGCGCCGGCACAGAATCTATTGCCAACATCGTGGCCTTTGGCACAGCCGCGGAACTGGCGCAGCGCGAAATGCTCGAGCACAACCAACACACTCGGCGTTTGCGCGATCGATTTGAGAATGCCGTGACGGCATCCATCGATGACATTGCCTTCAACGGCGATCGCAAACGGCGACTGCCACATCTTTCGAATATCTCGTTTCGTTTTATCGAGGGCGAAGGCTTGCTGATACATCTGGATATGCAGGGCGTCGCGGTTTCTACCGGCTCAGCTTGTTCTTCCGGGACGCTTGAGCCTTCGCCGGTGATCCGCGCTCTCGGCCGCGACGAAGAACTGGCTCGCGGCGCGATCCGATTTAGCTTTGGCAAAGACAATACCCAGGAAGACGTCGATTATGTGTTGGGAGTATTGCCGCGCGCGGTTGAAAGCCTGCGCAAACTCTCGCCCTTGTCTCGCCAAACGGTCGCGGCGAGTTAGTCGTAATTTGCGGGCTTATGACGATGACGGAGTCAGTACCGGGAGCGGGTAGCGACCGGGTCTCGATCGACGCGACGGTCGAGTTTGCCAGGACAATAACCCGGTCGCTACCGCTCCCGGTACTGACCTCATCACTCAAATCCATCCGCGATGGCGCATACTAGCCGGCGGTGAGTTAAACCTTGTCATACTCAGAAGCCTTCAAAGATCACCTCGCGCATCCGCGCAACGCCGGCGAACTCGCCGACGCAAACGCGGTCGCCGAACAGACTAACCCAGTCTGTGGTGATCGCCTTCGCTTGAGCTTACTGATTCGTGATGGTCGCATCGAAGCCGCGCGATTTCTCGCCTATGGTTGTCCGCCGACACTGGCCTGCGGTTCCGCACTCGCGGAGATGCTCGAAGAAATGACTATTGAAAACGCTTTGAAGTTGGAGCGGAAGGAAATTGTAAGCGCTCTTGGTGGGCTGCCGTCGCGAAAGCAACACGCGGCCGCATTAGCGATCGAGACGCTGCGGACGGCAATTGCGAGTGGCGGTAAGAGCAATGATTAAGGGTCAGATGAGAGGTGGATATTTTGAGCTAGCTCTCAAGCGCGATCGCAACTAGTCCGCGCAGCGGACGAATGACAATAGCCCACCGATTTATCGGTGGGATCAGATGCGATACAGGAGAGGTAGTCCGTGGAGCGGACGGCTGAACTTCAGAACACGTAACGCGAATCCTATTCAATGCCGTGCTTCTTGAGAAGCTCCTGAAACTCTTCATGGAACGTCTTCCTTCGATGATGCTCTTTTTGATCATTGATGTACGCGATCGTTTTCGGCACTTGTGAAGCGCTCACACTAAATGCGCCGTAGCCCTCTTGCCACTCGAACTTTCTGTGTTCCGGAAACGCCTCATGCAGCCATTTAGAAGATCCACCTTTTATTAACTGAACCGCCTTGGCAAAGCTCATCATGCCCGGCAACGACAATAGCGTATGCACGTGATCAGTCGTGCCGCCAATCGCGAGTGCCTTCATTCGGTTTTCTCTGGCAGTCCCTCCTAAGTAGGGCCAGAGGCGCGACTCCAGATTTGAATCGATAAATGGATACCGGTCTTTCGTGCTGAAGGTGCAATGCATGAGGTTGCTGACGTAAGAGTGTGACATGGGAGTACCTTTCTTCAGCCGTCCGCTTCACGGACTTGTGTTGGGTTAGTTACCTGATCCCAGCGATAAATCGCTGGGCTATTTTCATGCGTCCGCTGTGCGGACTCATTTCAGGTGCATGGTAGATCGCGCGCCTGAAACGCGAAAGTAATGAAAGTTGCAACGTCCAGTTGCACTTCATCTGGGTTACTTGAATTGCTGAGGATTGATAACTCGCGCGCGCGCGCCGGGGGCCGGCGGCGAGGGTTGGGCCTTCTTGTGATACTCGGGACCGCAGTACTTCCTGGGTTCCTGACCGATGATAAAAGTCTTCGTGCGAATAACCGGGCAACTCTCAACCGCAATCAAGCCGGTCGTCGGATCGACATCGAGCGTGATTGTGCCCTGTAACTTTGGCGACGAATCACCGTCATAAAAGTCACGCGACTCGTTCTTCGATCGCGATTCGCTTCTGGGCGGCGTAGGCTTTGGCCGCGGTGGTTCAGTAAGCAGAGGCTCAGGCAGCGTAGCTGGTTCAGTCTGCGGATCTTTTCGGTTTCCTTGACCTTCAGTTTGTGCAGGGGGCTCCTGCGCCAGGTCTTCAGTTGTCTCCGCGTTTTCCGATCCCGGCAAGGTCCCACCAACAAAAAGTTCCGGCCGCTTGCTGGTCGCGTCCGCCTTGGCTATTTGGCCCGTCGTCGGATCGATATCGGCTTGCTGGACACCTTCCGGCATCTGCCAATCTCCGGTCCACTCCGGGTGAGTATTAAGGGCCGCGCTCATGAAATCCGCCCAGATCGGAAGCGCTGAGGCCGCTCCGGTCAAACCCAATTGCGACCCGTCATCAAATCCCACCCAGACGACGCACACCAGATCAGGGGTGTAGCCGGCAAACCAACCATCGCGCGACGTTCCGGTCTTGCCGGCAACATTGAATTTGAATCCGCGTGCGCGAATGGGCGCACCGGTCCCGCGATTGACTACGTCCTTCATGAACGAGGTCATGACATAAGCGATCTCAGGACGGAGCACTTCGTTCTTCTGTGCGGTGGGTTGAGCGACCGTTGTGCCGGTGCCGGTAGTGATGCGATCGATGGCCAGTGGCGTCGTGCGAGTTCCGTTCGCGGCGAAGGCCGTGTAAGCGGAAGCAACCTGGAGCGGCGTGGCTTCAGCAGTGCCCAGCGCCATCGCAGGATAGGCATGCGCCACGCGCGGCAGCCCGGCTTTCGCAGCCAGGTTCATCACGCGTCCGATAGTCACTTCCATCGCGACATCAACAGTTACTACGTTAAGACTGTGCACCATCGCATCGCGCAACGTCACCGGTTGCATCGAATACTTGTCGCCCATGTTGCCGGGCGAGTATTCCTGGTTGTCGTAGGTGAACGTCTTCGGCTCGTCTTTGAAAATTGTTGCCGGTGTGATTACGCGCGGGATGGGATCGTACGCAGTATTCAGCGCCGTCGCATAGACAAATGGTTTGAAAGCCGAACCGGGCTGCCGCAACGCCTCGGCCCGATTAAGCTGGCTCTTCGAATAGTCGCGGCCTCCAACCATCGCCACAATCTCGCCGGTGTGCGCGTTCATCGCCACCAATGCCGCTTGAACTGTCCCTTCGGGAACACGCTTAGCTTCGATTTTGTCGAGCGCCGCCAACTGTTTCGTAACTGCGGCGTAGGCCGCGCGTTGCAGATCCATGTCTACCGAAGTGTAAATCCGCAGATGATCGGCGCCCTGTCCGGCGATCAAATCTCCCAGTTGATTCTGCACGTAATCGGCAAAGTATGGCGCATCAGAAATGTCTATCCGACCCTTGGTGGTCGCGAGCTTCAACTCGACACCTTCAGCCTGTTTTGCCTGATCGGGAGTGATCGCTTCGGTTTCGGCCATCGACTCGAGCACTTGATTGCGCCGGGCCCGTGCGGTGTCGATGTCGTGGTACGGATTGTAGCGATTCGGACTGCGAATCAAGCCGGCGAGAAAAGCTGATTCAGGCAGGGTAAGATTCGTCACGTCCTTGTTGAAGTACGCGCTGGCAGCTTCGCCCAAACCGTTAATCGAAAAACCCGACTGCTGTCCCAGGTAGACCTGATTACAATAAAGCGCAAAAATCTCTTGCTTTGAAAGACGCGTTTCCAGGATGACCGACATGTACGCTTCTGCGACTTTTCGTTTCAGCGTGTATTCAGGTGAGAGGAGCAGGTTCTTGACGAGCTGTTGGGTAATGCTGGAACCGCCCTGGCGCGCCAGTGGTGATTTCGGATCAGTGTCGTAACGTCGCAGCAACGCCCGAATGATGCCGCGAATATTAACGCCGTGATGTTCAAAAAAGGACCGATCCTCGGTGACGGTAATCGACTTGACCAGATCAGGTGGCAGGTCGTTATAGCCGATCACTCTGCGCTTGGCACGCTCACGGCCGGTGACTGAGCTGATCAATTCAGGTTCAAGTTGTGCTTTTTCGAGACGCTGGCTGTTACCGTTGCTGGTAATTACGGCGATTGATTTTCCGCCGTGGGCAAATTGAACTCGTAGCGGTTCGAACGATCGCGCATTATCAACGACTGAATCCTGGCCGGGTTCAATTTCGACCGTGGATCCGTCAATCACGTAACGTCCGCGCCCACTGTCGCCCTGCTGCCCGCGCTCGACGTATCCGGCGCGCTTCAGATAAGCAAGCAGGTCGTCTTGCGACATGTTTTGGCCCGCGCGAATCTGCTTCGGTGCAGCGTAAATTCCGGCCGACCGGGTGTAGACCTCGCCTTTCAAGAGGTTGTCTATACGCGCCGAGAAAACAATCCAGTAGTAGGCGAAGACGGTCACCACCAGCACTGCTAAGAGCAATACTGGAATAACGAAATATGGCCGTAGAAGAAATCGCAGGAACCGGCGAAGAAAGCCAGCCCGCGGCTCTTCGTAACGGATGACGCGGGGCGGCGGCACACGACCGCCGCGAACAAAGCGGGGATTGGAATCTTCAGGTGGACGCCGAATTGCCATGAAAAACAGAAACGCTCTCGGCTTGGGGGGACGCCGTCATCTCAGATGCTAAACGCTTATTACTAAGCTGTCTACTATTCAATTGACAGCACACTGCGCTTTCGTTAACTTAGCGGCGACTTTCCCGACGATAAGGCCCCGATGCCAGTTCCATTAAGCTGGCTGGAATTATCCAAATGAAAGGAATTCCCCCAAATGAAAGTCAGACTGGCTGGACTTGCGTCGCTGTGCTGCGCGCTCACTTTGATTGTTTCTTTTTCGAACTCACGCCAGAGCCGATCACAAACTACCAGGGTTTCTTCAAACAACGGTCAATCGCAAGCTGAACAGGATCTCCTGAACGAGATCAATCTAGCGCGGGCCGACCCACACGTTTATGCGTCTTACCTCGAGAAGCTGAAGCCGTTGTTCAACGGTAAGGAGTACACCACTCCAGCCAATGGAGCGCTTACAACTCAGGAAGGCTGGGGCGCAGTGGAAGACGCAATCAAATTCCTCCGCGCGGCCAAACCACAGGCGCCATTCAATGTGGCGCCGGGCCTTTCCCTGGCGGCTTTGACGCACTGCAAGGATCAGGGTCAAACAGGCAACACAGGTCACAGAGGGGCGGACAGCACTTTCATCGAACAGCGCGTGAAGCCTTTTGGAACCTGGCAGGGAGGAATCGGCGAGAACATTTCCTACGGCAACGACTCTGCACGTGAGCGACTCTTGACCTGGCTAATCGACGATGGCTTTCCCAGTCGTGGACATCGCATGCGCCTGATGAGTGGGGATTACAAAGTTGCCGGTGTGTCTTGCGGTCCGCATCCGGAGTGGGGGACGATGTGCGTGCTTGAGCTCGCCGGTAGTTTTATGGATTCTGCCGCCGCAAAGACAGCGACGAGCAATCAAACCAAATCAAGCGGTACGTTGAAAAACAGTCCTCCGACCGCGACAGTTTCCGTAACTACCCAAACGCAATCAAGCGACGCGGCGAATAACAACACTAGCGCCGCGAAGACTTCGACCAGCGCCGGTACGACAAATACTAAAAATATTAATAAGAGTAAGACGACCACCAAGCCCCGCTCGTTCTAAGAACCGGGTTGCTTATTGAGATTTGCGCATTCCGATCACCCAACTAGCTCGACCCGCCCGGCTCAAACAAAATAAGAAAGGCTCTCCGAGTGAAAACTTGGAAAGCCTTTTCATCTGGTCGGGACGCCGAGATTCGAACTCGGGGCCTCACCCACCCCAAGGGTGCGCGCTACCAGGCTGCGCCACGTCCCGTCAAAAAGCTATTTCAGTATGAACGGAAAACATCCGATGTCAAAGCGGCAAACGCGGGCTCTATCATTTCCGCTTGGTTTGATTTGACGGGATCTCAGCCTCGCCTTCATCCAGTAGATCAAGTATCCCCCGAAGCTGTTTCGCAATCTGGGTCAGCGTGGCGCGCTGATCGTCAGTGGGACTTGCAGCCGGCGCTGCCGCCGGTGCTGAGCTTGGTGCCGAACTGAATCGGGCGGCCAGGGACGGTGGCCGCTGCAAGCTGCGGCCCGGCGCTTTTGGCGGCGCGGGCTGTCCACTCTCGCGGTTGGGTCCGCGGAGTTCGCCGGCCAGCTTCTTCTTCGCGCCGGCGATCGTGTACTGCTCGTCGTACAGTAACTCTTTGATCCGGAGCGCCATCTCAACGTCCCGGCGGCGATAGGTGCGTTGGCCCGCGCGATTCTTTTGCGGCTGAAGCATCGGAAACTCCGTCTCCCAGTAGCGCAGCACATGGGCTTGCACGCCCGCGATGTCACACACTTCGCCGATCTTGAAAAACAGCTTTTCGGGGATCGCTGCGGCGGATGGGCTCATACTCATAGAAAAGAAAGAGAAGAAAACTCCTTGGGCGTCGCCGGGCCGACTTTTTAGCGTCAACGCGAACTCAGGCGCATGTTACCTGTGGGAAGATTTAGGTGTCAACAGTTACATTTAAGGCGTCGGAGTTAAGTTGAGAGATTAAACGTGAAATCTGAGGTGGCGAATTCTGATTGGGCGGCCAGCCAGAACACCGCACCCGGTCATTCTTTTCAGCCTTCCCCGATGGACGCAACGAAGTCGCCAAGCTATAATCGCGCGTTATCCAACAAAGCCCGCGCCCGTTCGGAGGTTCACACCAAAAGTGCCAGCATCTGCAGCCGGTTTTCGCCTTGCAACCCGTCTTGACGAAGTAGGCTTTTCCGACATTGTCCAAATTCGCAATCGGGTGATGAACCTGCGGGCCAAGGGCGCGACGGTCTATCAATTTGAAGGGGGCGAACCATATCGTTCTACACCCGATTACGTCAAAGAAGCCGTCAGCTCCGCCTTACGAGAGAACAAAACGCGCTATGCGCCGTCATCCGGGATACCTGAACTACGTCGGGCGATTACCGACAAGTTGCGAGATCGCAATCGGATTGCAGCTAGTGAAGAAAACGTGATCGTAGTGAACGGTGGCATGCAAGGGTTGTTCGGAGCGTTTCAATCGGTGGTTAATCCAGGAGACGACGTTCTAATCTTTTCTCCCTATTGGACTCCGATTAAGGACCTCGTCGCTCATTGCCAGGGCCGGCTGATATTAGTACCTACTGACGAGGCCCGCGCCAACGGGTTCCGCGAAACTCTGACTCGCTATGCAACTGAACAAACCCGCGCGATCTACTTCAACACGCCTGCGAACCCTTCGGGCGTGGTGTTCACTCGATCGGAAACTGAGGAAGTCGCCCGCTTCGCTATCGACCGCGACTTGATCGTGGTGGCTGACGAAGCTTATGAAGACATTGTTTATGATGGCGAGCACGTTTCCATCGCTTCGTTGGGAGGTATGCTCGCGCGCACGATTACTTCGTTTACGCTTTCGAAATCATATGCTATGACCGGCTGGCGGATAGGTTACGCCGTCGCTACCGAACCGTGGATGACCGGCCTGTCCAAGGCGACACTTTATTCGTCGAACGGCGTTTCGACGCCGACGCAGTGGGCCGCGCTGGCGGTGTTTACCACTCCGTCAGATTTTCTGGAAACGTCGCGCGTCGCTTATCGTGAGCGGCGCGATTTACTGTTAGCAGGTCTTAACGAACTCGGCTTGACCTGCGCGCTGCCTGCCGGGGCCTTTTATGCTTTTCCGGACGTCGCCCGCATTAGCAAGGACAGCCGGGAAGCGTCAGAGCTCTTGCTCAGTCGAGCGCAAGTCGCTACGGTGCCGGGCGTAGTCTTTGGCCCGCAAGGCGAAGGTCATGTGCGCTTTTCTTTTTCCACTTCGATCGAAACGATTGAAGCCGGCCTTGAATCAATGCGCCGTAGTCTCTGACAGCTTGCCACAGAGACACGGAGACACGGAGAAATCCAGAACGCGGCAAGCAGAAGCCACAAACCAATTGGCCAACCTGAAGAAGTCGCGTGGACTACAAACTCATGGGGCCGTGACGGCTTCGGTGTGCTGCCTTCTGCTTTCTGCCTACTGCCCTCTGTCTTTCTCCGTGTCTCAGTGCCTCTGTGGCTATCCTTCATGAACGAATTCGACTTCATTCGCCGCATTCGCGAACAGACCCAATCGCGCAAGCAATCGGCCCGCCTGGTTAAGGGAATCGGCGATGATGCTTCCGTTGTGAATCAGATAGCCAATCGCGATCTGCTTGTCACGACTGACTTGCTGATAGAAGGAGTCGATTTCTACCGCGACGTTGCACCCGCCCGCATGCTCGGTCATAAGGCCCTCGCAGTTTCTCTTTCAGACATCGCGGCGATGGGCGGGCGGCCATTCTGGTCTCTGCTCTCGATCGGCATGTCTGCGGAGATTTGGCAGGACAATTTCAAAGATGAATTCTTCGCCGGATATTTCGAGCTGGCCGATCGGTATGGCGTGACGCTGACCGGTGGAGATGTCTCGGAAACCAAAGCCGGAATCGTGATCGACTCAATCTTGCTGGGCGAAGTCGCAAGCGGGGCGGCAGTGTTGCGCTCTAGCGCGCGCCCCGGCGATCAAATCTATGTTACGGGAACTCTCGGTGGCGCAGCGGCGGGATTGAAGTTGATCAAGATGGGCGCGCGGCTGGGCTTAGGCGGCCTTGCTTCCCTTCCCCGAACCGGAACACGGGGCAGTAGCCCGACCGTAAGGGAGGGCTCCGGTACAGAACCGGGAGCGGTAGCGACCGGGTCTCTTCGGGTCAGTAGCCCGACCGTAAGGGAGGGCGTGAAGGTCGACGGAGCGGACACCGCGGAGTTGAAAGCGATCGAGAGCTTACTGTTGCGCCAACTGCGACCCTCGCCACGCGTTGGCTGGGGCATCGTCCTGGGCGAGGAACGGCTTGCCGGCGCGATGATCGACATCAGCGATGGCTTGTCTTCCGACATTGCCCATCTGTGTGAAGAGAGCAGTGTCGGTATGCTGATTGATTCTGCATCTGTGCCGATCGATAGAGACGTAAGCCAGCTCTGCGGCCGCCGCGCGCTTGATCCATTGATGCTCGCCCTTCATGGCGGCGAAGACTTCGAATTGCTGTTCACCGTGCGGCCCAACGATGTTGCGCGCCTGCCCAAGCGAGTGGACGGCGTAGCTATCTCTCGGATTGGCGAGGTTACGGATCAGCCCGGCAAGATTCGCATTGCCGAAAAGAATCGCATCTGGGATTTGCAGCCGCAGGGCTTCGAGCATTTTAGGGAAGAGGGCTGAGCAGAATCGAATGAGGGTACCTTGAATAGAATCGTATCTTGATAGCCGCTACGTTCGGCGTCCTCGGTCGCTTCAAAGGCATCATCGCCCACACCGACAATCTTTTCTTCAGATTCATCGATGGCAACCCACTTGTTTTCGTACTTCTCGAGTTGCTTAGAGATCGTTGCTAAGTCCATCGTTAAGGCTCCTCAGCTTGGCGGAATTATGGCCACATCCTGAACGTGTGTAAAGGGGACCTTGAGAATGTTACCGGCGGGAAGCTAACTCGCCCTCCCTCACGGTCGGGCTACTGCCCCGGACGCTCCGTTTGACTCGCCCTCAGTCCTTTCTTAGACTCGCATCCAATGCTCCGCATCCACAACACACTTTCCGGCAAGCTCGAAGAGTTTCGCCCCCTGGTCGAAGGCGAAGCCAAATTCTATTACTGCGGCCCCACGGTCTGGGATTACGGCCACATCGGAAATTTTCGCTCGGCGATCGCTGCCGACGTCATTCGCCGGTATTTGAAGTTCAAGGGCTTGCGCGTGACGCACGTCATGAACCTCACTGATGTCGACGACCGCATCATGGCGAAAGCGCAGGAGAGCGGCGTGCCCATCGACGACTATACCAGGAAGTACATTGAAGCCTTCTGGGAAGACTTTGACGCGCTCGGCTGTGAACGCCCGGAGGTCGCCCCGCGAGCCACGCAACACATTCCGGAAATGGTTGAGCTGATCGCAAAACTCGAGCAGCGCGATCATGCTTATAAATCGGACGGCTCGATCTATTACCGGATCAAATCATTTCCTGAATACGGCAAGCTCTCGAAGATTAGCCTTGCCGGCAACATCGAGGGCGGCAGCGAGCGCATCGACACGGACAGGTACGAGAAGGAAGACGCGCGCGACTTTGCTCTCTGGAAGGCGCCTAATAATACGGACGAACCCGCTTGGGAGGCAAGCATCGGACGCGGCCGACCCGGTTGGCATATCGAGTGTTCAGCGATGTCGATGAAATACCTGGGCGAGACGTTCGACCTTCACCTGGGCGGCATCGATTTGGTTTTTCCGCATCATGAAAACGAGATTGCCCAGAGCGAAGGCGCTACCGGCAAGCAGTTCGTCCGCTACTGGCTTCACTTCGAGCACCTGAAAGTCGAAGGCGAGACGATGTCCAAGTCGAAGGGCAACTACTACACCTTTCGCGATCTGACGGCAAAGGGTTTTTCCGCGGCCGGAATTCGCTATTTCCTGCTGAGTGTGCCCTGCCGCAAGCAGCTCAACTTTACTTTTGACGCACTGAAAGGCGCGGAGAAAACCGTGGCCAGCCTGCGCGACTTTCGCGCGCGTTTGGAAGAAGCGAAAACCGAGCCTGGACGCGATGACGGCTTACAAAGTGCAACCGAGCGAGCGCTCACAGAGTTTGAAGCGGGGATGGACGACGATCTAAATACGTCGGTCGCGCTCGCGGCCGTCCACGAGCTCACGCGCGAGGTGAACACAGTGCTGGCACGACGCGGCCTGCGCGACGAAAATAAACGGGAAGTCATCGCTGCGATAGATCGCATTGACAGTGTGCTGAATGTCTTTGGCGATCCGCAGCCGCAAATCCTCGATGCTGAAATTCAAAGGCTAATCGACGAGCGTCAGGAGGCGCGTCATCGCCGCGACTTTGATCGGGGCGACGAAATTCGCGACCAACTCGCCGCGCGCGGCATCATCCTGGAAGACACCAAAGACGGCGTGCGCTGGAAGAGAAAATAGAGTTCTTTTTTCTGAGTTAATGTGAACTTCTGGCTGATTAGTCCGCGCAGCGGACGAATGATAATAGCCCACCGATTCATCGGTGGGATCAGACGCGAGGATGAAGATCGAGTCCGCGAAG
>JBGPWS010000398.1:0-3322 GCA_041492345.1 Pyrinomonadaceae bacterium | reverse complement strand
ATCGAAGTTATCTCGCCAGGTTCGGCAATCTATGATCGGAACACGAAGGCCGACACCTATGCAGCACTCGGAGTCAAAGAGTTGTGGTTGGTTGATGAGATAGGCGAGAGCATCGAAGTGCGTATATTGCGAGGCGACCGCTACGGTGACGGACAAGTTTTCGCCAGAGGTGCTCAGCTAACGTCAATTGTAATTCAGGGATTAATGATTGCAGTCACCGATGTCTTCCAGGATTGATCCCCCCAGTTTTGCAGCGAACTGTTGTAAGGGCCCGCGGAAAGACGGAGGTCACTCGTGCGGCGTCATCTCAGGCGGGCCAACTTTCCAACCTTTTGCTTTCGCCTCTACCAGCATGTGAGCGATTACTGAGGCGACGATAATGGCGCCGCCAATTATCGCCCAACCCGAAGGCCGCTCGCCCAGGAACAGAAAAACCCAGATTGGATTCAGGACCGGTTCGATGTAGCCGATGATGCTCGCATCAAGCGAGCGCAGCCCGCGCGCCATCGCTCCCGTGAACAGAATGTAGGCTACGCCAATCTGGATGATACCGAGATAGGCGATGCAGGCAAAGTCCGATAGACTGATGCCTCTGCGCATCGCACCCAAAAACGCCGGCGCACAAAGCAAGACGGCAATCAGATTGCCGTAGATGGCCGACGAAGCGTGGTTAACATCGCGGGCTTTTGAATGACGCAACAGCAGGAAATAGAGCGCGAAACATACTCCCGACCCGAGCGCCACCAGATTGCCGGTGACGTCCTGTGGCCGTAATTTGCCAACAAAGAACAAAGACATACCCGCCACGCAGACCGCGACCGTGATCAGATCGCGCGAGCGAAACTTTTCTTTATAGAAGAGCGGCTCAAGGATCAGGACATATACCGGCGCGGTGTATTGCAGGAAGATCGCGTTGGCCGCGGTCGTGAGCTTGGTGGCCAGCACGAACAGAATTAGCAACGCGGCGTAAAGCACCGCCGCGATCGCGCTGACGCGATTAAGGCCGAAGCCCTCGTGTCTGGTGACGATGGCGATGGTGATTGCCGCCAGGAGAGAGCGGCCGAACGAAAGTTCGAAAGCAGACAGCGAAGTGGCCTTGATGAAGAGACCGCCGGTGCTCCACAAAATTGCCGCGCCGAGAACAAGCAGCAGCGGAGATACACTCGGCTTTTTTGTTAACAAACGAGGATCTTCAGGCACTGTTCTCGATCACTGAATGATCTCTGGTCTCGCTTCTTCATCTTGATCAGGCGAAGCCAGCATTTGAGCTTGCGCTTCCTGTCTTAAGGCGCGGAGCTTCTTTCCGAACTGTCCGTTCCATGGCGGAATCACCACTGAGACTGCGCCGTGTGCCTGTGCCTGACAAGCGAGACGAATCAAAGGTCTTGGTTCAGCGGTGTCGATGTAGCCGAACTCTTTGATCTTTTTTCCTTCGCGCACGCCCACGTCGGCAAGTTTGTCCGCGCCGCCCAGCACGCCCACCCAGCACGTGCCGCAAGAGGCTGAGCGGCATTCGACGGGAATTGGCCCTTCCATGCGTCGCGGATCGATCGCGCGCCAGTCGCGCGCCCTATCTTCGGCGGCGCCCCAGGCCATGTCCTGGCCTTCGTTCAATATGTATTTCGCTTTGTTGTCGTTTTCGTCATGTGTGACGGTGTACTGCTTGTTGACCGTGCGCAGAAAACCAAGCAGACCCTGGCTGTCTTGTTTGGCCCGATCCCGGAGGATTTTCTCCGGAGATTTCTTCGCATGTTGGCTGTCGATGCTAATCGCGCCGGGCGCGCGCTTGAAGGCAGACAGACCGGCCTGCTGCACTGTCATGAAAGCGACTGCGGTGATGCCCACCAGCAGTGATTCGTCTTTTTTCGCTTCCTGCGCCGCGCGCCTGGCGACCGCGAGAATCTGATCTGCCAATGAAGCGCGAGCCGGTTGATCAAAAGAATCCGCATGCTGCTCGACGGCCTTCTTTACCTGGGGCCAGAAGCGGTGGCCATACAGAAACGCGTGCGAACTGTCGATCTGATCTTTCAAGTCGTAATCGCCTTGGAGGAGTAACTGCTGCGCCAGTTTCTCACGATCGTCTGCCTGTTCCAGGGCGCGGAGCAAAGGCAGCGGATAGAAAGCGAACCATATCTGCGTGGCGTTGCGATCGACTTCGTGGGTCGGCCGCAAAAGCGCCGCCAGCGTAGCCGACCATGCTTCTTCGTCGTGTTGATTCAGAAACTGTTCAAAAGGTGTTTCAGTATTCATAGGTCTCTCAGATGTGAATTCTTCGTTGAATGAAAACGCGTAGTTTAGCAGCTTCAAACGTAAGCCTCAATGTGGCGTCTCAGCCGCGTAGCGGCGCAATGTTTATAGCTCGCGGCGACCGCAAATTGAACCTCAAGCTCCGTTAGGAGCGAAATACTTCGTCTGTCGCCCATAAATGGGCTACAAACAATCGAGCAGCGCTGCAATCATAAACATTTCGTGGCTAAAGAACTGTTGGGGCACTGCGGAGATGAAGGTTTGACAAGTGACATTTGAGTCGAGTAAAAGACGTTTCAACTTCAAGGAGGTTGCACGTGGAAGAGAATCAAACCGAGAATGCCAAGCCGCGCCGCTCTTTTGACGGCGCTTACGGCTTTTCGTTCAGTATCGCGGTGGGCCTGGTGCTGTTCATCGCCGGTCTGGTCATCAGCCTTACCCTCGGTGGGGGGACCAGCATCGGTTTGATCTTCGGAATTCCTCTGCTCGTGGCCGGCCTTATCATTCCCATCTTCATGATGCGCGATCTCTTCAAAACGAACGAGATCAAAGAGCCCTGTCCCAACTGTGGAGAGACGATTCGGACCTCAGACTCAACTTTGCAGCTCCGGTGTCCCGGTTGTCAGAGCGTGATTAATATCCGCGATGAGAAGTTGTTTCTGGCCGAACAGTGAAGTGCTTCCGGTTTTACAACGGTGGTAGCCAGGTACGCGTCCAGTAATCGCTGATCGTTAACGCAAACAATATCGCCAACCAGAACAGCGCCGACCCGATAATTAACCAGACCAGACGCGAACTGTAGCGCACGTGCATGAAGTAGAGGATCACCAGCGTAGCTTTCACTACCGCGATCGTCAGCGCGACGACCGCATTCAAGGGCCCGGGAAAATCGTGGTATGCCGCGAACACGGTGAGGCCGGTCCCCAGCATCAGGGCCAGGAAGATCGTAAGGTAAACTCTAGGATAAACTATGTGCTCGCTCATAACTCAGAGGTCAGAGATCAGAAGTCAGAGATCAGAACAAATTCGCAATCCGAAATTCCAAATTCGCAATTCCCTCAACCCATATGTCCTT
>JBGPWS010000414.1:0-2743 GCA_041492345.1 Pyrinomonadaceae bacterium | reverse complement strand
GGGAATTGAAGCTGCGGAAGAATCCGGATTGCCCGGTCTGCGGCGACAATCCGACGATCAAAGAGTTAATCGACTACGAAGAATTTTGCGGAATGACTCAACAACCACAGGCGGCCCAACCAACTATGGAAGAAATCACAGCAACTGAACTGAAACAACGGCTCGACAACGGCGACGACATTCAAATCATCGACGTGCGCGAGCCGCATGAATACGAAATCGGCCAGATTCCCAATTCGAAGCTGATTCCCCTGGGCCAGGTGCTCACCCGCATGAACGAGATCGAACCGGACCGCGAAACCGTCGTGCACTGCAAGATGGGCGGCCGCAGCGCCAAAGCGATCGACGCCTTGCAGCGTTCCGGTTTCACCGGCAAGTTAATCAACCTGGCGGGCGGCATCACCGCCTGGTCCAACGAAGTCGATCCCAGCGTGCCGAAGTACTAGCGCAGAAAAAAAGTGAGCCACAGATCTGCACGGATCAACACAGATAATTACTTTTCTTATCTGTGTGAATCCGCGTTAATCTGTGGCCATTCTTTCCGGACTGCCTCCTCACGTAATCTCGGTGTATGATTAGGCTCGCAATAATGCCCAGACGAGGTAAAAACCAAACGTGAGCGAAGCAAACGACGTGACCCCCTCAACCGAAGAGCAGCAGCACAAGTGGGTTTATCTGTTTGAAGAAGGCAGCGGCGATAACAAATCCCTGTTCGGCGGCAAGGGCGCCGGTCTCTGCGAGATGACCCAAGCTGGCCTGCCGGTCCCGCCCGGCCTGATTGTGACCACCGAAGTCTGTAACGCCTATTACGCAAACAACAAACAATTTCCCGAAGGCATGTGGGAGCAGGTGACCAATGCGCTTCACGAGATCGAGAAGAAAGTCGGCAAGAAATTCGGCGATGCGAAGAACCCGCTGCTGGTTTCGGTGCGATCGGGCGCGGCGTTCTCAATGCCCGGAATGATGGACACCGTTTTGAACCTGGGCCTCAATGAAGAGACGGTCCAGGGTTTGGCGGAACAGACCGGTGATCTGCGCTTCGCCCTGGATGCGTACCGGCGCTTCGCTTCCCTGTTTGGCGAAATCGTAATCGGCGTGACGCATGAGAAGTTCGAACGCGTGATGGATCGCTTCAAGGCGCAAACCACCGGCGGTAAAGATACCGATTTGAAAGCCGAGGAGTTGCGCGGAATCATCGCCGCTGAAAAAGAGATCATCCTTGCCGAGCAACAAACAATACCCGACGATCCTTATGAGCAGCTGCGCGTGGCCATCGGCGCGGTGTTCAATTCATGGATGGGCCGGCGCGCAATCGATTACCGCCGCATCAATCGCATCCCTGACGATCTGGGCACGGCGGTCAATGTGCAGGCGATGGTCTTTGGCAATATGGGTGCGAACAGCGGCACGGGCGTCGCGTTCACGCGCAATCCATCCACCGGCAAGAAAGAGCTTTACGGCGAATACCTATTAAACGCACAAGGCGAAGATGTGGTCGCCGGCACGCGCACTCCGAACCCGATCAGCCAACTCAAAAAAGAACTGCCGAAAGTCTACGAGCAGTTCAATGCCATCACACAGTTGCTCGAGAAGCATTATCACGACATGCAGGACTGTGAGTTCACGATCGAGCGTGGCAAGCTCTGGATGTTGCAGACGCGCACCGGCAAGCGCACCGGCGCGGCCTCGGTACGCATCGCGGTGGACATGGCGAGCGAGAAATTGATCGATCGCGCGACCGCGATCCAACGTGTTACTCCCGCGCATCTCGATCAGCTATTGCATCCCACAGTCGATCCCAAGACCGATGCGCGCGTGCTCGCCACCGGTCTGCCGGCAAGTCCCGGCGCCGCGCAAGGCACGGTCGTGTTCAGTCCAGACGAAGCGGAAGAGGTAGCCAAAGAAGGTGCGCAGGTTGTGCTGGTGCGACAGGAAACCAGTCCCGATGATTTTCACGGCATGGTCGCAGCCCAGGCGATCGTTACGGCGCGCGGCGGCATGACCAGTCACGCGGCGGTGGTCGCGCGAGGCATGGGGAAGCCCTGCGTCAGCGGCGCCTCGGCTTTGGAAGTCGATTACAGTCAGCAGCAGTTCAGCGTCAACGGTGAAGTCATTACCAAAGGAGAGTGGATCACGGTTGACGGATCGACTGGCCGGGTCTTTCTTGGCAAGGTACCGACCATTCAGCCTACGCTGGGTAGCGATTTCTACGAATTGATGAAATGGGCGGACGAATTTCGTCGCCTGAAAGTGCGCGCGAATGCCGACACGCCGCATGACGCTCGCGTGGCGCGATCGATGGGAGCTGAAGGCATCGGTCTATGCCGCACTGAGCACATGTTCTTTGGCGACAAACGTCTGGCCTGCATGCGCGAGATGATTCTGGCCGACGGCACTGGCGCCAGAGAAAAGGCGCTGGATAAACTGCTCCCGCTGCAGCGCGGCGATTTTGTCGGCATCTTTCGCGAGATGGCCGGCTTTCCGGTGACGATTCGTCTGCTCGATCCGCCATTGCACGAATTCCTGCCGAACGTTGACGAGCTTTTGGGTGAACTGTCTGAGTTGAAAATGGCCTTGCGTCACGTCGGTACGCTCGCAGACATGGATCACCTGCTGGACGAGATTGACGAGAAACGACAGTTACTACATCACGTAAACAAAATACGCGAGGCAAATCCAATGCTCGGCTTCCGCGGCTGCCGGCTTGGTTTGTTGTACCCCGAAGTTACGCGCATGCAGTGCC
>JBGPWS010000150.1:0-10253 GCA_041492345.1 Pyrinomonadaceae bacterium | reverse complement strand
CTTCAGCCCGTCAGGGTAACCATTGCCATCCAGGCGTTCGTGATGGTAGCGGGCCATCAAAGGGATGTCGGCGTAAGGATGACTGATCGGCGACAGGATTTCATAGCCGGCCGCGGGATGCCGGCTCATCTCTTTCGATTCCTTCGCATTGAAACGCTCGGGAGAGTTGATGACGTTGAGATCGACGATTAGTTTGCCGATGTCGTGTAGATAGCCGGCAATGGCGATCCCTTCGACCGCATCGTCGGTCCAACCCAATTCCCGCGCGATGATCTCGCTGTACTTGCCTACGCGCACCGAATGCCCCTGGGTGTATCTGTCTTTGATATCAATCGCCGCGGCAAAGGCGTGCACTGTCTCTTTGTAGATTGCCCGCAGACCTTCGTATAACCTGCGGTTCTCTTCCGCTTTGTGCTCCACTTCTTCCAGCAGCCGATGACTGTGAATTCCTACGCCGATGTGACGCGCCAGCGCCCCCAAAATCTCCACATCTTCTTCAGTAAACTTTTCGCCGGTCGCTTTTTCGCCCAGCAGCACCACGCCAATCAAACGCTCGCGCACCACCAGCGGCACCAGCAGATCGATCGCCACGGACGCAAAGGCATCGTTGTGATCGTCGAGAAACTTTCCGGCTTCGGTCCGTGATTCGTCGAGCGAGAGTGATGAGCCCAGACTCGCCAACTGGCGCGCGTGTTCGTTCGCGAACGGCAGCACGAGTTCCTGCGATTCGCCCAGGCCCCGCGCCGCGATCAAACGGAGCTGACCGCGTTCCCGATCGTATTCGCCGACAGCGCCGCGCCTGATCGCGAGCGAGCCGAGCAAGAGATGAAACGACGCGCGCAGCATCTCTTCAAAATCGCCAGTGTCGGCTATCTCCTGACCCAGATCGGCCAGCGCGGCAAAGGTGTGTAGTAATCGTTGAGTGTTTGTTTCCATCTCGATAAATCTGTGTCAGAAGCCCGCGCGTCAGCAAGGGCTTACGTCCCGGTAAGGAGCCCTCCCTGACGGTCGGGCTTCTGATACTCTTAACTCGTCGAGCCAGCCACGTTTGTTTGCGGTGCCACCAAAGACAAAGCTTCGCCCTCGTCTTTTACCAGACTGACATGCCTGGTCAGTCCCAACATCTCGAACAGATTCGCGGTGTGACTGTTTACATCAGAGAAGATCAGGCGTGCGGTGTTCTGCTCGGCTGCGTCGATGACGCCCATCAGAATCGAAACACCGATGCTGTTTACCAGTTCAGTGTCTCGGAAATTGATGACCAGCGCCCGGCAACCCGACTCAAGCTGGCGCTTACACTCGCGCTCGATGCGCTCGCCGCTCAGCTTGTTCAGGTAATCGCTGGCGTAGATGATTGCCGTATCTCCAATGCAGCGCGTCTGCACCGGAGTTTCCCCCGTCGTGTCCGCCATCTCGCTCAAGCCCCCCTTACTGAGGCACAGTCTAACACAAACAACCTTTTCTATTATTCAGGTTTATTGGACTGACGAAATTGGCAGAGATGGTTTCCGTCTTCCTGGTCGGCTGCGATTGAGAGTACGCCAGAGAAAAGCACCCGTCACGCCGCAGGCTGCAATCATTGCAGGGTAGGCTTCCACGATATAACGCGCTTCAGGACCATAGTGGTAGCCTAAGAATAAGGTTCGCGTGAGCACGACCAACACGAGCAGTTGGGTCAGCGGCTGGTTGCGCCCCCAAAACGCGAGGCCTAACGTTCCTCCAATCAGTATCGGCAGGACAAGAAGTATTCGCAGGAAGCGGTGGAACGAATTGTGAGTAGCGAAACCAGTAAGCCACACGGAGGCAATTCGCACCAAGGGTAGATACAAAAAGAATCGCATGGGGGCATGTTTGATTCGCTCATGCGCAATCACGCGAAATTTCTCGTTCATTCCAGACGTAAACTGGCCCTCGCGATCATATTCAGCGATGAGCCGAAAGACTTGCTCCTTCTCTTCCGCCGAATCGAAGACACTATCCGGTAATTCGTGAGGATCGAACGTTCGGTCCCCCGGCTGAAACGCCGGCTGAAATACCTTGAAATGAGCTTCGTCCGTTATCCAGGTGCGAATCCACAGCAAGTATCCATCGGGCATGTATCGAGTTTGAGCGAAACCATACTCCGAGGCAAGCGGCTGGAACTTTCCCAAGCTATAATAATTTCGTAGAATCCACGGAGCGAGGATCACCACCACAGCTAAGGAGAAAAAAAGCAGATTGGCGACGGCCGCGGCTCTTCGCCTCACAATTTGGAGTGCCAGGAACAAAACGAAAGCGGAAACCAGGAGCACCGAGTCGGCCCGAGTCAAAAGAGCCATTCCGCACATTGCACCGGCAACGGCCCAAAGCCAGCGGCCCATTCGGAACGCGGTGATACCCACTGCAATCGCGAGGCAGGTAAAGAATAGTGCGAGCGTTTCCGTCAGAACATATCTTGTCCAATCTACTGTGAACCAGGATAGGCATCCATAGATTAACAATGCCGAGATTGCAGCCGGGGTTCTTAACGCCGCCGGCGCCAGGTTAAAGGAAATGAAAGCCACGAGCAGACAAGTGAGCAGGTCAATCAGACTTTGCGCGATTCTGACAGCGGAATTCTGTTGGCCAAAGACAGCATAAATCGCTGCGATGAAGAGTGGGTAGCCGGGAACAGTTGCCTCGCTTGGAGTGTAGGGTTCGCTCACCGCAGAGGAAAAGCCTCGTCCGGCAAGCAGATTGACTGCCGGCGTCGTGTACCGGAGCTCATCTCCTGCCGGCATGGGAAACTGCAACACCAGGGCAACGCGGAAGACTACAGCTAGCAAGAGAATGATCAGAATCGGAGTTCGGTAGAGAGAAAGAAACGCGGTAAACGAAAGGGGTGTCGCGTTTTCAGCGTCCTGCTTCTCCATAGCTTGGCGGAATAGGCCGGCTGCTCTGTGCAAGTTCAACGAGGCGGCGTTTCAAAATGGGCACGATCTCGAATGGTCGCAGTATAGGCGTTGATTGGCGTATCTCCAATACAGCGCGGCCAGCCGCAGTGTTCGCCAGGTAGGTACTCCGTAAGGCGCATCGCTGAGAGCTCTCGCCGTCAAGCCCTTAAATTTGTTTTAGACTTTTCTTTCCAAAAAGCCATATACTGCGCGGTCTTTGGAGGCCTGAGATATTGATGATTGCCGGATCACATTCGCGACTGGTAGGGGTCATGGCCGTTTGTTTGACGCTGACGCCGGCGGTTTTTCTGGCCGTCCTGATCATCGAGTACAGTGTTGATTTCCCCCAATGGGACCAGTGGGTCTACGTAAGGTTTTTCCAAAATCTGGCCCTGCATACTTTGACCTTCAGTGACTTGTTTGCCCAGGTAAACGAGTACCGGCAGTTCTTTCCGAATCTTATTTTTGTAGTTTTAGGCCGGCTCACTCGCTGGGATCTCAGATATGAAATGTGGGCTGTTTTTCTGGTGGCGTGTCTGATCTCTTTCAATGTTTATCGTCTGGCAAGACTAACGATCGACGGCACTGCCTGGCGGCGAGTTCTCCTGCTCTTCATGGCAAATCTATTGATCTTTTCTCCCGTGCAATACCCTAACTGGTTGCAGGGACAACAGCTTGTCTATTACGCCCCGATCGCTTGTATCACTACCTGTATTTTGGTCGCGTATTCAAGGCTGACCCCGAGCGCCAGATTCCTGATTTGCGGCTGCCTGTCCACTGTCAGTAGCTTTTCATCCGCTAATGGCGGGGTGTGCTGGATCGTAGTGCTACCGGTTCTTCTGACTGCCTCGCATGATCGCATTCCTGCCAGGAGATGGCTATTGGCGGCATGGATCACGGGGATTCTCTCTAACGCTGCGCTTTACTTGTACGGCTATCATAAACCATGGTGGTCGCCCAGCCCGCTGGCGGCCTTTGTGAACCCGCTGCGGGCGGTCCTTTACTTTCTGGTCTTTCTGGGAGCGCCGCTCGGATTGGAAAAAGTAAAGTTGGCGACTCTCGTGGGAATTCTGTTGCTGTCTCTGTTTGCGGTTGGGAGCATGCTTGTCATCCGGTTCCGCCGTGACTCGACGTTTGTTCGACGCATGACGCCGTGGTTGATGGTCGGCGCTTACTCAATCCTGACTGGGGTGATGACGATGATTGGTCGTGTAGGTTTCGGTGTCGGCCAGTCCATAATCACGGCGAGGTACATCGGCTACTCCGTTTATCTGGTCGTCTCCCTGGTTTTTCTGGTGCCGCTGGTCAGCGAGAAACTTACCGGGGAAGCTAAGTTTCTCAGCAGCCGCCGCCGGGCACAACTCACGATCGCCGCCGCGGTTGCGCTCTTACTCTGGCAACCATTGGTGTTTGCGAAGGGGATCGAGGGGATGAAGAAAATGAGGCTGACGCTATTGCAGGCGAAGGCCAGCGTGCTACTAATCAATTACGTACAGGACCCGGAGTTGGTGAATACCCTGTATCCCGACTTGAGTTTTCTGGCTGTACAGGCGAACATTCTCGACAAACTCGGGTACTTGAGACCTGGGCTGGTAAGGAGCAACAGGCTGCAGGACTTTCAAGGCGACAAAGCGATCGGAAATGGTTACGGTTCGCTGGATCATGTAGAGACGCACGACAACGTCTATGTCGTCTCCGGGATCGCGACCCTACCCTATCGGCGTGAAGCCGCAGATGCGGTGCTCCTGGCCTATGAACGACCGAACGGTGATTGCACATTGTTTGCGCTTACTCATCCGAAGCTGGGAACCGGCGACTCACCCAATCCAGGTAACGTTGGGCGCGACTTCCAGCGTTGGGAACTGTCTTTCTCGGCAGATCGGCTGCCGTTGCGTCCCGCGAACCTAAGTGCCTGGGCGTTCGATGCCAATAGCGCCAGGGCCTACCGGCTTGATGGCAGTTATGTGATCCCATAGTTCGACAACCCTTGCGACAACTCTTGCGACAGCCTATGGCAAAACCCCAAGCCCGTAAAAGCATTAGCGTGTTCTTCCCGGTTTTCAACGACCAGGAAACCATCGAGTCGCTCGCCGAGAAAGCTCTGGCCGTTCTGCCGGCGCTGACCGACGATTATGAAGTCCTGCTAATAAACGATGGCAGCACGGATGCGAGCGCCTCGGTAGCCGATGATCTGGCGCGGAACATGGAGCGCGTCAGGGTGATTCACCATTCATCTAACCAGGGTTACGGTGCGGCCCTTCGTACCGGCTTCAGCAACGCCTCAAAGGAATTGATTTTCTACACCGATGGTGATGGACAATACGACGTAAGCGAACTGGCACTGCTGGTTCCGCTGATGAGCGCCGGCGTTGACGTGGTTAATGGATATAAGATCAAACGTCATGACAGTCGCCGGCGAAAAGCGTCCGGCGCAATCTACAATAGGCTGGCACGTTTCATCTTTCGGCTCCCGATCAGCGATGTTGATTGTGATTTCCGACTGGTGCGACGTTCGGCTATCGATCGAATCTCACTGGGATTATCGAGCGGCGCGATTTGCGTGGAATTGGTACGTAAACTTAACTCAGCCGGCTGTACATTCCGGGAAGTCCCGGTGCATCATTATCCGCGTACTCACGGGAAGTCACAGTTTTTTACGCCACGACGAGTGGCACGAACTCTCTTCGATTTCTTCGCACTTTGGTTTGTGGAAGCCTGCCGCAGTTTCAATCCGCACGCCAAGATCGCTTATAAGAGCACGCGGCAGGTTTACCGTGAGCCGGTTTACTTGCCGGTCGACGAAGAGTGAGGCCCAGAAGGTTTCTGGGCTACACAAATCGCTGAAAGACCGAAGCTCAACTTTGCAGCAGGTCGCCTCAGCCAGCGTGCTTCAGTTTGCAAAGTCGTAGTCAATGCCGAGTTTAGCCAGCGCAGAGGGGCCGGCAGAGGTTTTACGTCTGACCCCGAAGCGAGGCCGATGCGCTTCAGAACCAGCCGCCGGAATATGGCCAGAGGCATTAGTAGACCGTTAGCGTGAGTCGACCGCAAAACATCAAAGCCCGCGCTCTTCATTTTGCCGACGAGTTCCCCGAGCAAATAACGATGCTGGGTATCCTGCGCGCTGTCATGACTGCTCCGCATCCATTCGTATGCTGCGACACGAACAAAAGCTATCCCTTCCGGTTTTAGGACGCGCTGGATTTCGTCTATCGCACGATCAGCACTCGTTTCGCCAGGCAAGTGACCCAGAGCATCAAAGCTGGTAACCAGATCAAAAGTTGAATCAGAAAATGGCAAGTCGGTCACCGACGCCTGGGCCACGGTCGTATGACCACCCAGACGGCAGAAACCTACGGCCGTGGGACTAAGGTCAACTCCGGCCACGCGCCCATTTCCCGCATAGCGCTTGAGCCAGGACGTCATGCCTCCAGTGCCACATCCGGCGTCGAGGATTGACCTGTCTCTCGTCGTGGGACAGATCGGATCGAGCAAGGCTGCCGTAATCTCGCGCATGCCTGCGAACCACCAGAAGTCCTCTTCCAACTCGTACAGGTACGCATAATCCTCAGGCTGCATCTAGTCTTTTTTGAAAGGTCCGTCCCGTCCTGAGCCATGCATTGAACGCTGGTGACGGCAGGCTCGGATAAAGAAACTGGGAGGTACGACTTAGAGGAAAATCACGTTCACGCGCCAGAATGCGGTCACAATGGTCATTGGCTTAGGGTCGCAGATACTTTGTCATCCTCAACTGTGTCCCATCGTCAACGCGCTCGAATTCAACTTCGTCCATCAGCGTCTGAATCAGCTTGAGTCCCCAACCGCGGCGGCCCTGCGCGTTGTCCTTTTCATCTTTGGCGCCGGCTTGCCGACCGTTCTGACCTGCAAGATTTGCCGGCACGACGCCGCGACTCGCAACAGTAACGACTAATTTATCATTTTCCACGCGAAACCGCTGATAAATTTTGCGATCCGGACTAAGGCTGTGCTCTGCGGCATTGATGCACGCTTCAATCAGCGCCGTCTTGATCTGGTTAATTGCTTCGGGTCCAAAGTGCACCCGCCGGGCGATCTGTTCCACCGTGTGCGCCGCGATTAGTTCCGTGTCCGCGCCCATCGGAATAACCATTTCGTATTCGTTGGACCGGCTCTCTTCTTCTTCTTTAGCCGCCGACCTGATGCGCGCAGCAAGTAGATCGACCTGGCGACGACTGGAGCCAAAAGCTTCGCGTTTGTCGAGCAGCTCGCAAGCCTCCGGTGAAAACCCTTCGGGCGCCAACAGCCACAGACGCACGCGGCTAGGACCACACCCACGCGCCAGACTCGACAAGCGATCACACCACTCTTCAGTCAGTTCCTTGCTCGCTTCGAGTTTGGAATCAATCTCAGCGGCCAGCCACACTATTTCGTTTTCATCTGTGTAGTCCGCAGCCTCGAAACCGTGCGCCACTGCGCAACGCTCACCATCGCACGGAACTGACGGCGAATACGCATTGCAGCCCGCGGCGTGAACAATCTGTGGCAGTCTGATCAAGTCGGATTCGGCATCGAGGGCCGCGTCGACTGTTTCCGCGTCCTCACCTTTGTGAACCGCGAAGCGATCGTAATGGAACAAGCTCGCCGGCACGCTCTGGCAATTGAAACCCGAGATGAGATCTCGCAGGCCGAGTGCCGCTTCGAGTCGATATTTGCGCGCCATTGCCTGCGGCGCCCGTTTCAGACAGTCGAGCAATGTCGTGGCGACGATCAGGGCGCGTGCTTCACCGGCCACCTCTGTGCGATAGTGCGCGCGCAGGTAATCCATCCACACGTCCGAGTCGCCGTTTACCTCGATGAAGGCGGCGCTCGAATTCGCCAGCTCATGGACGTGCAACGCATCGACGATGCGTTCGAACTCAGCAGCATCGACACCCAGACGCTTCTTCCAGGCCCAAAGAGAAGGCTTGTGTGCTTCGCTCGAAGCCGACTCAAACAGCACGCGCAGCAGTGTCCTTTTTGTCTGCGGATTAGGCGCGGCCGAGTCCAGAATTCTGCCGAAGTGGCGGTGAATGTGTCCGCCCATCAGCTCGTCAACGTAAAGACGCTGGCAATTGAGAAAGCTGGTCAGGGGCGTCTTTGATTCCCGGGCAGCCTGGATCAAAGCGTTGATGAAGAAAGGGCTCGCATTCATCTGTTGCACGATCAAATCGCGCGTCGGCTCGTTGGTTTCAATCTGGTACCGGCGGGCGGAGACTTCGACCAGCCTTCGGGCGTTATCGTCGCTCAGTCTCTCCAGGTGGATAAGTTCGTTTGCATCGTGGCCGTCGTCAGTACCGTGAATCAGATTGACCACCTGCCGTCGCAGGCCCGCGAGCGCGAATGGACCATTTGCGCGAGTAACCGCAGCCGCGATCTCCTGCCCTAGCATGGCCTCGTCTTTCGACGGCGTGGCAAGTTGAATACAGTCGATCAAGTGAAAGACCTTCCGGCCCGCTACCGCAAGACGATGTGGCGCATTCAAACAGAACCGCACAAAGTCACTCTGATCCCCGCTGGCGCGCTCACGTTCAAAACCCTCGATGAGCTCATTGACCAACTCATAGTCGCCGGGTAGTGCGAGCTCCAGCAAATCGTGAAACGTCATCCGGGCGTCACACAGTGAAGGATCGACTCGACGATAAGCGATGTATTGTTGCAGCAGATTTTGAAAGAACCGCCGCGCGGCGTCGAGCGGCGTGCCTTCACTTCGTTTGAACGCGAAGTGGATGGGTACAGGATCACCGCGGCGAACGAACAACTGATCGTATGCCTGACGTAGCAGCTCCGCCGCACCCACGCCAGGGGTGGCCAGTACAACCAGTCCGTTCCGATCTCGGGAGGCCTGCCGCACGATCTCCCGTAGTTCCGCGTCGCGGCCCACAAATTCGTCCCGGCTGACGCTGGCAAGTATGCGCTGGTGGGTCATCGATCAGTGTTGCTGTTAGCAGCCGTGCGGTTTGCTCCGGCCTGGACACCCTGGTACGCGTAAGCGCGGTTCTTGCCGTGGCTCTTCGCGTGATAGAGCGCCCGGTCAGCGGCGCGAACTATAGCCTCGGCCGAGTCGAGCGCCGGCGAGAAAGCAGAAAGGCCGATACTAACAGTCACGGCCCCAAGTGGCTGCGATTTGCCGTGCGTAAACGGCGTGCCGTAGATTTTGCGGCGAATGCGGTCGGCGATCACACCGGCTTCCTGCAGGTTGGTTTGCGGCAGCAGGATGGAAAACTCCTCGCCGCCGTAGCGTGACGCCACGTCCACTTTGCGCAAGGCAGCCCTCAAGCACTGCGCCGTGATCTCCAAAGCGCGGTCGCCTGCCTGATGGCCGTTCCGATCGTTGTAGCGCTTGAAATCGTCAATATCGATCATCATAAAGCTAAGCGGGTAATCGTAGCGCTTTGAACGGCTCAACTCTTCCGTCAGACGCGCCTCGAGGTAGCGCCGGTTGTGCAGACCTGTCAGTGGATCCGTGATCGACATTAGCTGGAACTGGTTGGCTCTTTGCTGCCATGCGGCGCGCTCAATCGCCAGAGCAATTTGGGGCGCGACCAATTCAATGACGCTCAGATCATTTGCATCATAGGCGCCGCCACCGATCTTGTCCGCAAGATTGAGAACTCCAAATCTGCGGCTTCCGATAGAGATTGGATAACTTATGAATGACTTTGTTTTGTAACCCCGCTCCGGCAAACTCGACCTGCCCAGGTCGTCCACGCTGGCAACCATGGGGCGACCTTCCCGCAAGACGGATCCGGCAATTCCCTCGCCCATGGCAATCGTGCCAACTTCGCTTATGGACGCTTTGATTCCTCGCGACGCGGTCATCGTCAGGTGGTTTGCCGATTCATCGAAAAGAAGCAGCGAGCCGCGCTCGGCTTTTACCAGGTCGGCCGCCTGCGTCAGGATTGATTGGTAGGTCTGCGCTGGCTCGCTCGCGTCAATCTGCTCGGTGAACCTGCGAATTGAATCTGCGAACGGCGCGCGGCGATCGAGTCCACGCCGTAAACTCGCTTCGGTGCGTCGATCTTCAGTCGGTGCCTCAGCGACTTCCAACGGTGGGCCTGCGGCGACTGTGGACGCGGGAAAGTCTTCCACTTTAGTCTCTTTGAACTCGCTTGCCGCTCTGGCCACGCGCAATGCTGCGTGATCCAGGTCAGCTTCGTCAGCAAAGATTACGTTGCGGAACAGATGGGCGGAACTCAGATCCTTAAGATCGCCTGAGCGAAACCGCTCGGCCAGCTCACGGTAATCCGAGCTGCTGACGAAGGCGCGGCCTCCGATCACCCCGAGCTGTCGTTGACTGTCAATCACAACCGGCATGGCAAAGCACTG
>JBGPWS010000285.1:0-5976 GCA_041492345.1 Pyrinomonadaceae bacterium | reverse complement strand
CACTTGCGCGTCACGAGCCGCTTGCAGAATTGCTTCGCTATGCCCGCCCAGGCCTACCGTGCAATCGACAAACAACCCGCCCCGCTCCGCTGCGAGCAGCTCGATCGTCTCTCGAAGTAGCACGGGACGATGGGGCGCCGAGCCCCTGCCCCCCAAAGGCACCGCCATCACCACCGCCCCGTGATCTCGTTCAAAGAACTACTACCATGTGAAAAGTGACCGATGACTAGTGACAAGTGCAAAACTTCTATTCCTGGCTTGTCACTGTTCACTGCTCACTGCTCACTCATTTCAAATACCCAAACGTGCGATTGCCGCTTCGTCTTCCTCCCCATAAGGATCGGAAAGCAGGCGCTGCTGAAACTTCTCCAGCTCCCAAACTTCCAGGTATGTCAGATAACCCAGCACCGCGACGTCGCCTACAACTGCGGCGCTCTTTCTCAGCAGCGGATGAATCAGCACGCGACCCTGCGTATCCATCGACGACTGCTGTCCGTAGTAATTCGTTCTGTCAAGGAACTTGCGCCGCGCCGGATCCATCGAAGGCAATAAAGAGAGACGTTGTTCGATTGCTTCCCACTCCGGCATCGGATAAATCCGCACGCATTCGCCGGTTAAGCTGGTAAGATAAAAAGCCGAGCCGTACTTCTCTTCGACGTAACGACGAAACAGAGTCGGCACTTTGAGCCGGCCTTTGGAGTCGATTCGTGCTGTGTAATTACCTCGCAACATGGAGTCCGGTTAGGGGGAGCAAAAGAGACGACTCTACGGTTCGCACTAGTTTCGAGTTCGGTTCGTGTCGTTAAGGCCACGTTGCTCCACTTCACTCCACCGCGCATCCTACGCCCGTATTTCGGGCCTGTCAAGACTTTTTACAGTTTTTTTCTTGACCTAATAACAGACTTCCATCCTCGATGATGTATAGTCGGCAGACTGCCACGGACGAGTTCTTTGTCCGGCGCATAAATTGGATTCAAGATGAACGGAATTCCCGGGCTTCTGGTGTTGGGAGCGTTGGCGGCCCTTGCCAACTTGGTTGGCGGGCTGCTGATCGCTTCATCGGGTGCTTATCGCAGCGAGGCCAAGCTGTTGAAGTATCTCGTCGCGCTGGGCGCCGGTTTCATGCTCGCGGCGATCTTTATCGAGATCGTTCCTGAGACCGTCGCGCTGTGGACGAGCGAAGCTAAAGGCGCAGGTGCGGCTGAAGCAGTCGTCGGTGCGTTCACTCTTCTGCTCGGCGGTTATCTTCTGATTCAACTCTTCGAACATACCGTCGCGCCGCACTTTCATTTCGGAGCTGAGACACATCCTGAGTCAGTCATACGCCCGTCAGCGGCTTACACAGCCATCGGCGGTTTGACGATTCATACTTTCTTTGACGGCGTTTCGATCGCGTCTGCGTTCCTGGTGAACACCAGGGTCGGCCTGCTGGTCTTCATCGCGATCATGCTTCACAAAGTGCCGGAAGGATTCACGGTCGCGTCGATCATGCTGGCCTCCGGACGCTCTTCAAAGAAAGCCGCGGCGGCGGCGCTCGCCATCGGCGCGGCCACGTTCGCGGGGGTAGTTGGCGTGGCTTTGCTGAAGGAGCGCTTCAACGGTTCGGTCGCCTATGCTCTGCCGTTTTCAGCCGGAGTCACTTTGTATGTAGCCGCGAGCGACTTGATCCCGGAAGTGAATCGCAAGGAAGAAAAGAACCCGATGGTTTCAATCGTGGTGTTTGCGGGAGTCGCGCTTTTTTATTTACTGCACCGTCTGATTCCGAGGTAGATCAATTCAAGTCCGTAATAGTCGAGATCAAAAACGAACAACGCTGAAGGATCGGACTAATTAGAGAACGCCACGACATGCTGCGATTTGAGCCATTGCGCGAATTTCGCTCTTGCTTATAGTATTCGCCGCACTAATGGTGCCAGGCCAGTCTGTCCTGGCCGAGCGTTCAAAACATGTGTTGATGTCCGAATCGTTGAGCGGAAGGAAGAGGTTCAGTTTCGGCAACTCGATTGTTACTGAATAGTTTGTCCCGTCGTAACTCTCCGCCTGGTTTATTGCTCTGGCAGCGTCAAGTACTGATTGACTGCTCCACGCTGGATCCACAGAAACGAGCAATCCACCAATGGCAACCAAAGCCTTTGCCTTACTCGGCTTGTCATCAATTCTTGACACCGTACTCATAGCAGCCTGCAAATAATCGAACGCGACGTCCTTTTTCCCACTCTTGAATGCGGCCCCAGTTCCCTCCAGAAACAGATAGGTTGCCAGTTGCTGATCGATTATTTTGTGGGTGTGATTACTCACATCCTGCCACTTGCGTTTTCGTATGGCGGCTCTGGCGACTCGAAAGTGAAAGTAATCCATCATCCGACTCAACACCGCGTCGTCTTCAATATCTCCGAGTTTTTGCTCAGCCTCGGTAAATTTTCCCACTTCCAAGAGCTCGTGAATCCCGCGAACGAGCATAGCGGTCTTCTCTTCGCGGTCCCTGGAGACCCTGGCCTTCTCAAAAGCTGAGGCACCATCGTCAAACTGAAAAATACTTCCCTCAGCGACAAGCCGCTCAGCCAAACGGGCCAGGCTTGCCAATTCCTCGTTGGTAAGGCCGGCGCGTTGGCCAAGAAGCTCATAATTCCTACCTAGTTGTTCCCATCGGCCGCCTTCATTGAGATTCAAACGGCCCGCGTATGCACTTAGCTTCATTGCCAAAAAGTAGCACTGGATTAGATACTCCTGATCCAATTCGGTCTTGGGCTGAAGCACGATCAGTCTTTGTGCCAGGAACCCGTAGGCGACACTCAGGTAGGCTCGGGCCAGTTCCAGATTGAGGGCCTTTGGTGGCGGCGACAGGTTATTTGTAAGCGAACCAAATTCAATGTGGGTCGCTGCCTTATCATTCGATCTGATTTCCACAACGAGTAGTTTTTCCCGGAATGCATAGGCGGAAAGGATCGTCGCATGATTGGGGGTGTAGATCGGGTTGCCGGCAAGTTGTGAAAGTGCTGCCCGGTAAAGATCAGCAGCCGACTCCTCATCCCGAACCTCGAGTTGATAAAGATAATCAGGGAACGTACCCGGTACGCCGGCAGAAAGCACCCGCGCCGCCAGCATCGCCGACTGCCTCGCGTTGACGTCAAGACTCGACTGCGCCACTGCCAGCCGGTCCCTGGGCGATAGGTTCTCGCTCGTTTGGCTTAATTCTTCAGCAAGTTTTCCAAAACGATCCAGCGCCTTCGCCGCACCCTCGGGATCGTGTTTCGCCAGAGACGAGATGAGAGTCTTGATACCAGTAACTACCTGGCTTCTTTGTTGTGTGGTATTAGTCCTGGAAGAATACTCAAGGAAGAAACGATCCAAAGCCCTTTGAAGGTTAGAACGCGCGTATGATTCTTCGTGCTTCCAAAGCAGATCGAGTGCATTAGATATGAGTGTCGCCTGGATCTCCCAGTCGTTGATCCGGTCGGACCGATCGATTACCTCATGCAGCACTGAGATGGCTTGTGCTTTCGCATTCTCACGTTCGAGATTGCCGCTGTCTGTTTCTTCTCGCTTTTGTTTTTTTTGCCCTTGAGGGTCCTTACCTTGTACATCCGAAGTCGCTTTGTTTGATTGTGGAATGCTCTGAGCGCAAAGCGTTGATATGCTTATGACCGACGCCGCTATGATGAAGAGAGTTGTAAGCCAGGCATTCAAGGAGTGATCCGCCTTCCGTGCCCAATCAAACGCGCGCAACTTCCGGGATCTTAGCAGGAACCTCTACGAACGCAGTTCGCCTTCTGTTCATCCGCGTTTCAGACGAGGTTTTCTGAACCTTCGCCCTAAAACCCGCGCGAGCTGCACATCGCGCAATGATCGCAGGGCTTGCCGCTCGGATCGACTGAGCACTTCTTTTCGTTCTCGAAGAACTCAACCAACTCTGCGACCGTCGCCTCTTCGACGCCAAAGCGCTCCTGACTGGGATGATCGGAAGGCAATTGCGAATTTCGGATTTCGGATTGAGAAATTTCCTGAGCGCCTTGATGGGTCGTTTGGCCGTACATGCTCGACATTGGAGCAAGCCACGGCGATTGCGTTGGCGGAACGAACTCAGAGCGTTTTTCCGAGACCTTAGGTGGCGACGATGCAATCGAAGGTGCCATGACCACAGGCGGCCCTGAAGAAACGAAATCGATCAGGCGGGCCCGCGTTGATTCGGCAGGTTGGTTAGCGCCGCGAACGATCTTGGATTCGATGCGATCGAGTTTGCTTTCCAGATCGTGCAGCCCTTCACGGATCGCGGACAGTTCTTCGCGCACCGGCGCGCCGTTCTTTGCGGAAGCCGGAATATTACTCGGGCCTGATGCGCCACTGCGAGTTCCGGCCACTCGCCGCGCGACGCGTTCAGCTATTAACCTTGCTTGATCTTGATCCGTGCTCACTTTGAAAACAACCTATCTCACTTGGCCAGGCTTTCCAGCAAGTCGATGTGGTCGACCACGCCTACGATGGCCGAATCGATCGCCGCGCCCGGTTTTCCAGTCGCCGTGGTGGACGCACTCCAACCCTCCTGGACGATCAGAACAGTGTCGCCGACGCCCGCATCAACAGCGTCGAGCGCCAGCACCGTATGTCCCGTCGCCTCGCCTTCGGGAGTGATTTGTTCGCACAACATGATCCGCGCGTCGTCATACCGCGCGTTCTTTTGCGTAGCTACGATGTTTCCCAGGACTCTGGCGAGAATCATAATTCCAAACTACGATCTTCGATCTTCGATCTTTGTTCTTTGCACTCATAGGGCACTGGCTTGGTGCACCAAAAATCAAAGATCAAAGATCAAAGATCTATTGCCTAGTAACATGCTTATCGGAATCAACAATCCCGACAATCGTGCAATCGGTCGGCGTGTCTTCGCGCTTGAAGGGAAAGCTCGCTTCTTTGCCGCGGCACCAGAAAACCAACTCACCGACCCCGGCTCCGGCAGCATCTATGGCAACCAACGGTTTCCCTTGCGGCGCGAGATCTTTGTTGAGGGATTGAATAATCAGCAGCTTGCGTCCTTCCAGCGAAGGATTCTTCATGGTCGCGACGACGGTGCCGATTACGCGGGCGAGTTGCATTACTTTTACTGCGAAGGGTTCGCCGAACCGTTATTCCCGTTTCGGCTAATGTATTTCTCTACCACATTGATGAAGATGTTCAGGCGCTCTGCCAGCTCGGAAACTTGCGCGTCTGTGCGAGCTAATCCCTCGGCTAGTTCAGCGACACGCTTGTCCGTACGCTCCTGGGCTTCCGCTATCTTGCCTACCAGGCCCACGACTGTGACCACAGCAGCGGAGAGATTCTGATACTGCTCCTTTAACATCTTCGTGTCCGCGGCCTGAAGCTCGCGCAGCACCTGGATATCGGAGGCAAACTGCGCCTGCTGCTCGATTATGAACTCGATCCTTTGTCCGATTTCTTCGTTAGTCATTTCCAATCACTTTCCGCCGAGTTCATCTGAGTGGATATCCACCGTATCGATCACGCCTACGATCGCTGCGTCTACCGGCGCGTCTTTCATGTTTTGAGCCAGGCGCGCGCTCGATCCTGCCACCACCAGCACGCGCTCATGAAAGCCGGCTCCTACCGTATCAACGGCGACGACATAGCCGCTCGTGTCCGTGCCGTCGAGATTAACGGGGCGAACAATGAGTAGCTTCTTGCCTTCCAGTCGCTCATCCTTCTGTGATGCCACGACTGTGCCTACGATGCGGGCGATGATCATGCGCGGCTCTGAGCGCTGATCGGCATCGCGTCATCGACGCTACCGTGGGGACGTGGGATCACGTGGACGCTCACCAATTCGCCGACTCGTCGCGCCGCCGCTGCTCCGGCGTCTGTCGCTGCTTTCACGGCCGCGACATCGCCACGGACAATCGCCGTCACAAATCCAGCCCCGATTTTTTCGTATCCAATCAGCGTGACGTTAGCAGCTTTGACCATGGCGTCGGCCGCTTCAATCAT
>JBGPWS010000039.1:0-18913 GCA_041492345.1 Pyrinomonadaceae bacterium | reverse complement strand
CCGCAAATCTCTCTCGAAGAGGGCCTGGCGAAGACCTATCGCTGGATTGAAGGGGAGCTGAAAAAAAGCTCAATTCCCGCCACCGCAACCGCATGAGTGTTTCGGTTTCCGGCTGCTACGGAGATCTCACACACTGAACGCGGAGTCAGACCCTCTGGTCGCTCTGCGTTCTTTGTATTTATTAACTCTAACTTCTGTTAGCATCACGACCCGTGGAGCACTCTGTTAGGTCCTCAGCCCCAAACGCGATCAAGATTAGCGTCGTAGTCCCGGTGCGCGACGAGGAAGAGTCCATCCGCATTTTGCTGGAAGGCCTGTTGAGTCAGACGTTGCCGCCAAACGAAATTGTGATCACCGACGGCGGATCGATTGACGCTACCAGAGAGATCATCGAAGAGTTTATTGGCCGCGGGGCGCCGGTAAAGCTGGTTCGCGAACGGGATTCCATGCCGGGACGGGCTCGGAATGTCGGAGTTGAAAATGCCAGATGCGATTGGATCGCTTTCACGGATGCCGGCACCAGGCCCGCTCCGGATTGGCTGGCGTCTTTGGCCCTGAAGGTGGGCGACGGCTCGGATGCCGAAGTAGTTTACGGATCGTTTGCGCCGATCGTCGACAGTTTTTTCAAAGAATGTGCGGCCATGGCATACCTGCCGCCGCCGGTAGAAATCGCCGGGACACCGACCAGTGCCAAGTCGATCGCCTCTGCTCTCATGCGCCGCCATGTCTGGCAAATGGCGGGAGGCTTTCCGGAGCATCTGCGATCGGCCGAAGACCTGCTGTTCATGCAAAGAATCGAAGCGCAGGGGTTTCGCGAACTGCGCGCTCCGGAAGCGATGGTGCACTGGAACATCCAGGGGAACCTGTGGCGCACCTTCAAGCGGTTTGTTACCTACGCCCGTAACAACATCCGCGCCGGTTTGTGGCGCCAATGGCAGGCGCCGATTTTTCAGCGGTATGCGCTGCTGGTCGTCATTGCGGTGCCGGCAAATTTTTTCGGATGGCGCTGGCTGGTGGTGCCACTTGGGTGTTGGATCGGGTTACTGCTGGCGCGGGCCGTGAAAGCGCTGGGTAAGAACCGTAGGGTTTATCCGGCTGGGCCGGGCCGCAACATTCTGCGACTAATAATGCTGGTGCCGATCATCGCCACCTTGGATCTGGCGGCGTTTGTCGGCAGCATCAACTGGCTGCTCGTGGATAAGCTTCACCTTTACGGGAACGCGACGTAACGATGACCCTCAGTAACCGGCGAGTGCTTTACATCTCGTACAACGGGATGCTCGACCCCCTGGGGCAGAGCCAGGTCATTCCGTACCTTAAGGAATTGAGCCGCGCGGGCGTTCAAATTACGCTGCTTAGTTTTGAGCGGCCGCAGGCTTTCACTCGCGAGGGAGTTGAGATGTGCGTCGCGTTGCGGCGCGAGTTAGCCGCCAGGGGAATCGATTGGCATTGGCTGCGTTACCACAAGACGCCCTCGCTGCCGGCGACGTGCTATGACGTGTGGGCCGGAATAAGATACGGCAGCCGGCTGGTGCGGCGTAAGCAGATTGAAATGGTTCATGCGCGCAGCCACATCCCGGCCGCAATTGCACTGCGTCTAAAGCGACGCTTTGGCGTGAAGATGATTTTCGATGTGCGCGGACTGATGGCGGAAGAATACGTCGACGCGGGCCACTGGCGAAAGGACTCCATTCCCTATCGGATCACCAAGGCCGTGGAAGGCCGCGCGCTCGGCGCCGCGGATGGTGTGGTTACCTTGACCGAGAGAATCTGGCCCGTGATTAATCAATGGGACAGCTTGCGAAATCATAGCGTGGCGCATGAGGTTGTGCCCTGCTGCGCCGACCTGGAACTATTCAGGTTCAGCCACGAAGATCGCGCTCGGCGGCGAGCCGAACTCGCGCTACAGGATCGCTTTGTCGTTGTTTACAGTGGATCGATTGATGGCTGGTACTTAACCGAGAGCATGGCTGACTTTTTCGTGACGATGCGGAAGCAAAGACACGATGCTTACTTCCTGTGGCTGACGCCGGCCCACCACGAACGCGTGCATGAACTGATGAGAGCACGCGGAGTCGGTGCGTCTGACTATACCGTGCTGGCATCCGCGCCGCGAGATGTGCCTTCTTATCTATCGGCCGGCGACGCCGGCTTGGCGTTCATCAAACCCTGCTTCTCGAAACTCGCTTCATCGCCGACGAAGTATGCGGAATACCTCGGTTGCGGGCTCCCCTTAATTATTAATGAAGGCATTGGCGATTCTGATGTTTTGATCACCGGCGAAAAAGTCGGCGCGCTGGTTCGTAATTTTGACGAACGCGAGTACGCTAATTCCGTTGCCGTCATTGAAGGCTTTGCCGGTTATCCCGAACAAACTCGGCGGCGCACGCGCGAGGTGGCCGAGCGATTGTTTGATGTGCGCAGGACCGGCGCCGAAACGTATGTGCGCTTGTACCGGGACGTATTGGATAATACAGGTTAGGCTCTATGTCGCTCTCAACGGAAAGACTGCTCGAAACGCTTCGCTGTCCCGGCTGTCACGGGTTTCTGCGGGTGGACGATGGGCCCGCGAAAATTAACGGCGACCTCTACTTTGAATGCGCGACTTGTAGCGAGCAGTTTCCCATCGTCGCAGAAGTTCCACGTTTGCTGCTCTCGCCTTTCCGCGAAGCTCTGCTCGGCAACAAGGCGTCAGGTGACAGTGAAGAACCGCAGGTTAAGACGGCGCTGAGTTTTGGTTTCGAGTGGACCCGGTTTCCCGAGATGTATGAAGAGTGGGGCCGGAGCTTTCTGGATTACATGCAGCCGCACGGCCCGGATTTTTTTCGCGGCAAGAAAGTTTTGGATGCCGGTTGCGGCAACGGCCGTTTCGCCTATTACGCGGCAAAATACGGTGCTGAAGTTTGGGCCATCGATTTGGGGCCGGCGGTAGAAGTTGCGCGACAAAACACCGAACGGCTAAACACGGATCACGCAGGTGTGGTGCAAGTGGTCCAGGCCGATCTACACCGGCCGCCTTTCGCTCAAGAGAGTTTCGATTTCATTTACTCGATCGGCGTGCTACATCATCTGCCCAATCCCGAAGAGGCTTTTCAGAACCTCTTGCGCTACCTGAAACCGGAGGGCGAGATTCAAATCTATTTGTACTGGGAGCCGGAAGGGCAGCCCATTAAGCGCGTTTTGCTGGCGATGGTTACGGCGGCGCGGAAGATCACGACGCGCTTACCACACAGAGCGATCTATGCGCTGGCATTTCCGGCAGCGGTAGCCGCCTTTGGTTTGTTTGTGTGGCCTTACCGGATTTTGAAAAAAATACCCGGGCTCAAGTCGCTGGCGGAAACCATCCCCATGAAGCAATACGCCGGCTTTCCATTTCGCGTCTGCGTGAACGATCAGCTCGATCGCTTTTCGGCGCCGATCGAGAATCGCTACACGAGGCAACAAGTTGCCGACTGGCTGAGCCGGGCACAACTGGAAAGCCCTAAGGTCAACCCGGCCTATGGTTGGGTTGGAACCGGCCGCAAGCCTGCCACTAGTGCCCTGTCTCGCTAAGCAATCGCATGAAAGTTTTAGCTTTAGCGTCTTATCCGGTCGAAGCAGCGGCTACGCGTTTTCGACTCCAGCAATTCGTCGGGCCGCTCGCCGAGCGTGACATTGCATTGACGATTCATCCGTTTCTTGACTCGACTCTCTTCGAACATCTCTACCATCAGGGGTCGTTCCCGCGCACCGCCGCGGGACTTCTGAAGTCCGCATTCCTGCGTCTGGCTGACGTGATGTCGGCGCGCAAGGCCGATGTGATCCTGGTCCAGCGCGAGGCCATGATGTTTGGGCCGCCGCTCATCGAATGGCTGACTACGCAGGCGTTGAAGCGGCCGATGGTGCTGGATTTGGACGATGCAACCTACGTCTCATATACTAGCCCGACCTACGGCGGCGTGGGAAAAGCTTTGAAGTGGTTCAGCAAGACAGACGATTTGATCAGATGGGCTGCCATCGTCACTTGCGGCAACCGTGCGATCGCCGAATATGTTTCCAACAGAGGGGCTCAAGCGCGAATCATTCCAACCGTGGTGGACACCGATGTCTTTCGGCCCGCTGAGCGTGGAGCGACAGGCGGGCAGGTGGTGCTCGGATGGATCGGCACCCACTCGACATTCCCTTTCCTGGAGTCGATTTTTCCCGCGTTGCGCAGTTTAGCCGGCCAGCATGATTTTCGGCTCAAAGTAGTCGGCGCCGGGAGAGAAGAAGTAAATGTTCCCGGTGTTAAAGTTGAAAACTCGACGTGGAAAATGGAGCGTGAGGTGGCGGATTTTCAATCCATCGATGTCGGGTTGTATCCGCTCGATGCCTCTATGTATGCCGGATGGGCGGCGGGCAAATCGGGATTCAAAGCAATTCAGTATATGAGCGTCGGCGTCCCGTATGTGGCTACGCCGGTGGGCGCTTCAGCTGAAATTGGCGAAGCCGGCATGACCAACTTCTTCGCTTCGACGCAGGACGAGTGGTATGGTGCCCTGGAGACACTGATCGTCGACGCGGGGCGACGGCAAGAGATGGGCGTGGCGGGGCGGCGCCACGCCGTGGCCAAATACGGATTACCGGCTCAGGCCGACAAGCTCAGCGCAGCGTTGCACGAAGCGGCTAAACGAGCATGAACGGTCGAGGACATAGATGCATCGAACAAGCAAATTCCGGCTGCTGCTGCTTGGCTTTGTCGCGCTGTTGCCGTCGTTTCTTAAGCGTCCGTGTTACCGGCTGTTTTTCGGTTATCAAATCGGGCGGCGGGTGCGAGTTGGGCTCAGCATAATTGACGCGCGCACGTGCCAGATTGATGACGACTCACGAATCGGGCATCTGAACGTGATCATTGGGGTAGCAAACTTGAAACTCGGCGATCATGTGAAGATAGGGCACCTGAACATAATCCGCGGCGGCGAAGAAGTGACCTTGGGGCGTTACTCTGAGCTCATGCGAATGAACGAAATAAATTCTATTCCCGAGCCTGATGCGGTTAATCCGGTTGACCCGAGATTTACACTTGGGAAGGGCAGCATCATTACGACGGGCCATAAAATTGACTTCACGGATCGCGTTGAAATCGGCCGGCGCACGATCATTGGCGGACGCAACTCTTCGATCTGGACGCACAACCGGCAACGCACTCTCCCCATCTGTATTGGCGAATTCGCCTATCTGGGATCAGAGATTCGGATGGCCCCCGGCAGTGCTCTGCCCTCGCGATGCGTGGTAGGAATCGGCGCGGTGGTGACCCGAAAGATCGATGCCGAAGGATCCTTGATTGCCGGCGTGCCGGCCAAGCCGATCAAAGTGCTAAGCGTGGAAGACCAGTTCCTGATCGAGCGCAAGACCCGCCCCGATCTTCCGGATGATGTATAGTTTTGACGTCTTCCCTTGGAAGAACTGAAGAAGCAAAAGAAATGAATGGCCTGCTATTAGTTGTTGCGCTGTTAATGCTCGGAGGAGTCTTGTTTATGGCTCCGGCGGACGGCGCGGGGGCGACCCTGATTGCGCTCCCTGTTGCTGCGCTTGCGGGTTGGCTTATCTACAAGCCCAAAATCGATCAGCGATTCCTGATACGTTTGTTTGCTGCCGGGTTGCTGTTGAGAATCTTCGTTGGCACGATGATTTTCGTTTTTCAACAGCAGACTTTCTTCGGGGGTGACGCCCTTAGTTATGATGTCTTTGGATATGCTTTGTTAAAAACCTGGGAGGGCGACAAGTATTACCAGTATTACGTTGACTTGTTTTCGGGCGGCGGAGCCGCCAGCGGATGGGGCATGCTCTATGTGGTGGCAGTGATTTACAAAATCGTCGGCCAAAACATGCTCGCCACTCAGTATGTAAACTCAGTGCTGGGTGCAGCCACGGCGCCACTTGCTTACATGATCTCGCTCGAGATTTTTCCCAACAAGAGAGTGGCCCGGGCATGCGCGCTGCTCACGGCATTCTTTCCTTCATTGGTGCTTTGGACGGCTCAGGGTCTGAAGGACGGCCCTATCATCTTCCTCCTCACGCTCTCAATGCTGGCAACGCTCAAGCTGGGTAACCGGTTTAGTTTCAAGTACCTAACGGCCCTGGCGCTTTCGCTCTGTGGTCTCATCACGTTGCGTTTCTATGTTTTCTATATCATCGTTCTTTCCGTCGCAGCGGCCTTTGTTATGGGGCGTCGCCGTCTCACGGCGCAGTCCTTTGCGCGCCAGTTCATCATGATGTTTGTAGTCGGAGCGGTGCTTGCCTATTTCGGCGTAAGTCGTTATGCCGGCCAGCAATTCGAGACGTATGGCAACTTTAAGCAGTTACAGTTGATGCATTTGGACGCATCTCAAAGAGCCCAGTCGGGGTTTGGACAAGATATTGACGTTTCGACGCCCGAAGGGGCCCTGAGCGCGATGCCGCTGGGACTAACTTACCTGCTCCTCGCTCCCTTTCCCTGGCAGCTCGCGTCGCTGCGACAGGCGATCACTTTGCCGGAAATGGTGGTGTGGTGGGCCTCGCTTCCGCTGCTTGTGCTCGGCTTGTGGTTCACCATAAAGCATCGCCTGAGAGAGGTAGCTCCGATCCTGATCTTCACCACTCTACTTACTCTTACTTATTCGATCCTTATGGGAAATGTTGGCACTGCGTACCGCCAGCGCGCGCAGTTGCTGATTTTTTATTTTATTTTCGTGGCCATTGGCTTTGTCCTGGTGAAGGAGAAGAGAGAAGAACGGGCGCGGCAGCGAATTGCAGAGAAAAAAGCGGCCCGGCACCGCCTGCTGTGGGGACCCGATGTGAAGGAACAAAGACCGTCGCCCGATAAAGCGATTCTCACAAACTAATCGGATCAATGCCGGGCCAGGTCCCGGCTTTTTGTTTGGAGTGACAAACGAATCACGCCCGTGCGATTCGTCTCGGCGCAGTGACTTTCTCAAGGATGACAAGCTGTAGCAGGAAATTCACTGTGAGATGAACGCTGGTAGCGATTGCCAGGCCCAGTAATCCATAGTGAAGAAAGACCAGCACCTTGATGGGTATGTAAACCGTGAAGGTCCAGACGAACAACATCGTCGGAGTTTTCGTGTCGCCCATCGCATAGAAAGCGACCGCGGTGACCTGACCAGCCGTGCCACCTATCAGCAATCCGATCAGCGCCAGCATTATCCACCACAACATTCGCACGTTCTCAGCCGTGATGCCACCATGCCCAATCATGAAGTGCAGCAGAGACTCTCCGAAAACCAGTAAGATGATGCACGCGGCGACCCCTAGACCCAGCATCCACAATAATCTCTGGCGATAAATACGCCGGAAGTGGGGCCAATCGCCGGACTTTGCCGCGAGCGCCAGGCGCGGTACGGTAGGCGCCGAGATTGCTTTGGTAATGATTAGATTGATCGCCGAATAGATCTGCTGACCAATGTAGAGCAACGATAAATTTCCCGCGATGGTCATCGAAGACAGGAAGCGGTCAATCAACGGATCCGACTTCGAATAGGTTTGCCCCAGGATAAACGGCTTCACCCGTCGCCAGGCCTCTTGCATGGCATAGGAGTCCCATCGCGGCCATTGCCAGCGTCCCAACATCGGCATTAGAAACGCGATCTTTAACCCGAGATTCAGCACTGTAGCCCACGCCGCTGCCACGATCCCGTATTGCGGCAGCGTCCAGAACAGGAACAGCAACGACAGAATGTTGGCGAAGACTGGCGAAAGCTCGGCCCAGATGAACTTCTGGCGCGCGTAATAGACCGACCACAGTACGGCGACCGAAGCATTGCCGACCATGCAGAGCAACTGAATGCGGCTGAGGCTGGTGGTCAATTGCTTGGCTTCATCTGAGAATCCGGGCACGAGCAACGGCACCCAATAACCAGCCAGCACGAACAGCACTGCTGCCAACAAGGTGAACAGGCCGGTGACACTCAGAAAGAACCCCCAGGCATCACGTTGAAAAGTCTTCTCGTCTTCAGTTGCCAGTAGCGGAACCAGAACCTGGGTTAGCGAAAAGCTGGCGACCAGAAAGATCAATTGCGGCAAGGCGCCGGAAGCAAAGAAGGCATCGGTTTGGATCCCGACCCCGAGATGCGTCACTACATACCAGGGCATTAGGACGGCCAGCACGGCGTTACAGATCGCCAGCCCTGCAAGGATGAGACTTAACTTGATCAAATGTGAAAAGTTCCCGAGGCTTGTTCAGAGACGAAGCCGCCGCCCACGCTTGCTGCTCGAATTCTTCGGCGCAGTAAATAGTCAGCGCCGCCCGCGCCCAAGACAATCAGCAGTGCCCAGAATGGATAACGCAACCGATAAAGCGCGCCGATATTCCCGACCACCAATCCCAGCGCGACGGCGCCGAGTGTGACTACCAGGAAGAGCAACCACGCAGACAGATGCTTTCGCTTGTGCCACAGACCAAACAAGGCAAGGCATTCAATCATGTAAGTCAACAGGGTTTCAAATCCCGAAAGCAGTCTGCCGCTGGTGCCAACTTCTTTGCCGTTGCCGAACCACATATTCGGAAAGGGCGCAAAAAAACCGACCACCGCAGCACGAGGAACGTGGCGAATAATACCAGACACGCTGTCGAAGTGAACTCCGGTGTCAATGTCCGATCCCGCCTCTGAAGGAACGGGTTCGCCGGAGGAATCAAGTCTTAGCTCGAATCCCTGACGGCGGGCCGCGATCTGCTCGGAAACAGGCAGCGCTTGCACCTCCTCGGGCACTATTATGCGCGGCCTTTTTAGCACCTGCTGATTGTGAAATGCGTTTTGAAAGCGCGGAGTAATCATAATGGCTGCGATCATCATGACCGCGAAGGCAACGTTGCCAAGGGGAAAGCGCCGCAGACGAATAAGCCGGATGACGAGAAACAAAACTGCCAGCACGACAATTGCCAACAGCATGGGCCACATTGGCAGCCGCACGATCCTGATGAGCACGATTGCCGCTATGCCGGCAGCGCCTGGCAGGATGCCGCGATGCCAGGCGTAGTCACGTTTCAGGCACAGCATGATGGTCAACATCAGCATCAATACCGCGCTAACCAACAGCGGATCTCTCAATAGCTGCGTGGTGTGTAGCAGGAACGATGGCCAGAGAGCCACCATCGCAGCCGCCATGAGACCGGTTCGATAATTGAAAACGATCTCGCCCAGTTTGAAGACCATGACCAGAATCGCCAGGTAGTAGATCAGATTCAGCGGCTCAATCGTCAGAATATCAAACCTGGTTCCACCGTTGAGCGCGGCGAGCGGCAATGAATAGAGTCTCAAGTGCAATTGCGTCGGCCATGTGGCCCACGCGATCACGCCCTCATTCTTGAGCACGCTACACAACTCGACAACTTCGGCCTGATACGCGAACCCGTCCGAAGCAAAATTGCCGAGTCCTTTTGGATCAAACTGCCTTGGCACCAGGCCGAACTTGCCAATCAAGAAGACTGAGGTCGTTACTAAAACGTGCCAAACGGCCGCAGCCAAAATCAAAAAGGGAAGGCGAACGCGACGGAAAGTGGACCTGGGGCCGGCCTCAATCGGTAACTTTGGTTCCATTTCCTTTTGAACGCTTAGCCAATGGTCGCCATTTGTTGCCAGTGCTTTGGACATGGCTGCGAGCGTCCGCTAATATTAAGACCAGCGCGGTTCGAAAGTCATTCTGAGAAAGATAGTACTAAAGAAGGTAGCTCGTTTTGTTCTCCGAACTCGTCCGGGTTCTACTTTCATCATCCGCTTAACAAAGTGTGTGGCATAGCAGGCATTGTTCGCAGTGACGGCGCTCCGGTTGACCGCGAGCTGGTCGCGCGCATGAACGAAGCTATTCGTCATCGAGGTCCGGATGATGACGGCTTTTATTTCAGCGACGGGGTGGGCCTCGCCATGCGCCGCCTTTCGATCATCGATCTAAAAAGCGGCCAGCAGCCAATTCACAATCAGGACCGCACCGCCTGGATTGTTTTCAACGGCGAGATTTACAACTATCGCGAATTGCGCGCGCAACTTGAAAAACTCGGTCACAAGTTCTACACCGACAGCGACACCGAAGCCATTGTTCACGCTTACGACCAATACGGAACTGACTGCCCGAAATACCTGCGCGGAATGTTTGCGTTCGCGATCTGGGACGAACGGGCGAAATCACTCTTCCTCGCGCGTGATCGAGTCGGCAAGAAACCTCTGCTGTACGCGGAACTCAATGGCGAGCTCGTCTTCGGTTCTGAGTTCACCGCTTTGCTCCAGCATCCGGGAATCAGCCGCGACGTTGATTTCGAAGCGATTCATCATTACTTGTCATTCATTTGCGTGCCCGCGCCGCTGACTGCTTATCACGCAATTCGAAAACTTGAGCCGGGCCATTCCCTGCTGTGGCGCGCCGGCGAAATCAAGACCGAGCGTTACTGGCAGCTCGACTTTTCCAAAAAAATTAGCATCGACGAGGAAGAAGCCGGCCAGCGCGTGGTTGAGTTGCTGCGCGAGGCCGTGCGCATTCGCCTGATGTCAGAGGTTCCGCTGGGCGCATTTCTTTCCGGCGGCATCGATTCCAGCGCCGTAGTGGCCTTGATGGCCCAGGAGTCGCCGGAACAAATCAAGACATTCTCGATTGGTTTTGATGAGCAGGACTTCAGCGAGCTGCATCACGCGCGTCGCGTGGCCGAGCATGTGGGCGCTGATCATCACGAGTTCATCGTGCGGCCGAACGCCATGGAGATTCTGCCGACATTAGTCGAACACTACGGTGAGCCCTTTGCTGATTCATCGGCGATTCCCAGCTACTACGTTTCAAAAGAGACGCGGGCTTACGTGACCGTGGCCTTGAACGGCGATGGTGGCGACGAGTGCTTTGCCGGTTATCAACGCTATGCAGCAATGAATCTCGCGCAGAAGTATGCCAATCTGCCGGGAGCGCTGCGCCAGGGAGTGATCGCGAATGTCGTCAAGGCGCTCCCTGGATTTGATGCCCGCCAGAATCCGCTCCGGAAAGCCAAGCGATTTATCGCTGCTGCGTCACTGCCTCCGGTCGAGCGCTATCTGCGTTGGGTCAGCGCGTTCGATGAAGAAGCGAAACAGAACTTGTATTCCGACGGCTTCCGGCACGAGACCGCGAACTTCCGCAGCGCTGGTATCCTCGAGCCATGGTTCGCCAAAGCGAACGGCGCGGGGATCGTTGACGCGTCGCTGCTTACCGACACGATGACCTACCTGCCCAACGACTTGCTGGTAAAGATGGACATTGCGAGCATGGCGGTCTCGCTGGAAGCGCGGTCGCCTTTTCTCGATCATCAACTGATGGAGTTTGCCGCCTGCTTGCCTGAAAAGCTAAAGCTGCGGCGGCTGACGACAAAATATCTGCTCAAGCGCGTGCTGAGGAAACTCGTGCCTGCAGAAAACCTGAACCGCAGTAAGATGGGATTCGGGGTCCCCATCGGTCACTGGTTCCGCGGCGTCATGCAGCCGTTTCTGCGTGAGACTTTGCTTTCCGAGAGAGCGCTCTCGCGCGGACTTTTCAAGCCGGAGACGGTGCGACACTTGATCGATCAGCACGTCGCCGTTAAAGCCGATCATTCGCACCGGCTATGGTCGCTATTAATGCTTGAGTTGTGGTTCGAAAGGTTTATTGATTGATAGTCAGTTGTCAGTTGGTAGTAGTCAGTAATTCGGATGCGTGAAAGCCACTAACAACTGACAACTAACAACTGACGAAACCGTTTGGAGGCTGCGGAATGAAAGGTGTCGTTCTGGCTGGTGGTTCAGGCTCGCGGCTGAGGCCGTTGACGTCTGTAACGAACAAGCATCTGCTGCCCGTTTTCGATCAGCCGATGATCTATTACCCGATTCAGACTCTGGTGAATGCGGACATCACCGACATCATGATCGTCACCGGGGGCAACTCGGCTGGTGACTTTCTGAAACTGCTCGGAAACGGAAAAGCTTTCGGATTAAAACATCTGAACTACACCTATCAGGAAGGCGAAGGCGGCATCGCGGCGGCATTGTCCCTGGTTGAGCACTTCGCCGGCAGCGAATCTATCTGCGTCGTGCTCGGCGACAACATCATTCAGGGAAACATTCGCGCGGCTGCTGACGCGTATCGCCAACAGGGCCGTGGCGCGAAGATCCTTCTGAAGAGCGTGCCGGACCCGCAACGCTTTGGCGTTCCCCAGCTTGACGGCAAACGCGTGGTGCAAATCGAAGAAAAGCCGCAGCAGCCAAAGTCTGAGTACGCCGTCATTGGGATTTACATGTACGACGCGCGAGTGTTCGAGATTATTCGCACGCTCAAACCATCGGGCCGTGGAGAGCTGGAGATCACCGACGTTAACAATGCCTATATCGAGCGCGGCGAAATGACCTGGGACGAACTCGAGGGCTGGTGGAGTGATGCAGGCACCTTTGAAAGTTTGCTTCACGCTTCAAATCTGGTCGCCGAAACCGGTGCGAACCATCAGGAGCTGAAACATGCAGCAGAAGCCTGGGCCAACGGCTGAGCCTTTTCAGTCCGGGGAGATCAGAGACGTAGTCGTGCATGATCTGCGCAAGTTCAACGACCGGCGTGGGTGGCTGGTCGAGTTATTTCGCCACGACGAACTCGCCGCCGAGTTCTTTCCCGTCATGGCTTACATCTCATCAACCAATCCGGGCGAGGCCCGGGGACCGCACGAGCACGTCGATCAAGCCGACCTCTTTTGTTTCCTGGGGCCGTCAAACTTCAAATTCCGTATGTGGGACAATCGCCCTGATTCCAAAACCTACAGAAATGTGATGACCTTGGTTGTTGGCGCGGACGATCCCAAAGCCGTAGTAGTTCCGAAAGGCGTCGTGCATGCCTACCAGAACGTTGGCAAAGTCGACGGCATAGTGATCAATTGCCCGAATCGCCTCTACATGGGCGCAGGACGCCGCGAACAAACGGATGAGATTCGACACGAAGATGATCCCGATACACCCTTTCGCATGGATTAGGTAGACATCGTACTTTGTACTTAGTGCTTTGTACTTTGAAAATGACGGCTATGAAGGCTCGATTTGCGTAAGGAAGAAATCAAAGTACGAAGTTCAAAGTACAAAGCTCCGTTAGCCAATGAAAATCCTTCGCATCATCGCCCGCCTCAACGTGGGTGGTCCGGCACGTCATGTGGTTTGGCTCACTGAGGGTCTGAAGCCGGCTGGGTACGACACGTTGCTGGTCGCTGGAGTCGTGCCGCCGGGCGAGGATGACATGAGTTACGTAGCCGCCGCGTCAGGCGTGCAACCTTTCACGCTGCCTCAGATGAGTCGCGAAATCTCAGTAAAGGATGCCCTGACGATATGGAAACTCTTCTGTTTGATGCGCCGAGAGCAGCCCGACATCGTGCACACGCATACAGCCAAAGCGGGCACCGTCGGACGAATTGCCGGGTTGATGTATAGCCGCCTGACCCCGGCGGCGCTCGCCGCTCGGCGCTGTCGGTTCGTGCACACCTATCATGGACACGTCTTCCACAGTTACTACGGTAAGGCGAAAACTCGTCTGTTTCTCGCCATCGAAAGATTCCTGGCCCGATTCGCCACCGATCGGATTATCGTAATTAGTGAACAACAACGCCGGGAGATCAACGAAGTGTTTCGCGTTGGCCGAAGCGAACAGTTCGCGGTAATCCCGCTCGGCATTGATCTGAGTACCTACGCCTTCTGGCGAGATCGACGACCGCGCGTGCGCGCGGAACTGAAACTCAATGACGACGACGTGCTGATCGGCATCGTAGGCAGAGTGACTGAAATCAAGAACCACGATCTGTTTCTGCGGGCAGCGGCCCTGTTAAAGAAAACTGTTAGGTCGAAAGTCCGCTTTGTAATCATCGGAGACGGTAATCTCCGGCGCGATCTGGAAGAGCGGGCGAAGTCGCTTGGCCTTACGGAGGATGTTTCGTTTCTCGGCACGCGCACCGACCCGGAAGATTTTTATCCGGCGCTCGACATCGTGGCGCTAACCAGTTTGAATGAAGGCACGCCGCTCACCTTGATCGAAGCGATGGTCAATGCCCGACCGGTCATCGCCACTGCTGTCGGAGGGGTGGTAGATCTGCTCGGTCCACAAGTCCCGCCAGCCGCCAAACAAGATAACCAGGCAGCCGGTTACCAGCTTTGCCAGCGCGGCGTTTCGGTTGCCAGCGGCGATGCCGAAGGTTTGGCCCGCGGTCTCGCGCGTTTGATCGAAGACCCGGGACTCCGCGACGAATTGGGACGGATTGGTTTCGAGTTCGTCAGCCGGAACTATTCAAAGGAGCGGCTGTTGCGGGATATTGCGGAGCTGTATCGAAGCCTAATGCAGCCTGAATCGGTGAGGAACCTGGCTGAATCGCCAAACCTGGAGTCGCGGGTTTGAGAAGTCAACCAATTGCTGGGAGCGCGGACGTCCCCGTCCGCATAGCGAGCGTAGCTCGCTCGGTTCTTTACGACCTAAACCGAGAAGTGCCCTTGAACGCTTTGTTCGCGCTGCGCGCTCGGTGCGGACGAGACGTCCGCGCTCCCAGCGATGGCAAGCTCTCAGCTTGTGTTAGACTCTCCGATCGAAATCTGCAACACTTTTTGAAAGGTATTTCCATTTGCGAATTCTGATTACGGGCGGGGCGGGTTTCATCGGCTCTCATCTTTCTGACGCGTGTCTACAGCGCGGCGACGAAGTATTTATCATTGATGATCTGTCCACGGGCAGCATCGAAAACATCCGCCATTTGAAGGATCATCCGCGCTTTCACTACACCATCGAGAGCGTGCATAACCAGCCGGTGACCGCCGAGCTGGTCGATCAATGCGACGTCATCTTCCACCTGGCGGCAGCCGTCGGCGTAAAGCTGATCGTGGAAAGCCCCGTGCACACGATCGAGACGAATGTGCGCGGCACGGAAGTAGTTCTCGCGCTCGCTAACAAGAAGAAGAAGAAAGTCCTGATCGCCTCAACGTCGGAAGTTTATGGCCTGAGCACTGAAGTTCCGTTTCGCGAGGACGGCAACCTAGTCATGGGAGCGACGACCAAAGGACGTTGGAGTTACGCCTGCTCAAAAGCCATCGATGAGTATCTTGCCCTCGCCTACTGGCGCGAGAAAAAGTTGCCGACCGTAGTGGTGCGACTCTTCAACACCGTAGGTCCGCGGCAGACCGGACAATACGGGATGGTGATTCCGACGTTCGTGAAGCAGGCGCTGGCAGGGCGGCCGATCACCGTTTATGGCAGCGGTAAACAGTCGCGTTGCTTCTGTTATGTCGGTGATGTTGTCGGCGCGCTGATGAAATTGATGGATGACGAGAAGGCCGTGGGCGAAGTTTTCAACGTCGGATCCAATCACGAGATCACCATCTCTGACCTCGCCCAGAAAGTCAAAGAGTTGACCAGTTCACAATCCGAAATCGTCCTGGTTCCCTATGACGAAGCCTACGAAGAAGGCTTTGAAGACATGCCGCGGCGCGTTCCCGACATCTCGAAAGTTAACGCGCAGGTCGGCTTTAAGCCGCAGATGGACCTCGATGGAATTCTCAGCAGTGTAATTGAATTCCACAGCGGACGAATGTCGGCCGGGCGGAGTTAGAAATGGGGATCTGATGTTAGTCGCCCACAGTGTCGATGCTGAGCAGCCGAGCGATCGTCGAAGGGACTCGATCGATGTCTTTCGGCTTGCGCAGGAAGGCATTAACACCCGCCCGCCACGCTTCAGCTTCGCATTCGTCACCTGAAAGCATGAGGATCGGTGTTCGGCGATACGGCGGCATGCTGCGCGCCCGCAACACCAACTCTAATCCGCTTAGCCCGGGCAAGTCGTTGTCAATGAGCAAGAGATCGAAGCGCTCGTTGCTGGTAAGTTTTTCGAGCGCGTCGTAACCATCGGAACAAAGCTCAACTTGCCACTCTTGTGCTTTGAACATTTCTCCGAGGAGGTTTGCCGCCTTTCCGTTGCCCTCGGCATGAAGGATGGTGATTGCGGACGTACCTTTCGTCGTCAGGCGATCTGACCGCGTCTTTATCTTTCTCGACTTCGAGAAGAGGTGGCTTCTTCGCTTTCGCACCGCCGACCTTGTCTTGAGCAATTCTTTATGCCGGCTGTTTATTAAGGAGATGAGACTCTGGTGATGGCCGAAGCCAAGCAAGCGCGCGGCCCTGGTTACCGATCCTCCGGCGTCTCTCAGCGCGCGTTCGATGAGGGCCCCTTCACTTTTCAGTACCTCTTGTTTGAAGGAGAAGCCTTCCCACGAATTGTCCTTCACTTTAGAATCTACGTCGCTCTCCGCAGCACCCAACGCATCAATAACCTTGCGCGCACCAGAGATGAGGCGCTTGCCGGCTGACGGATCTTGAGAACGCTGCAAGAGATCGGCCGCGGATTGATAGATCCAGGCCAACTCAGGTGAGGACGTCTGCTCGGCAAGCTCATCGATGATGCTCAACTTCGCCCGGCCTGCTCCCTCCAGATCGCCCGCCGTCTCAGCAACTTCGATCGCGCGATCCAACAGCGCCTTCGCACGTGGGTAGTTGCCCAGGCGCGCCAACACGATGCCTTGCGTCGTTAATGCCTCCGCCAGCAGCGCTTGCTCGCCACCTCTCTCAAGTGTCTTTACCGCCGATCGCACAACGCGCTCGGCTTCTTGAAGGCGTCCTTCGGCAAGTAGCGCTCGAGCGCGAGTCTCATCAACCTGAGCGACTGACCCTCCATCATGTAACTTAAGAAAAAGATTCCGCGCCCGACTGAGATGAGCGTGCGCCGCGTCGAACTTGCCAATAGTAGAAAACAACTCGCCCAGATTGTTCTCAACCCGAGCGCAATAGCGCTCATGTCCCGCTTCTTCAAAGTGATAACTAGCCGCGGCAAACTCGATTAGGGCTCGATCTAGATGATCTTCCCGATTCTCTGCGGCCGCCAAATTCCTTAAGAGCACCGCGAAACCATTATGGAAAGTCCCTTTGAGAGCGTGATCCGCGCTATGCTCCGCTAGAGGTGCAGATTCCTCATAATATCGCAACGCCTCATTCAGGCGTCCCGCCGTTCTTTCCACCAAGCCCGAACGAATGAGGACGCATGCTCTCAGATCACTATCTTCGTTTTTAAGGCGGCTTAACGCGTTGTCTAGATTAATTCGCGCCTCATCATATGAACCTTCGCGCCAATAACAGAGTGCGAGATCGGCATGTGCTTCGGCTACTTCCTCAGATTGCCCAAGCTCTTCAAATATCTCAAGACTCCGCGTTATCAGGTTCTTTGCTGTCTCCTGGCTACCCTTAGACTGGTGCGTGGTACCCAGCCATCCCGCCAAAGCGCCCACCCGGAGTAGTACATGGGCGCTCGTAGCGAGGTCGAGACCATCGACCATCGGAGGGCCGTGACGCTCTGGCCAAAACTCACTCAGTGCTTCGGACGCTGCTTCATACTCACCGGCCTTTTCGAATTGCTTGGCTAACCCGCAGCAGAGCTGAGCTCGCTGTACAAGTGTTAGACCGCGAGTCTGCTGTTGAAGCTCAGCTAGTTGAGATTGTAAGCTCATGTGAGGTCTACCTTTCTGTATACTCGATAAAAAGTTTGCGCCTGCTGGAGCGGGCTGTGCCGCTCGCTCAACTGAAAGGCAGGCGATACCTCTGAAACCTGCTTCCTCTTGTTAGTTTCAAGGAAGAACCGTAACAGCATTCGACGAAGTAAAGGAGATAAACATGAACAGCTTAAAAAGACTGAGTGCGGCCGTCGTTCTGACGTTCGTTCTCGGAGTCGCCGCTTTCGCTGGCGAAACGCTTACGCCACCCTGCGCGCCACCAGATCCTGGGATAATGGAAACGCCACCGTGTGCCGCTCAGATGCCAGCCGACGACTCTACTATTCCGGGCGAAGTAGAGACTCCACCTGCTTCGGATGCGATAGAGCTGCCATCAGTCGCCGAGTTGGCGATGAATCTGTTGCTGCTCTTCTAGCAGCCGCTTGATCTCCAAAACCTTCTCAGTTGCCATTGATTGCTTTCACTGGCAAGAGGGTATTGGTGTGCTTAATTCCTTTGAGAGCCGCCGATTGGCCACAGCCTGACAAAGAAATCATCAAGGCCCGCGTAGCATAAACCCGACTTTCGTTGAATGCAACCACCTTCGCCGAGCTCTCTCTAAGCAATTTATATACTGCCTCTTAGTGCCGGTTGCAACTCGTCACGCAAGGGGCAGTTGATCAGCGGAGCAACGACCGACAGCATGAGCCGCGAGGCATTGGATGAAGGCTGACGGCGAGAACAAGCCTGGCCCACGGAGTTGGGCCTCGCTTACATCGCGCTGAATACAACAAAGGATGCTCTTCTTATTACACTCTGATCCTGGCGCAACCTGTCGCCGTGGCTTACGTCTTAGCTCGAACGGCCCCCGACGACGAGAGCTCTTCGGCCCAGGAGCCTCAAACCCGTTTTACGCAAACGCCACTGACTTGCCTTTGCCGCCCTAATCGAATAGCTTTTTATTTCGTCGTCCAAATCCTTAACATGTTTCCTTTCAGCGCTTCAAATTTGATTCCGCCCGCAGTGTCGTTTGCGCTGGCGCTGACCCTGACGCCGTTGGTGCGCGCGCTGGCGCGGCGCTGGGGTTTTGTAGCAAAGCCGAAAATCGATCGCTGGCACAAGAACCCCACTGCGATGATGGGCGGCGTCGGAATCTGGCTGTCTGTAGTCGGAACTTATCTCGTTCTGGTTCCTCACACAAAGCAGGGCTGGGTGGTGGTCGGCGCCGCCTCGTTTCTGTTTTTCGTCGGATTGATTGATGACTGGCTGCATGTTAAGCCTTACCAAAAACTGATCGGCCAGGTAATCGGCGCGGCCATCGTGGTCAATTACGGACTGGTCCTGCCCTGGACCCGTTCGCTGCCGGTTAACATGCTGATCACGATCTTCTGGTTGATTGGCATCACCAACGCGATCAACCTGCT
>JBGPWS010000038.1:0-18965 GCA_041492345.1 Pyrinomonadaceae bacterium | reverse complement strand
GGTTCGTATCGCGGTCAATGGCTACGGCCTCACTCTGTTTGATCGTCAACTGCTTCACCACGCCACTCATGATCTTCTGATCGAGCTGAACCAGGTCGATGTTTTCTGTGTTCTTGCTGCCGGGATTGACGAGCTTATAGATTAATAACGCGCCCGCAATTATCAGCAGCCAGAAAATTATTTGTCTTGCAGTAGAACTCAAAGTATTCACTTCCTCCGTGGCCGATCATACCTCAAATCGGCCGTTCTGGTAAGAGCCGGTTCGCATTTGCCCGGCCTTTTCCCTTCCTCAACCTCACTGCCAACTTCGTTAGCAGCCTTCCTAAGATGCCCTTGTGCGACGCCCAGGTGCCTCGGTTCAGGTGCCTTCAGCGGCGTGCCTGGGTTATTACGCCCTACATTCGCGTTAGGTTCACATCCTCTTGCCGGCAGAATCCTATCTGCTGGCATATTGAAGCAGTCCGCGTTTCCGAGAGACCCGGGCACCGCCAGGCAACTCAATCACCCGTCCGCCCCGATCTCCGAGCAGGAGCTTCTCGAGGGCGACGATGTGTACGCGCTCCAGCCTTTTCAGATCGCCACGGCAGCGCCCAATCCAAAGCCGTAAAGCGCGACGACGCAACGCCGGAGGTGCTGTGGAAAGCAGATCCAATCGTAGCAGCGTCCCGGTTTTCTTGCGATCGTTAGGCCCGGAGTCCGCCTCAATAGACAGTTCAAGTAGCCTGGACGCCCCCTGATCAAGGGCCATGCTGTCTTCTCGTAAAAGTTCTGCTGTACGCGCTAAGCCTTCCACCAACTTCGGATTGAAGGTCTGCATTAGGGGTAAGAGTTGGCGGCGTACGCGTACGCGCGCGAATTTCTCATCAATGTTCATTTCGTCGGTGAGAAACTCGACGCCACGCAGCTGGCAGTAGCTTTCCGTGTCTCGCCGCCGCGCCCACGAGAGCAGCGGTCGGGCCAGCAGCATCTCACTTTCAGAGCTAATCGGCCGCACCGGCTCAACTCCGCCGAGGCCGCTGGCGCCGCTTCCGCGCAAGAGATTCAGCAAGACTGTCTCAGCTTGATCGTCCATCGTGTGCGCAGTAAGAACGACTTTTGCGCGCCTCGTTCCGGCCTTCTTCGCCAGGAATTCATAGCGCGCTCGCCGAGCGGCTTGTTCCAGATTGTCGCCGGTCTTTGCGGCCCGCCTCTTCACGTCAACACTTCCGATTGCAATTCTGTGACCGAGTTGCCTTGCCAAAGAGGTGACCCAGCGCGCGTCCGCGCCGCTGGCCTTCCCGCGCAGGCGGTGATTGAGATGGGCGATAAGCAACTCGAGCTCGAGCCTCTTGGATTTGAGTAACTCATCAAGCGCAAGCAGCAATGCTAACGAGTCTGCCCCGCCCGAAACGGCGACCACCACCATCGCATTGTTCGTCGGCAGATCAAGTCTCTTCCACTCGCGAAGGAGCGATGCAGCGAACTGGCTCATCCTGGCGCTGCTTCTGCGTGCGCGCTCCGCCTTCCTGGCCAGCGATCGCGTCGTTTGTGATTTTTTCATTTCTGGTCTTGGTGGTAACACTTGATGCAGGACGTCAAATAGGTGCCGAAGAGCAGTTGACCTCTATGTATTGTCGGACAGCCAGAACCAATTTTAGCATCGAAGCCACGCGTTCTAACTCTCTATTTGCGAATGACGGTCAAGGAACGTAAGATCACAGTGCCATAGTCATCCCGTCGCGTTGTGGAACTAACAGTCGCCATCACCGGAGCCTCTGGCGCGATATACGCGCACCGCACGCTGATCCATCTGGCGGCCAGCGGCGTAGTTGAGCGCATCAATCTGATCGTTTCGGATTCCGCGAAAACAGTCGCCATGGTCGAGCTGGGCTTTGACCTGCGCGGGGCCGACGAGAAAAAGCTCAATGAGTGGATTGGCTTGGCGACGGATGCAAAAATGGTTCGGTGGCATCGGCTGGATAACATGGCCGCCACGCCTTCTTCGGGCTCGCATCCGCAAGCAGGCATGATCATCGTTCCGTGTTCGATGGGCACGCTGGCCGCCATTGCTTCAGGAGCGGGCACAAACCTGATTCATCGTGCCGCCGATGTGACCTTGAAAGAAGGGAGGAAGCTGGTAGTGGTACCGCGCGAATCGCCTTACAATGCGATTCATCTGGAAAATCTGTTGAAGCTTGCGCACGCGGGCGCGCAGATTCTGCCGGCGAGCCCGGGCTTCTATCATCGACCGCAAACGATCGAAGCGCTGGTAGATCATCTGGTCTTTCGCATTCTCGATCAGTTCGCGATTCCGCACTCGACGGCAACGCGATGGAAAGGCGAGTTGCAAAACCACGAGCCATAGCGAGTAGGCTAATCTCGGATCATATGGTGTTCCGTTCATAAGAGGAGAACAACATGACCAGAGACAAGCGCAGACAACTGAAGGTTCATTTGGTATTCGCGGGTGCGGTAGTGCTCGTACTCTTATTCGGCGTCCTTTCCAAGATGGCGTCTGGCGAGCGTCTCTTCCAGGCATTGTGGAACTCGGTCAAAGATGGTCGGCCTGTTGAGTGGCTGATGATTGTACTTTTCTGGTATGTTTGCGCATTTCAGAGACCTCTAAATAGCTGGACGACCGGGAAAGTTACCACTCTGGGACTATCAGGACGAGAATAGTTTTTCAGTATCGGACCATGTCAACGATCGCGCACAACATTGGCACGACGCTCGAGATGATCAAGATCGAGCACACACTGTTTGCGTTGCCGTTTGCCTTGCTCGGCGCGGTGCTGGCGGCGCATGGCCTCCCCACGGCGACGCAGGTTCTGTGGATCACTCTGGCAATGGTGGGCGCGCGATCGACAGCGATGGCTTTCAATCGCATCGCCGACAAGGACTACGACGCGCGAAATCCACGCACGAAGATGCGCGCGATTCCCGCCGGCGCCTTGTCAATCAGCTTCGTTTTGGTATTTACGATCTTCGGAGCCGCGCTTTTTCTATTCGCCGCAGCGATGCTCAACCGTCTGACGCTAATCCTTTCGCCCGTAGCGCTGGCCAGCATCGTGCTTTACTCGTACACCAAACGCTGGACGTTGCTGTCGCATTTGGTCCTGGGTTGGTGCCTGGCAATTGCCCCCACCGGAGCATGGATTGCCGTCCGCGGTTCACTCGATAGTCCCGTCCCGCTCTTGTTGTCGCTGGTCGTGATGCTTTGGACCGCGGGTTTTGACGTCCTTTACGCCTGTCAGGATTATGACTTCGACCGTCGTGAAGGCTTGTATTCGATCCCCGCCCGGCTTGGGATTGCGCGAAGTTTGTGGATTTCGCGCCTGCTGCACGCGGGCGCATTCGCGGCGCTGGTTGCGTTATACTTCGTTACGAACCTGGGAATGATGGCTTTCGTAGGACTAGTCGCAACTGGCGCTCTCTTGATTTACCAGCATACGCTGGTGCGTGCTGATGATTTGAGCAGGCTCAACGCAGCGTTTTTTACGACCAATGCTTTTGTGAGTATTATTTTGCTGGTTACTTTTGGCGGGGCCGTGTTGCTCCGCATTTAGACTCAATGGAAACGTCTGAGGAACAAATGAGCACGGCAATCGGACTTAACAATGGTTTTGTGGTGGACTTCAGTCCGTTGGCTACGAAAGTTTCCGACGAGGAGTTCGCCGAACTCTGCCGATTGAATCCAGAACTTCAGATCGAGCGCACGAGTGAAGGAGATCTCGTCATCATGGCTCCCACAGGTGGAAAAACTGGGCGGCGCAATGCGAAATTGACCGTAGCGTTCGGCGTATGGGCGGAGAAGGATGGCACGGGGCAGAGTTTTGATTCATCGACGCTCTTCACTCTGCCGAATTCCGCGAAGCGCTCGCCGGATCTCTCATGGGTACGAAACAAACGATGGAACGCGTTGAGCCCTCAAGAGCAGGAACAGTTCCCGCCGCTGTGTCCGGACTTTGTGGTCGAGCTTAGATCGAGAACAGATTCGCTAAAACCCCTGAAGGAAAAGATGGAAGAATACGTCAGCAACGGTGCGGGACTTGGCTGGCTCATCGATCCCCTGGAACGCATGGTCCACGTTTACCGCGCCGGCGCCGCCCCTGAGATCCTGGAAGATCCAAAGGAAGTTTCCGGCGAACCTCTACTGAAGGGGCTTGTTTTAGACGTGCGGGCGCTTTGGGATTGAAACTAGATTTTCATCATGAGCTTTTCACACGACATACGACTCAACGAGATCGGCGACAAGATTGAGAGCAGCGAACGTCTTTCTTTCGCAGACGGCGTGACCCTCTTCGGCACGAATGATCTGAACGCGCTGGGCAAACTTGCGGACACCGTTCGCCGGCAGAAGCACGGGCGCACGACTTACTTCAACGTCAATCGCCATTTCAACCCGACGAATGTCTGCTATGTTGATTGCAAGTTCTGCGGCTTCTTCCGCACGCCGCGCCAGCCCGACGCCTACACACACAACATCGACGACTCGCTGCGCATCGCGGGACAGGCTGTGTCGGAAGGCGCAACTGAACTGCACATCACCGGCGGCTTGAACACAAAACTGCCGTTCAGCTATTTCACCGATCTGCTTTCGGCTTTGAAGCAGCAGTACCCACAGCTTCATTTGAAGGCGTTCACTATGGTTGAGCTGGATCACTTCGCACATTTCTACAAGATGAAGGACGAAGACATGATTCAGCAGTTGAACGATGCCGGTCTGGATTCGTGCCCGGGCGGCGGCGCCGAGATTTTTCGCGAGCCGACGCGCTCGATGATCTGCGCGCACAAGTGCGACGCGGAACGTTGGCTGGAACTGGCCGGCAAGGTCCACGCCGCGGGTTTGAAGACAAATGCGACGATGCTCTACGGCCATATCGAATCGATCGAAGACCGTGTCGATCATCTGGTCCGCTTGCGTCAGCAGCAGGACAAGTCCGGCGGTTTTCAGTGTTTCATTCCGCTGGCCTTCTATCCTCCCGATACGCAGATGGCGCATTTGCCGGGGCCTTCGGGTGTCGATTCGCTAAAGACGATGGCCGTATCGCGACTGATGCTCGACAACTTTGCGCACATCAAAGCGTACTGGGTGATGCTCGGCAAGCGCCTCGCGCAGGTGGCTCTGTATTTTGGTGCGAACGACGTCGACGGCACAATTACCCAGGGCGGCGAATTGACTGAGAGCTATTCAGTTGAAACCAATAACGAAGTGAAGATGACGCGGCCGGAACTCGTCGGTTTGATCGAAGAAGCCGGCTTTGAAGCCGTCGAGCGAGACACGGTCTACAATCGTGTAGAAAGGGCGACTACGGTCGCGTAGAATCAGAGTTAACCAATCAGCGGTCATCTGCTCCCGCCATGCCGCTGCATTTTTGTGTTTGAGATATGACAGAGACAACAAAACAAACAATATCGGTTGCACACTCGCCCGACTCCGACGACGCGTTCATGTTCTATGCGCTGGCCACGAACAAGATCGAGACCGGCAATCTTGATTTCGAGCATGTTCTCAAGGACATTCAGACGCTGAACGAAGAAGCGCGCCAGGGTACCTATGACGTTACCGCGATCAGCTTTCACGCCTACGCGTATGTCGCGGACAAGTATGCGCTGCTACCGCACGGAGCTTCGATTGGAGACAACTACGGTCCGATAGTCGTCGCCAACGAAGACCTTGATCCGTCTGACTTATCAAAAGTGAAGATCGCCGTGCCCGGCACCCTTACCAGCGCGTTTCTCGCGCTCAGTATTTACAATCCAGATTTCAAGTATGAAGTCGTGCCGTTCGATCAGATTATCGAAGCGGTTACGGAGAAACGATGTGACGCCGGCTTGCTGATTCACGAAGGGCAGCTCTTCTATCATAATCTGGGTTTGCATAAGGTGCTCGATCTGGGCGAGTGGTGGCACAAGCATACTGACGGCCTGCCGCTGCCGATGGGTGGCAATGTGATCAAGCGCGATCTTGGCCCCGATACGATTCGCGAAGTCTCGAGCCTGCTGAAAGAGAGCATTCAATACTCGCTCGACAATCGTGAAGACGCCTTGCAATATGCGATGCAGTTCGCGCGCGACATGGATCCCGCGCTCGCGGATCGCTTTGTCGCCATGTGGGTGAACGACCTGACGCTCGATTACGGCGAGCTCGGCCGTGCAGCCGTGCGCCGCCTGCTGACGGAGGGCCACGAGCGCGGCATCATTCCGCATGCGGTTGATATTGAGTTCGTGGACTGAGGCCCCTAACAGGCTGCTGAAAAACTGTTGAGCATCGGTAAAGACCAGTGGAACGATCCACGAAATCACACAAAATAAGCCGAACTGAACGTCTTCTTCGTGCTGGTTTCGTGTGGGTTCGTGGATCGTACTAGTTTTTCAGCAGCCTGCTAAAGCATTACTTGCTTTGCGGTATTGAACGAAGCACAATTGTCTTACCTTGAGGACACTATGTGACGGTCGCACCGTTGACACGGCCAACGTTCCTCGCGACAATGCTCCCCATCATGAAAGCCCCTCGATTTCTCTTACGTGGATTTCGCCGGCCAAGCGAAGTTGCCTCGCTGGCCCTCGGCAAACTCGAGCGCCAAGTCCTGGAAGAAGCCTGGCGGCGTGGTGAAGTCAGCGTGCGCGACATCTATGTCGCCTTCGAAGAACGCATCGCGTATACGACCCTCATGACTACACTCGATCGGCTGTTCCGGAAAAAGATTCTCGATCGCCGCAAAGATGGGCGCGCGTTTTTCTATTCGCCCGCGGTGTCTCGCGAAGAATTCGAGCACGGCATTCGCGAAGATGTCATCGACGGCTTGCTGGGCGGTGGTGCTGAAGGAATTCAACCCGTGCTGGCCTGCATCGTCGAGACCGTCAGCGAGCGCGATCGTGAATTGCTCGATGAACTGGATCGTTTGGTGCAGGAAAAGAAACGAGAACTGCAGCGTAAAAACTGATCGACTATGTACGAGTTGCTTGGAACTAGTCTGGCGTTAGCAACACTGCTGACCATCAACGCAGTCGCATCGTTGGCTGCAGTAGGGCTTTGGTGTTTGATCGAGAGGCCGATGCGGCGCTGTTCAGCCGGCACACGTGCTGAGGTTTTGTTCGCGATGCGCGTCGGTCCGCCGGCCCTGGCGGTGATTTCGGTCGCAGCGCTTCTGGCCCCTTCATACCTGGTCTACGAGCCGTACTCGACAAACGAATCTGTCAGCAAGAAACTCTGGGCGCTGGCGATCCTTTCTGCGATCGGCGTCGCTCTGGCCTTGTGGCGCGGCTTCCGCTCGTGGCTGGCGACGCGCTCGCTGTTGAAAAAATGGCTCGACACTGCCACGCCCATTCACCTCTCTGAAATCGACGTTCCCACGTTTCGCATTCCTCATTCGTTTCCGATTATCGCTGTCGTGGGCATGTTCAGACCGCGTTTGTTCATTGCCGAGCGCGTGATCGAGTCGCTGAGTCAGGAAGAGATGGTCGCGGCCATCGCGCACGAATGCGGACATCTTGCAGCGCGTGACACCTTGAGGCGAACGCTGATCGGGGCTTGTCGCGACATGTTGGCAATCGTCCCCTGCGGTCGTTCGATTGACCGAGCCTGGTCAGAAAATGCCGAAGCTGCTGCGGACGAGCACGCGGCCGATCGCGGCTCGGCTGTGGCCCTGAACCTGGCGTCGGCCCTAATCGAGATTGCGCGAATGGTTCCCGCGGGAGCCAGACCATCGATGCCGGCAGGCGCGTTTATTCTCGGCGATGAAACACACGGCGTCTTGGGCCGCGTCCGTCATTTGATAGATTTGGCCGTTGCGAATGGAAATCAGCACTCCCGATTCTCAAAACTCGCGACCAGGGGGCTGAAAACCAGCGCCTGTGTCTTAGTGGCGATTGTCGTTATCATTCTTACTACCTCAAGTGCTCTGGCATCGCTACATGCCGCCATGGAGCATGTTGTCCGGCTCCTAAGCTGACCTGCCACGAACATCTCAAGAGTCTGGAAAGCTGAAGAAACGCGGTGGGCGATTGTATACGGTCGCTGGTAGTAAACGACTTTGAGAACATTACCGATCAGAATTACCGCGGAATGGCTTGGGGTATCGAGGGACCAGGCCGAAGTGTATCGGCGCGTTATCGCTTTCGCTTCTAACGCGCCTTCGCCGAAGCGGCCGCCGGCGGCCGGCGCAGCCACATGAATAGGATTGCGGCGACCAGCTGCGCGGCCATTCCGAAAACCACCAGCGCAAAGAGCGAGTAATCGTACAGCACACCCATCGTGACGCTCCCCAGAAACCAAAGCACGCCGTAAGCTGCGTTGAATGCGCCGAACGCCGAACCGCGTTTGTTCATCGATACGACTTGTGAGATGCCCGATCGCAATGTCGCATCCTGCGCGCCCAAGCCGGTGGCCCAACAAGCGACGCTCACATAGACTCCGGTTGGTCCTCCCAGAAACCCAAACGGCAAAGCCAGCAACGAAACCAAAATCCCCAGCACGATGATCTGAATTCCGTAGCGATCGAACAGTCTGCCGAAGATGAGCGCGGTCAGACCGGTCATCCCCATAGCGCCGGCATATAGCAGTGGGATTGTTTCAGGCTTGGTGAGCGAACTACTTTGAAAGTGATAAGCGAGCAAAGGAAAATCAACGAAGCCGAGTGCCAGCAAGCCCGCCGCCGCGACATACAGCCAGAAGACTTTGGGAAGATCCTCTTCTTTGGGCGGAGGCGGCGGCGTGCCTTTGTCTGGCCGCGCCGCGCGCGCGAAAACCAGCGCGATAAAAGCTCCCACCGCCGGCACTCCGAGCCACAGGAACGCGGGTCCGAAGTGATGAGTTCGAGCTACTGAAGCAGCCACGAGTATTGGACCCAACACGGCGCCAATCTGATCCATCGCGGCGTGCAGTCCGAATCCCTTTCCATGACCGACGACTTCGGTGGCTTCGGAAAGCAAGACATCGCGCGCGGGGCCGCGCAAACTCTTGCCGGTGCGCTCCGCGATTATCAGTAGCGCGGCTGCTTGCCAGTTTCCAGCGAACGCCAGTCCCGGCACGACGACCAGATTCAAAAAGTAGCCGAGCGTCGTGATCGTCCAATAAGCGCGCGTCTTATCCGCCAGGCGTCCAGAGAAGTAACGAAGACTGGCCGCGATCATCTCCCCCAGCCACGCGATGATCCCAACCTGCGTGGCACTCGCGCCCAGATCTTTGAGTAGCGGACCAATGACGCTGTGCGCGCCTTCATAGGTCATGTCCGCGAACAAACTGACAAAGCCGAGCGCGACAATGAACCGAAAGGCGTTTCTTCGTTCCTGTTTTGAAACCTTCAAGGTTTTGTACCCAACACTAACTGGCGGACTCAGGGTTTCTCAAACAAAACTTCCAGGACTGAGAGCAGACCCAGGACGAGCAGCAAGGCAACCGCTATATAGCGCACCACCTTCGCCGGAATCCGGTCGCTGATCCAGCGGCGAATACCTGCGCCAAGGAACGCCGCCAGCACGCCCTTAGTAACCATAGCACCCACGGCGCCCACCCACACCACGAAGGGCATATGATACTTCGCTGCGAGCGTGGCCGCCGTAATCTGACCGACGTCGCCCCATTCCGAAAAGAAAATCGCCGCGAATGAAACCATGGCGGCTTTTGACGCGCGGTGTTCTTCTTTTGACTCGCTGGGCCGATCCGATTTTCGCCACAACGCCACCGCTACGCCAAGAAAACTAATCGCAGTGATCGTCGCGACCAGTGGCCGCGGCAATTTCGCAATCGCATCGCCGACGATCACGGCGACGCCCATCTTGGCCATGAAAGCGACCGCCATGCCCAGCATGATCGGCATGGTGCGGTAACGCGCGGCCAGCACGCCCGTAGTGTAAAGCAGCTTGTCGCCGACAATCTCAGCGACAAAGACCGCTCCGAAAGCGGTGAAGAGGATCAGAATCACGTTTTTCTAACTACCGCAGAAGTCGTCGCATTCTAAGATGCCGAACTCGACTTGGCAAACAAAGTCTGGGCGCTACGGAGGCTGGTAGTAGAGACTGTGGGACTATAGGCTGTGCAATTCTCTCAAGCTCCCTTCTCCCGCTGGGAGAAGGGCCGGGGATGAGGGTGCATAGCTTGAGGTTGAGATCTAAAGCCCTCTTCCCAACCATCATCCCAAGGGGAGAGGGAGATCGAACCAAATATCTCAAAACCCACCCGCGCCTGAAACTGAAACCTTCTTCCCGGATCGACAATCGCGATGCCGGCTATTACGAGCCCTGGTAGTAACTCTCGCCCGCTCGTACAGTCGGTGGTTTCGGAAGGCAGGAGTGATTGTCTATCGCGACGATCCAGACCGATCGGCCAGACCGATCGGCCTCTGGGCTAGAACCGATGGTACGACCTACTTCAAAAACGACGAGGTGATCAAAGTGACAACCAAGAATCGATTCCGCTTGCCTCTGCTTCTGATTGCGCTCTTTGCCTTCATCGCGGCGACAATGATCATCGCCGCCGCGCAGTCTCCCAACACGGCGACGATGATCGTCGTCGTGGTCGATCAGGCCGGCGCCGTCGTGAAGGACGCCAAAGTCTCGGTGGTGAACACTGCGACCGGCGCCGTGCGCGAGGCCGTCTCGGGAAGCGACGGCAACGCTACTATTCCGGCGCTGTCGCTGACAGGAACCTATACGGTCAGCGTGTCTAAGGAAGGATTCGGCAACGAAGAGCTCAAAGACATCACGCTGCGCTCGGGTGAGACCGCGACCCTGAAAGTGAAGCTCCTCGTCGGCTCTGAGAAGGCGGAGGTCACCGTCTACGGCACCGCCGAAGGCGTGCGCGCAGATCCGCAGACCGGCCGCCGGCTCGACAGCCGGCAAATCGACGAGACGCCGATCCTCGGCCGCAAGGTGACGACGCTACCGCTCCTCAATTCAGCGTTCCGGCAGGCGAAGGGCACGGGGGATCTCTTCGTCAACCAGACGTACTTCGTCACCGGCGCGGGTTCACGCCGTACGACCACGGTCACACTCGACGGCGCGAACAACGATGAGGCGTGGGGCCGCCAGACGATGATCGCCACCGTGCCGCTCGGCGCCATTCAGGAAATGACGGTGCTCTCGAATGCGTTTTCTTCCGAATTCGGCTGGACCGCTGGCCCCGCGTTGAACATCGTCACCAAGTCCGGCACGAACCGCCTGCACGGCGAAGGACTGTTCATGAGCCGTCCCGGTGGCATGCAGGCGAAGACGTTCTCGACCACGGGTTTCTGCGCACCGTCCGTGCCGAGTTGCGTCATGCCTACCACGCTCACCGCTATCAACCCGGTGGACATTCCGGATGCGCTCTCGCAGGTCTCCGACTCGATCGGCGGGCCGCTCGTCAAGGACAAGACCTTCTTCTTCGCCACGGCTGACTACACGCGGCAGGATCGAACGACGTTCCTCTCGAGCACGCTGCCTGCCTTCCTGTTGCCGGCGGATGGCAACCTCGCCTACACGGGTCACTACCGCCAGGCGCTCTTCGACGGACGGCTGGACCACAAGCTCACGCCGAGCCAGACGTTGATGGTACGAATGAACGTCGATCGGTTTCACGACGACAACCCCCAGGACGCCGTGGGCGGCACGAACGCACCAAGCGTCGCGCGCAGGTACTCGCGGCGGTCATGGACGGTTCAGGTCAATCACACGTCGGTCCTCAACAAGAATCTTCTCAACGAGGCGCGATTTGCCTACCTGAATGGCGATCCTGTCACGCTCTGGGAAGCTCAGACCCTCTCAACCACCTACACGCGCGCTGGGTCCGTGCCGTTCACCATTGGACAGTCGCGAGCCTCCGACCTCTGGGGTCACCAGGCGCAGTTCGCGGACACGCTGTCGTGGTCGCGTGGCAAGCACTACCTCCGCTTCGGCGGAAGTGTGATCCATCACACGTCAGGCGGCACGGGCAGCGAGCCCGGCACCGCGATCCTCGGCACGTTCACGTTCACGAACACGACGACGGCGCCCTTCGGTCAATTGACACTGGCCAACGTGCAGAACTACACGCAGCCGATCAACTTCGGGATCAGCAGCTACGAGCTGCCGCAGTGGCTCAATGCCGGGTTCGTGCAGGACAGCATCCACTTGCGCAGCGACCTCACCATCGATGTTGGGCTCCGCTATGATCGCCAGACCTTGACCGACGCGAAGAATAACTTCGCGCCGCGCATCGGATTCGGCTGGCATCCGGGCGGCGATTCGCGCCTGTCGATTCGCGGCGGCTACGGCATGTATTACACGCAGATTCCATCCAATGTGGTCGCCAGCTACCTGGTGAACGGGCTGGACGGATTGACGACCTACACCGCAACCGCCGGGCAACTCGGCTTCCCGACCTGCCTCGTGGGATCATGCCTCCCGCTGTCGTTTGATCCGAAGACGCTGCCGGCTTCGCAATTGCCTGCCCGCGACATCACGATCAGGGCGGGCCGGCGGGATTTCTACAAGGCTCAGTTCGCGAGGTACGGGCTGAACTTCGACCTCCTCCAGAATTACCCCGACAAGTTGGTGAACCCACGCAGCCAAGTGATGTCCATCGGCGCGGAGCGCGAGGTGACAAAGGGGTTGTTCGTCGGGGGCGACTACGTGCATCAGCATTGGACCGGCCTATATCGCACTGTCGATTTGAACGCCCCATCGATTTTCGATCGCACGGCTCCCGGCCAGACCAGGAGCGTGGCCGCGGCCAATGCCACCCGTCCAATCCTGCCGGTGAACGGTGGCGTGCGCCAGGTCAACGTGTTAATGAACCTCGGCGTCGCCGACTACGACGGTTTGCAGACCCAGGTCAGCTACCGTGGCAATGCAAAGATGTACGCTGCGGTCAGCTACACGCTGTCCAAGGCGACCAACACGACCGAACCGGACGGCAACGGCATCAACCCGAACGAGAGCATCATGTCCCGGCTCGGCGAGATCGAACGGGGACCGAGCCTGCTCGATCAGCGTCATCGCGCGGTGATCACGTTCTCGTACAAGTTGCCGTTCAACATCACGGCCGGCACCGTGACACAGCTTGCGTCCTCCCGTCCGTTCAATGCCACGACCGGCGTCGACAACAACGGTGACGGCGCGAACAACGACCGCCCCGTCATCAACGGAACGGTTATGAGCAAGTCGGCGTTCCGCGGCACCCCGACCTCCGACGTGGGACTCTTTATCGAGGATCGCATCAAGCTGTCAGAACGGATGGCGATCCTGCTCAGGTTGGAGGGCTTCAATCTCCTCAATCACGGGAACTACCTCGGCCGCGGACAGACGACGTACGGCGACACGGGCACACCGAACGCGACGTTCGGTCAGCTCGTGGCCGTCGGCACGGCTACGAACGCGATCCCGGCGTTCGCCAACATCGACCCGCCGCGGATGTTCCAGCTGCAAGTGCGGTTCATCTTCTGAGTGAAAGCGGCCGAGGTCCACAACTTGACCGCGGATAGAAGCAGTGTCCGAGATTTGCTTGCACATCTTCGGTAGCCCTCAATTCCTTAGGTATGGGCTTGGCCGATGCCAGGAGTAACATGCAATTCAGGGCGGCGTGAGGACTTACTACCAGCGACCGTTGAAACGATCGATCAACTTAACTCGAAGTGGGTTTACAAAAATAGAGGCTCAAATTCCAAACACAGCTAAGCGGCTGCCTTTTCATACAAGTCCATGATCTCGCTTATTGCATCGGGCTTCTTCAAGTGCTCCATCTCCAAGATATGCAGACCAGCAAGCTCCACAGGTATTTTATTTACAAGATCATGACTGGTAACAATCGGAATGATGAACTTATTTAGACCCCAAGCTACACCCAGTTCAAATTGCACCCATTTTGATTGTATTGAGGTAGGTGAGAGCAGGACTAGGAAGAAGTCACTCGCTGACAGTTCCTTCTTTATTCTAGATTGCCAGTTCTCTCCGGCACTCATCTCATCGGCGGTAAACACATGCAAATTGGGCCGCTGAGCTAACTGACTAATCACCTCTGCGGCTCGATTCTTATCCTCCGAGGCATAGCTAAGGAAGATACGAACGTCCTTCTTAGTTTTGTCCTTAGCACTCATTACCTTACTCCTTTTGCGCGATTCAATAATTGCCTAACATATTCTTCGAGATCATTTAGATCTATCGCTTCCCAAACCACCCAATCGGCTTCCCTGAGAGATCAACCCAGACGCTCTTCACCTGCGTGTAAAGTTCGAGGGCCTGCTTGCCCATCTCGCGGCCATAACCCGATTGCTTGTATCCGCCAAAAGGAGAAGCAGCATTGAACATGTTGTAGGTATTGATCCACACCACGCCCGCTTTGACCGCGCGTGCGAACCGATGCGCGCGCGTGATGTCGCGCGTCCAGATGCCAGCGGACAATCCGTACATGGTGTCGTTGGCCTGGCGCAGCAGGTCGTCGTCATCTTTGAAAGTGATCGCGCACGACACGGGCCCAAAAATTTCTTCCTGCGCCACCCGCATGGAATTGTCCACCTCGCTGAAAATCGTCGGTTGAAAGAAGTAGCCGTTCTGAAATGCGCCTTCGAGTTTTGGTTGCTCACCACCCGTCAAGACGGTGGCGCCCTCTGCGCGCGCGATACCAACGTAACTCTTAATCTTGTCGAGCTGGTCCTGCGAAACCTGCGGTCCCATCAGAGTAGCTTTGTCCATCGGATCGCCGACCTTGATCTGGTCCGCCTTCTCTTTGAATCGACCGAGGAATTCTTCTTTGACCGACTCTTCGACGAACACTCGCGAACCGGCACAGCACACCTGGCCCTGGTTGAAAAAGATTCCCATCATCGCGCCGTTCACGGCTTGATCCATGTCCGCATCAGCGAAGATCACGTTTGGCGCTTTGCCGCCAAGTTCCAGGCTTACCTTCGTCAAGTTTTCGGCCGCGGCCTTCGCAATCAGTTTGCCGACTTCACTCGAGCCGGTGAAAGCGATTTTGTCGATGCCCGGGTGAGAAGCGAGCGCCGCGCCCGCAGTTTCACCGTAACCGGGAATGATGTTGACGACTCCTTCCGGAAAGCCCGCTTCCTGGATCAACTTTGCCAGTTCGAGCGCCGTCACCGGCGTTTGTTCCGCGGGTTTCAGCACGACTGTGTTCCCCGCAGCGAGCGCCGGTGCCAGCTTCCACGCGGCCATCAACAGAGGGAAATTCCACGGAATGATCTGGCCGCAGACGCCGACCGGCTCGCGCAAAGTGTAATTGAACATCTGCCCGGGAACCGGAATAGTTTCGCCTTCGATCTTCGTCGACCAACCGGCAAAGTACTCAAAGTTTTCGACGACCCCGGGTATGTCTATGTAAGTAGACTCGCGAATCGGCTTGCCGTTGTCCGTCGTTTCCAACTCTGCCAGTTCGCCCGCGTGTGCCTCGATCAACTGCGAGAGTTTGTAAATCATTCGCCCGCGGTCTCGCGCGCTCATCTTTGACCATTTGCCTTCAAAAGCCTTACGCGCGGCAGCAACTGCTTTATCAACGTCAGCCCTGTCGGCTTCGGCGACTTCGGCAAACGTCTCGCCCGTGGCCGGGTTTGGCGTCTTGAACGTCTTGCCCGACTCCGCATCGACAAACTGTCCGTCAATGAAAAGTTGATAGCGGCGCGGCGTAGTTTGAACTGGTTGCGGTGATGACATGATTAATCGCTTCCTTGATCTAAATTTGGTTGTATAGAGTGATCAGAATCTATCACCGACCAATCAGGAAAGTCTAAGAGGCAGGTCAGTACCTTCGCGGTAGCGAGGGCCTTACGCCGAAGGCGCCAACTTCGTCCGCGCAGCGGACTACCGAAAATAGTCCACCGATTCATCGGTGGGTTGAGCGTTGTTTCAATTCATGAGTCCGCGCAGCGGACGACTGAAGTTATCGGAAAAGCGATTCGATTTTTTCAGCCGTCCGTTTCACGGACTATTTTCCTTTTGGGGCTATTGATCCCAGCACTGAAGTGCTGGGCTATTCTCAGGCGTCCGCTTCGCGGACTGGGAAGAGTTTGGCCCGACTAGCCGCCCTGAACTGGTCTATCCAGATACTTCGCGGTATGTTTGCAAGTCATGACGAACAATCCATGGCCCGCCCTCGTCCTGGAAGACTGGCAAGACACCCTGTCGACGCTGCACATGTGGACGCAGATCGTCGGCAAGATCCGGCTCGCGCAAACGCCTCTGGTCAACCATTGGTGGAACTCTACGCTTTACATTTCGGCGCGCGGCCTGACAACTTCGGCCATGCCTTACGAGGACCGCGTCTTTGAAATTGAGTTCGACTTTATCGATCACAAACTACTGATCGATTGCAGCGATGATTCAACAAAGATTCTCGAGCTCCGTCCGGAGCCGGTCGCTGATTTTTATGAACGAGTAATGGCCACTCTGGAAGGCATGGATATCGAGGTCGGGATTTGGCCGATGCCGGTCGAGATTCCGAATCCGATTCGCTTTGATGAGGACGACACTCATGAGTCTTACGACGCCGAAGCTGCCAATCAATACTGGCGCGTGCTGGTGAACATTGACGAGGTGTTCAAGGAGTTTCGCGCGCGGTTCATCGGGAAGTGCAGCCCGGTGCATTTCTGGTGGGGCAGTTTCGATCACGCGGTCACGCGCTTCTCCGGACGCCCCGCGCCGCCACGTGAAGGCGCGGACCGTATCACCCGGGAAGCTTACTCTCACGAATGCATTAGTCATGGATTCTGGCCCGGCGGCAACGGTGTCGAAGCCGCGTTCTATTCCTACACCGCGCCCGAACCAGCGGGCCTCGCGGAATCATCGATTGAACCCCGCGCCGCTTTCTACAGTAAGGAGATGAAAGAGTTCCTCTTGCCCTACGAGGCGGTGCGTCAATCCCCTTCACCGGAAACCGCGCTGATGGATTTTCTCCAGAGCACGTACGAGGCGGGCGCTACTTTGGCGAAATGGGATCGGAAGGCGTTGGAGCGGAAAGGACAATAAACCATGAATCACGATGCGCTGATTGTGCCACCGGGAAAAAAGGTTCGGCTGAAGGATTTTGATCCGGCCTACACCGGGAAATTTCATAACAAGGATGAAGCGCGGGAAAAGCTGGAATCGGATTCCGGCCGTCTCGCCAAGTACCAGGACGTGCTTTACGCTCAGGACACTTACGCCTTACTGATCATTTTTCAGGCGCTGGATGCCGCCGGCAAAGACGGCACGATCAAGCATGTGATGTCCGGCGTCAATCCCCAGGGCACCCAGGTTTTCTCTTTCAAGCAGCCTTCGGCTGAAGAACTGGATCACGATTATCTCTGGCGTTATCACAAGGCCGCCCCCGAACGCGGACGCATAGGCATTTTCAATCGCTCTTATTATGAAGAGGTGCTGGCGGTGCGAGTCCATCCTGAGTTTTTGAGCATGGAAAAGTTGCCGCCCGGAACCGTGAAGAAAGATATCTGGAAGCAACGCTTCGAACAGATCAACGACTTCGAGCGTTATCTCGTCCGCAACGGCGTCGAAGTTCTCAAGTTTTTTCTCAACGTCTCTCGGGAAGAGCAACGCCGGCGTTTCCTGGCGCGCCTGGACATTCCGGAAAAGAACTGGAAGTTTTCCTTAAGCGACGTGAAAGAGCGGGCCCACTGGAACGACTACCACAAGGCCTTCGAAGATGTATTCAATCAGACCAGCACAAAGTGGGCGCCCTGGTACGTCATTCCCGCCGATCACAAATGGTTCGCGCACGCCGCGGTCGCCGACATCATCATCTCAAAACTAGAGTCCCTCGATTTGAAATACCCGACCGTCACCAAAGAACGCTTGCAGGAATTACAGATAGACAGAGAACTGTTGGAGAGTGAATCGTGAGTTGGTGGCCGTGGCTGGATGAGAAGTCGCGCAATGATCGTCGCGTAGCGGCCGGGTTGCTGGGGGCCAGCCGGCCACCGGATGGATCGGGGCAGTAGCCCGACCGTCAGGGAGGGCGTGTCTTCACGTTCGATGTCCCGATGACCTCAGCGGAAATCGTCGACACTCAATACCGCGCCTTCGTCGCTGACGTTGACAAGGAGTGGGGTCCGACTTAAAGCCGCGCGAGGAGTCGCGTTTCTTGAGAAAAATCCAAGGCTACACGATCCTGAAACACCTGCGGTGCTGGAGGCGGCAAGAACTATTCTGGGTTTCAAAGAAGCTGCTGCCGTCGAGCCGCTAAGCGAAGACTCGAAGAACCAACCTGCCGACTCGTTCGCGAGCTCAATTCAAAAAACTCCCTAGGCGTAACAGCCCACGCCCTCCCTTACGGTCGGGCTACTGCCCCGTCGCGATGTGAGCCCGCGGCGCTGCTTGACCTCAAAACCCCGTCGTCCCCGCCAACAACTGCCGCAACACATAAGGCAAGATCCCGCCGTGCAGGTAGTAATCGATCTCGATCGGTGTGTCGATCCGCAGGACCACCGGGACTTGTTCAGTTGAACCATCAGCCCGGTGAATGGTTAGCGTCACATCCTGACGCGGCTGCACTTCAACACTTTCTAATCCGGTGATATCGAACGTCTCAGTGCCGTCGAGATTCAATGAAGCAGCGTTCGTGCCTTCCTTGAACTGACAGGGCAGCACGCCCATGCCGACCAGGTTACTGCGATGAATCCGTTCGAAGCTCTGGGCCACAACTGCCTTCACACCCAAGAGCCGAGTTCCCTTGGCGGCCCAGTCGCGCGAGCTGCCGGTGCCGTATTCCTGCCCGGCCATCACAACCAGCGGCGTACCTTCGCTTTGATACTTCATCGCCGCGTCATAGATGCTCATGCGTTCACCGTCGGGTTGATGTATCGTGACGCCGCCTTCCGTTCCCGGCACCATCAGGTTCTTGATGCGCACATTCGCGAATGTGCCGCGCATCATCACCTGGTGATTGCCGCGTCGCGATCCGTAGCTGTTAAAGTCTGCCGCCGTCACGCCGCGCTCTTGCAAGTAAACACCCGCGGGTGAGGTGGCTTTAATGGCTCCGGCGGGACTGATGTGATCCGTGGTCACAGAGTCGCCAAAGATAG
>JBGPWS010000254.1:0-6767 GCA_041492345.1 Pyrinomonadaceae bacterium | reverse complement strand
CCGTCGATAATCATGAACGAGCCCTCGTCATCGAGCTTGACATGCGCGTGGTGTCGAGACGCGCGCGGGTCGTCGAGCACAACCTGGTTGTCGGGCGCGCGCCCAATCAGGCACGGGGTTTGGGAGTTTAGTGGATGCTGCGCCTGGCGTCCGCTGGCGTCGGTGACTTTCAGTTGAGCCATACAAATTCTGGAAAGCTGACTAGTTCAAAGATGAATCTCCGCAAGATGATTCGGAGGGTTGATTCTACAAGGTAACTGCCATTTCAGCCTAGCAACATTGTCCGCAGGGATGGATTAATGTCAAAAGCGCCGGGTCACTCTTGCCCTACGCTGACGACAGTGCGATGATGGCGCCCACGGAACCGGCTGAACCTCGATAGCTGATCGGAGGATCCCATGACCAGCCTGCCACGCCTATTTTACTTCTCTTTGATTCTGACTGCTGTAGTTCTGATCTGGGCATCGGCAATGGCCTACGGTCAAACGCCCGACGCCCGGGCCAAAGCGACTGGCTCGATTTCTGGCAAAGCAACGATCGGTGGCAAAGGTGCTTCCGGGATCGCGATAGCAGCGTATGGCGTTGACGTAATGATGGGCGGAACCGGTCGCCGCGCCGCGGCGCAAGCGATTACCGACAGCGAGGGGCGCTATCGTCTGTTCGGATTGGCCGCGGGTACTTACCAGGTGATGGCCTTGGCGCCGAACTTCGCTTCGGCAGAGCCGCTTTCTCTTTCTGCTTTTGGCCCCACGTCTGGCGTCAGTAAGAGCATTGTCCTGGCCGCCGCCGAAAACGTTGAGGACATCGATCTCAAACTCGTGCGCGGAGGCGTGATCACCGGACGAATAAAAGACGCCGAGGGCAAGCCGGTAGTCGAACAGCGCGTAGCTTTGGCGCCAGTTGACGAGAGCGGCGCCCCGGCCCGAACCACTGGGCCTTTGCCTTTCAACTCTCAGATGTACCAAACCGATGACCGGGGAGTTTATCGCATCTACGGATTGCCGGCCGGCCATTACAAAGTCAGCGTCGGAACCGATCCCTCCCGAGGCAGCATGTCTATCGGCAGTCACGTTTACTACCCGTTAACTTTCTTCGGGGACGTTACCGATCTGACGAAGGCGACCGTGGTCGATCTGAGCGAGGGAGGCGAAACGGGCAATATCGACATCCAGGTTGGGCGGCGCGGCGAAACATACGTCGCCACCGGACGCATCATCGATGCCGACTCTGGCCAGCCGATCGCGGGAGTTCGCTTCGGCTATGGCCCGGCCCCAAAGAACCAGCAATTTTTTTCGGGTTTTTCGGTTGGGACCGCCACCAACGCGAACGGCGAATTCCGCATCGAGGGGCTCGAGCCGGGCCGTTACGGGGTCAGTGTTTCCTCTGATTTTGAAGCGAGCACCGTGTACAGCGATCCAGCCTTCTTTGAAATTACCGAGGGCGACATATCAAACATTGAAGTGAAGGCAGTGCGCGGACTCAGCGTCAGCGGCGTGGTGGTAACCGACGCGATCACGAATAAGGAGGTGTTGGCGCAACTGGCAACGCAGAGAATCACCGCCGGCGTAGCTTCAACGGCGAAACCGCAGACCTTCAGTAACGGTTCATCTTTGATCGCGGGCGACGGCAGTTTTTCCATCAGCGGTCTGCGACCCGGCCGGGCGAACTTCTACGTCTCCGCCGCCGGAAATCCAGGCATCAGAGGACTCGTAATTTCGCGCGTCGAGCGCGGGGGCGTGGATGTGACGCCAGCGCTCGAACTACAAGCGGGCCAGTCAATCTCTGACCTGCGCGTGGTGTTGATTTACGGGACCGGCACGATCCGCGGGACAGTGAAGTTTGAAAACGGCGCGCCCCCGCCGACGTCGCGTGTCTATGTGAGTGCGCGTCGCGAGGGATCTTCTACCAGCAACTACGGCGCCCAGCTTGATTCGCGTGGTCGCTTTGTGATCGCCAACCTCGCGGCCGGTACTTACGAAGTCACCCTGAACGTCGGTTTCGGCGGGCCACCGCCACCGCCGCCACAACGACGATCGCCACCTCCGAAACAATTTGTCACCGTTGCCGATGACGCGGAAGCTCAGATCACCTTCACAGTCGATCTCAAACCAGTTGAAGGGGGACCGTGATGCGGATCCAAACAACGCGTCGGGTGATGCTCGGAATCGCCTGCGCTCTTCTACTCTCGCTGCTGGCCGCCGCGGCGAACGCGCAACAACCGGTCACCGAAACTGCCAAACCGGCGCCGCCGCCGCAGGGCGCAATTACCGGTCGCGTGGTCAGTTCCGGTGGCGAACCGGTATCGGGCGCCAACGTCTATCTATCAGCATTCGGAGGGGCGTCCCAGGGTCGCAGCACCATGGTCGATGCCGGCGGCAACTTCAAGCTGGACAGACTTGATGAAGGCGCCTATGGCCTTTTCACGAGCGCCCCGGGGTTTGTTCCCGATATCCCGATCTCAGCCAATCCTCAGCCGCGGCACTTCTATCATGTGGGTGACTCCGTAACGTTGACACTGGTCAAAGGCGGAGTCATAACCGGCTCGGTCACCAACTCGACAAACACTCCCGTGATCAATGCGAGTGTGCGCGCTTTTCGGGTCCGAGATGCAAACGGGCAACCTCTGCCGGGTGTGACCGGGCCATCGCGTGAACGGCTTACCGACGATCGCGGGGTCTATCGGATCTATGGTCTATCACCGGGTTCCTACGTCATCTCCGCTGGTGGGCCGGGCCGATCGTTTAGTCCATTGAGTGGTAATCAATACGAGAGCGATGCTCCAACTTACGCGCCATCCTCAACGCGGGATACGGCGGTAGAGATCCTGATCCACTCTGGCGAAGAGATCACGGCGGACATCCAGTACCGGGGTGAACCCGGCCACTCGATCAGCGGCACCCTGGCCGGACTCGCTCAAACACAGTCCATGGTGACAATCAACGCCACGATCTCGCTCACCGACGTCCGCACTCGCACGCTGGTCATGAGCACGAGCACAAGTTCTTATAACGGCTACGCCTACGCTTTCTACGGAGTTGGTGACGGTGAATACGAGTTGTACGCCCAACGCTTCTCGCCCTCGCCGGGTGATCCTTCCGCTTCAGAGGGACGACGGGTAAAAGTCCAGGGGGCGGATCTCACCGGAATCAATCTGAGCCTTACTCCTCTGGCCTCGATCGCCGGCCGGCTGGTGCTCGAAAGCAACCCACCGGCTGACTGTGTCAGGCGCCGGCCATTCGCGATGCAGGAGATGGTGATTAGTGCCCGCCGCTACGTTCCGGAAACAAAAGGCGCGGTCCGTCCGGCAGGCCGGGCGCAGACTGCGACGCCTGATCCTCCACTCAGCTTCTTGAATCAAAATGTGGACGCCGGTTTCGAAGCGAAGGGGGATTTCACCATGCGTGGTTTACAGGCGGGCGCGTTTCGCATCAATGCGCAATTGCCCGGATCGGGTTGGTACCTGCGGTCGATCTCGATCGGAACGGCCGCCACCATGCCGAAACCTTCCGATCCAAACATTGCGCGCGACGGCCTAACTCTGAAGTCAGGTGAGCGAGTTGCAGGCCTCACTGTGACTATCACTGAAGGAGCCGGCGGACTTCGCGGCCACATCTCAGTTGCGGAGGGGCAGCGCGTCCCGACGGGGATGCGGGTCTACCTCGTTCCCATAGAGCGCGAAGCTGCGGAGAACGTGCTCAGGTTCTTCGAGACTGCGGCCGAGGCTGACGCGAGCTTTGCCATCAGCAACATCGCGCCCGGGCGCTACTGGATCATCGCGCGCAGCGCTGATGACGGCGACCCGACAAAGGTAAAGCCAATTAGGCAGGAATCTGCGCTGCGCGTCCGAATTCTGCATGAAGCCGAGGCCTTGAAGAAGGAAATCTCGTTCAAGCCATGCGAACGATTGGCCGACTACGAACTGCCTTACTCTTCATCGGCTACACCGGCACCATAAAAAGTCAGCTACCACCTTTCCGTTAGCTGACATCCATTTTTCCTCACTCGACATCGAACCGCTTCGATTGAAAGAGAAACATCCCTTACGCCGAGTCGTAAAAGAATCCACATAAATGAAGCGTTCTCCGACGTGGAGTCTTTGTGGTAGATTTGTCGTCGAATACTTGTCGTGCAGGGGCGGGTTTATCCACACCGTTAAATCGATCCTTGATTTGTTAGAGGCGGGCTAGTGCCCGCCATTGAATTAATCCGAATGAGATAGGGCGGGCAGTAGCTCGCCTCTAAACGAACCAACGGGAGTTGCCGTGAAACGAATTCTTTTAGTTCTCGCACTGACTTTTTCCATGATCGCGCCGCTTGTCGCGCGACCCGTACCCGCCTCCCTATTTCCGCTGCGGCAATCGCAGGGAGCTGCGCCGGCGAAGACTACCAGCGCGAAGCCCGTCTCTGACATTGCGAGCCGGGTTTTGGCAAACGGCCTCGAAGTTGTCGTGTTCGAAGATCATTCCGTGCCGATTGTGACCATCGAGTTGGCTGTGCGCAACGGATCTTTTACCGAGCCACCGGAACTCAACGGCCTGTCGCACCTCTACGAGCACATGTTCTTCAAAGCCAACCGGGCCATCGCCAATGCCGAACAATATCTGCAAAGGATTGGACAGTTGGGCATTGCTTACAACGGCGAGACCCGCGAGGAAGTAGTCGAATACTATTTCACGACGACTTCGCCGAACCTGCGAGCCGCAATGAACTTCATGCGCGACGCGACGCGCTATCCGCTGTTTGACGAAGGAGAGTTCGAGCGTGAGCGTCAGGTAGTCATCGGCGAGATTGATCGTAACGAATCAGAACCTGGTTACTATCTCAATCGCGAGATGAACGATCGCCTTTTCTACAAGTATCCCAGTCGCAAGAACGCACTCGGCAATCGTCAGACAGTTTCCGGCGCCACTACCGCGATGATGCGGCTGATTCAGGGCCGCTACTACGTGCCAAATAATTCCGCGCTGGTGGTCACCGGGGACGTGCAGGCCGAAGACATTTACAAGATGGCGCAGGAGTTTTTTGGCGATTGGCCCCGGCGCGAGAAAGATCCCTTTGCGGAATTCCCGATGGTCGAGCATCCGCCACTGCAGAAGAGCGAAGGCGGAGTCATCAAGCAGCCGGTCGCGAATGTACTTCTGGAGATCGGCTGGCATGGTCCGTCCGTCGGCAAGGATGACGCCGCCACCTACGCGGCGGACACTTTTTCATTCATCATGGCCCAGCCTGATTCGCGGTTTCAACGCAACCTGGTTGACACCGGATTGGTCAACCTTGTCGGGACAGGTTATTACACGCAACGCAATACCGGACCAATTAACATCATCGCGCAGACTACGCCGGACAAGGCGCAGGCCGCGCTCAAAGCCATTTACAATGAGATCGCCCATTTCAACGACAAGGATTACTACACCGACGAACAGCTCGAGAGCGCGAAAGCACTGCTCGAGGCGGACGATCTCTATTCGCGCGAAAAATTTGACGAGTACGCGAAAACGCTCGGCTTCTGGTGGTCCTCAACCGGCATCGATTACTTCCGGGGTTATCTCGGGAATTTGCGTCGCACTTCGCGCGCCGACATCAGCCGTTACGTCACGACGTACATCCAGGGCAAGCCGCACGTCGGTCTCGCCTTGATCTCCGAACAGGCCCAACAACAGGCGAAGATCACGCCGGAGGATCTGATCGGACAATAAGTGCGGTTACAGGTCCAAGGTTTCAAGTTTCAGGTTCAAATGGAAAACTCAATGCCACTACGAAAGCAAAACACATCTGGACGCAAGGTCCTGCCTACTGCTTACTGCCTACTGCTTACTGTTCTTTGCCTACTCATCACGGTCGCGCCGTTGGGGCAAGCGCAATCAACTCCGCCGGCAACCGCGCCGGACTTTCAAAGCGTCATCGCCCGCCAGGCTGCTCTGGTTACCGAGTTCGAAATCAACGGGCTTAAAGTTCTGGTGAAGCGTCGCGAAGGCAGCCAGACAGTCGCCGCCGGACTTTTCATTCGCGGAGGCGTCGAGAATATCAGCGCAAGCAACGCCGGCGTGGAAGCGTTCATGCTGAATGTAGCCAGCGAAGCGAGCGCCAACTTTCCGCGCGACCGCATGCGCAAAGAAACGGCGCGGATGGGAACGGTGATCGGCGAAGGCGTGAACTACGATTACTCTTCGCTCTCAATGGCCGCTACGCGCGCGAACTTCGATCGCTCGTGGGAGATCTTCACCGACGTCGCGTTACATCCATCATTCACCAAAGAAGATGTGGCCCTGGTGCAATCGCGCATCCTGGCCGGGCTGCAAGGTGAGGCCGACGAACCGGACGGTTACTTGCAGCGTTTGCAGGAGCGCGTTGCTTATGTAGGCCATCCCTACTTGAACCGGCCCGAAGGCACCGCTGAGAACGTCAGTCGCCTGACCGCCGAAGACCTGCGCGCTTACCATCAAAAGATGATGCAGACCTCGCGCTTGCTGCTCGTCATCGTTGGCGATCTTGACGCTGCGCAACTGAAACCGCGCATTGCTGCTTCATTTGGAAAGCTGCCGCGCGGCGATTACAAGCCACGGCCGACGCCGCCGCTCTCGTTCACATCGTCGACCGTCGAGGTCACCAGTCGACCGCTGCCAACCAACTACATCCAGGGATTGTTCACCGCGCCGTCGATAACTTCGCCCGACATTTATCCGATGCGGGTCGCGTCGTCTTTGCTGCGCGACCGCGTGTTTGAAGAAGTGCGCGTGAAACGAAATCTGTCGTACGCGCCCGATGCT